>DVHJ01000009.1 GCA_018712145.1 Candidatus Faecousia faecigallinarum | reverse complement strand
TGGAAGCCTTGGAAGATGACCAGGCTGCAGGCTGATAGCAGTCAGGTCACAAAGGGTCAAGGGCAAGACAAGCGGCGTACCGCCGCCCTTGACCCTTTGCGCCCTGTCCGCTGGAAGGTAACCAAGGGGCGGTATCCCGCCCCCATGCGACAGATTTCTACCAGAGCCAAAACAAATTTGCGCATAACCCTTGACACTACCCAAATGTATAGCCCTATCCGAAAGCTTTTTCAGCAAGAGGAAAACCCTGCAGGACGGCAGCCTACAGGGTAGAAAAGATTTCCCCCAGGCTGTCATGGAACACCAGGTTTGCCATGGAGTCATAGGGGGTTTCGTCCCGGTTGATGAGCACCAAGCGGTTGCCCGGATAGTACCGGATCAGCCCTGCCGCCGGGTATACCGTCAGGCTGGTGCCCGCCACCATCAGCATATCCGCCTGGGCAATGGCCTCCAGGCTGGCGGTGATGGTCTTTTCGTCCAGACTTTCCTCATAGAGCACCACATCCGGCTTCACGATGCCGCCGCAGGTACACCGGGGGATATCCGCCGCCTGCTGCACAAACTCCGCCGGGTAGAACTTGCCGCAATTTTCACAGTAATTCCGCAGCACGCTGCCATGGAGCTCATATACCTTCCGGCTGCCGGCCTTCTGGTGCAGGCCGTCAATGTTCTGGGTCACCACCGCCTGGAGCTTTCCCTCTGCCTCCCACCGGGCCAATACCCGGTGGGTGATGTTGGGGGCATAGCCCAGGGGCAGCATTTTCTCCCGGTAGAAGCGGAAAAAGTAGCTGGGGTTTTTCCGGTAAAAGCTGTGGCTGATGATGGTTTCCGGCGGGTAGTCAAAGTGCTGGCTGTACAGGCCGTCCACCGAGCGGAAGTCAGGGATGCCGGATTCCGTGCTAACTCCCGCTCCGCCGAAAAACACCATGCGCTTTGCTTCGCCAATCCATGTTTTTAAGGTTTCCAGTTTATTCATGTTCATCCCCCTCCGGGTGCTGGCCTGCCGCCAGCAAATCCTCCTGTTCCATTTCCGCCAACAGTTTTCTATCCGCCTTGCTGTCCAGATTCAGCCGGGCATACATATCCGGCCGCCGGGCCCGGGTACGGCGCAGGGACTGCTTCCGCCGCCACCGGGCCACCTTGGCATGGTCCCCGGACAGCAGGATTTCCGGCACCGCCAGGCCGTGCCACACCGCCGGGCGGCTGTACTGGGGGTACTCCAGCAGCCCGTTGTAATGGCTCTCCTCCTGGAAGCACTCCGCATCCGCCAGCACCCCCGGCACCATGCGGCACACCGCATCGGCCACCGCCATGGCGGCAATCTCCCCGCCGGTGAGGACAAAGTCCCCCAGGGAAATCTCCTCGTCCACACACTCGTCAATAAACCGCTGGTCGATCCCCTCATAGTGGCCGCACACCAGCACCAGCCGTTCTTCCCGGCTCAGACGAATGGCGTCGGCCTGACGGAAGGTGCGGCCGCAGGGGGACAGGTAAACCGTGTGTACCGGTCCCATGGCCTCGTCGCACACGTGGGTCCAGCAGCGGTACAGAGGATCGGCTTGCATCACCGCCCCCCGGCCGCCGCCGTAGGGATAGTCATCCACCTGGCACTGGCGGCTGGCAGTATAGTCCCGGATCTGGTGGGTCTCAATGCGGATAATCCCCCGCTCCTGGGCACGGCCCAGAATGCTCTCCGACAATACGTCCCCCACCGAGTCAGGAAACAACGTCAGGATATCGATGCGCATATTACATCCCTTCAATGAGCTTCACCCGGATATAGCCTGCCTCCGGATTGGTCTCCAAGATAAATTCCTGCACCGCCGGGATCATGTGCTCTGCCTGGCCCTGGACCACATAAACATCGTTGCCGGGCATGGTGAGCACCTCCCGGACAACGCCGATCTCCTCGTCCCCTGCCAACACCCGCAGGCCGATCAGGTCGGCGATGAAATAGGTGCCCGGAGCCAGGGGCACATCCTCCCGGTTCACCAGGACGGTTTTCCCCCGCAGGCGCTGGGCTTCCTCTACCGTGTCCACTCCCTGGAGCTTCAGCAGGGCGCAGGATTTCTGCACCCGGCCATGCTCCACGGCATAGGCCTGTCCCCCCAGGTATACCCGGGGAAGCCCGGTGAGGAACGCCGGGCTGTCAGCCCAGGGGTAGACCTTTACTTCCCCCCGCAGGCCGTGGGCAGAGACGATTTGTCCCGCCTCCAAATACTGCTGTTTCATCTGCTCTCCTTTAATTCAGTGTGTTTTCCGCCGGGATTTGGGCGGTGCTCTCCTGGGTTTGCCGGAAATACACGTCCATGATGGCGCTGGCCACACTGGCCAGGTTGCCGCCCTGGGCGCCTTTTTCCACAAAGACGGCAATGGCAATTTCCGGATCGTCATAAGGAGCGTAGCACACAAACGAAGCGTTGGCCGAGCCGGAGCCGCCGTGCTGGGCCGTACCGGTTTTTGCCGCCACCGCCACCGGGTAGTCGTTGAGGTAGCTGTATACCGTGCCGGAAGGGTCACTCACCGCCATGCGCATACCGGTGGTATAGGCATAGTAGGCGTCGTCACTGATGGAACAGGTGCTCAGCACCTTCGGTTGGGCGCTGTACAGCAGAGACTGGTAGTCGGCGGAGATCACCCGGTTCAGGAAGGTGGCCTTATACCGCACGCCCCGGTTGGCCAGCGCGGCGGTGTACACCGCCAGCTGCATGGGGGTGAACCGGTTTTCCCCTTGGCCGATGGACAGCATCAGGGTATCGGCGTCGTACCAGCCGGACTGGTCGGGATCATCTCCATACACCTCTTGCTTCCGCTCGGCGTTGGATCGGCTGCCCTCCTCCTCATATAGCTCCACCCCGGTATCCTCCCCCAGGCCCAGGGCCTTAGACACCGCGTCGATGGCCTGCATGCCGGTGCGGATACCCGCCTCGTAGAAGTAGTAGTTACAGGACACTGCCAGGGCCTCCATCACGTTGATCTCCCCGTGGGTCCGGCCATAGTTGGTGTAGATCAGGCACTCCGGCTGATAGCCCTCGTACTTGGTATACACCCCCAAATCCTCAATCACCGTGCCGGAATTGATGGTGCCGGCATTGATACCGGCGATGGTCACCGCCATCTTGAACACGGAGCCGGGGGCATAGGTGGCTTGCAGCGCCCGATTGTACAAAGGATCGTAATCCGTCTCCAGGAGTTGGTTATAGTCCTGAAAATAGGTGCTCAGGTCATAGGTTGGATAGCTGGCGCAGGCCAAAACCTGGCCGGTTTTCACGTCAATGGCCACCACCGCGCCCCCTTCGGCATCGGTTCCCTCGCTGTTCCTGCCGATTCCATTTTCCCGCAGGTCCAAAATGGCCTGCTCCAAGGCCGTCTCCGCCGCGATTTGCAGATCGATGTCGATGGTGGTCTCCACGTTGGCCCCGGCCTGAGGCTCGGTGGTGAAGTATTCGGCGACAATGTTGCCATCGGCGTCCACGGTGGTAAGCTTCACCCCGTCGGTGCCGTGGAGGTACTCCTCAAACGCCTGCTCAAAACCGGTCTGGCCTACCAGGGCATCCATGGAATAGCCCAGCTCCCCGTAAACTTCATACTGCTCCGGGCTCATTTCCCCCACATAGCCCAAAATATGGGCGGCATACTTGGTGGTATACTCCCGAACGGTGGAAGACTCTACCGTCAGGCCGGGGATATTCAGCTCCAAAATGGCGGACAGACTGTCTGCGTCCACATCCGAAATCAGGGTGTAGGCCGGCAGGGTGGTCAGGTCGCTGCGCAGTTCCAGCTCATACCGCAGGCCCACCACCCGGCGCACCTCCTGATCCGTCCAGTCGTTGGGGATCCGGTAGGCCGCCCGGAGCTGCTTCATCAGCTGGGCGGCGGAGATATCCGAGTCCAGCTCCCGGTAGTTGAGAAAGTCCCGGAAATAGCTCTGCCAAGTTCCGTCCAGCTGATCAAAGGTGTAGGCATAGGGCTTATCCATGGTGACCGGAAAATGCTCGATATAGACAATGTCCCGCTCCGCCAGCAGGGCGGTCAGCCGCCGCAGGGACTCGTTTGGGCTGTCGGAATTGTAAAACACATAGTTGTTAAACACCAGATTATAGCTGGCCCGGTTGGTGACCAGCACATTGCCGTTCCGGTCCAGAATTTCCCCCCGGGCAGCCGTCACCCGGCTCCAGGTGGTATAGGTGGACAGACTGGCGTCCTCCGGGTCGGCGTCCCGGATTTGCAGCTGGTACATGCGGAAGCCAAACAGGCCCAGGATCAGGGCAAACACCAGAACCAACGCCAAAATCCGCCGCCGGTTTATCCGTTCCATGGTTCACCTCCCAGATTGCCGGTGGCGTTGACCACCGGGTATAGCAGTGCGCAGGCAGCCATTTCTCCCACCAAGCCCCCCACCGCCGACGGCCAGCGGGCCAGGGCAGTGTAGCCCAAAAACAGGCCCAGACCGTACACCACCGCTTTGTGTACCGCCAGCCCCAGCCAGCAGCACAGCAGTTCCGTGCGGAACCGCCGCCGCAGGTAAGCCCGGCGAAAGGCGGACAGAAATACCCCGGAAATGGTAATCACCGCCAGGGATACCGGGCCAAGCACCGCCCCGGACAGGCTGCGAAATACCCCGGCGCACAGGGCAAATAGGCCGCCCCGGTCCGGATCCAGCAGCACGCAGGCCAGCAGCAGGTAGGCAACCGTCACGTCCGGGCAGCCGCCAAACAGCCGGACCCGGCTGATGGCTACATCCTGCAACACCTGCACCGCCAGGTAGCCCAGGGCAAGCAGAACCCACTTGAGCAGGTTCCGGCACTGGCGCCGGGTCAGCAACAGCCGGCCAAACACCGTGGTTCCCTGGCCCTGCTCCAGCTTGGACAATCGTCGTTTGTTCATGGGATCCTCCCGGGTCTATTCGTTGACATAATCCGTCAGGATAAACACCTGCTCCAAATTTTCAAAATCCGCCGCCGGGGTGAGCAGGGCGTATTTGGCCACGCCGCTCTCATCGAAGCCGGCATCGGCCACATAGCCCAGGATCAGATCCCGGGGGTACAGGGTGGAACCGGCGGTAACCACCTGATCATTGTTCCGGATCACTGCGTCGGTGGGCAGGTAATCCATCCGCAGCATCCCCTCAGACCCGGTGGTGTAAGCGCCCTGCACCATACCGGCATAGCCGGAGGAGGCGATATTGGCGCTGATCTCCAGGGCAGAGTCCAATACGGTGGTCACCGTGGCCCAATTCGGCCCCACTGCCGACACCACCCCCACCACCTCCCCCTGGGCAGTGATGGCCACCATATCCAGGGCAATACCGGAACCTTCCCCTTTGTCAATGGTAAAGGAACTGGTCCAGTCGTTGGAGTCCCAGGTGATGATATACGAGCCAACCAGGGTGAAGTCCGTCCGCTCCTCCTTTAAGCCGGTGAGGTCTTTCAGCCGCTGGTTTTCCCGTTGCAGCGTATCGATGGTGCGGGCATCGTTTTCCAACTCCGCAATTTGGGCCTTTAAGGCTTGGTTTTCCGCCTCCAGGGCATCATAGCGGAAGATATAGCTGTAAATTTTCTCCGCCTGGAGAATCAGGCCGTTGACCGCAGCCCGCAGGGGCCGCATAATCCCCTGGACCGCCTGCTGGGGAAATGCCGAGCCGCTGCCCAGGGCCGCCAGCAGGGACAAGGCCACTGCCAAAGCCACAGTAAGGGCCAGCACCGCCTTGGTCTTTCCGTTCAAAAACCGCTTCACTGCTTCACACTCCCAGAATCTTTACCCCCAGCTGCCGCAGCTGCTGGGCCAGGGCACACACCGGCAGGCCCATCACGTTGTAGTAGTCCCCCTCCAGCCGGGGAATAAACAAAGCGCCCATGCCCTGGATGCCGTAGGCTCCGGCCTTGTCCATGGGTTCGCCGGTTTCCACATAGGCCCGGATCTCCGCCGGGTCCAGGGGCCGGAAAAAAATATGGCTCACTTCGGTACCGGTGATCACCTGGCTGCCCCGGCGGAGGGTATAGCCGGTCATCACCTGGTGGTCCCGGCCGGAGAGCATAGCCAGCATGTCTGCCGCCTGGGCCTTGTCCCTGGGCTTACCCAGAATCCGGCCCTGGCAGACCACGATGGTGTCTGCAGCAATCACCACATCCTCCGGCCCGGCCTGTGCCGCCATGGCCTTGACCCGGCTGACCCGGGCCACCTCTTGCCGGGGGTCCAGCCCGGGGTCCATGGTCTCGTCGGCACGGACAGCCTGAACGGTAAAGGGCAGGCCCAGCTTGGCCAACAGTTCCCGCCGCCGGGGGGATTGGGAAGCCAAAATAATTTGCATGGTCAATTCTCCTTCCAACGGCTTTTATTCCACGCCCCGCAGGTACAGGCCCCGGGTGGCGCTGCCGGGGTCAAAAGCCGCCCCAATCCGCCAGGCCTGCAGCACCTGATCCACCTCTCGTGGATTTTCCGTGGTGAACAGTAGCCGCAGGGCATACAACCCCAGGTTCTGCCAGTCCGGCAGGCGGTCCAGCCAATACAGCTTCTTTCCGTTAAGGACCACCGACCGGCAGGTATCCCCGTCCCGCACCACCGGAAACTCCGCCCCCTTCCGGTCCATGAGGCGCATCGCTCCGGTCTGACAGGAACACCGGCCGGCACGGTTGCGAATCAAACAATTTTCCGTAATCATCAACGGCAGCCTGCCGTAGACAATGGCCTCCGTGGGCACGGCCTTGGATAAATCCCGGATCTGGGGCAGGGTCATTTCAAAGGACACCGTGGCCGAGGCCAAACCTAGGCGGCGGGCTAGATTCATGGCCCGGCTGTTAAACAGGTTCAGGCCAAAATCCCCACAGAGAGCGAATCCTCTGGCCCTGGCCAGGGGAATCTGCCCCAGATTGCCCAGCAGTACATGGCGCACCCCCAGTTCGTAGGCATTGTCCAGCTGCCGGGTTACCCGGCCGTGCTCCCCGTCTTGAATCACCCGGGGCAGAACCGCAGCCAGACGGACACGCCGGGCCGCTGCGGCGTAGATCTCCCGGTCCCGGTCAAGTAAGTGTACCGGCACATACAGGCACCGGGGCTTTACCGCCAGCAGCGCCGGGGTCACCTGCTCCGTGGCGGAAACCTGGATGGTGAGGCCGGGGGCCTCCTTCTGCCCGGGATAGATCATGGGCGGTGTGTACTTACCCAGGGGCATCTGTACCCGGCGGCCCCGCAGGGCGGTGAGCTGATCCAGCACCTCCCGGCGCATGGCATTGATGGCGGCGGCCGGCAGGTTCAGCCCCGGCTCCACCGAAGCATGCACCCCGGCGCAGGCATAGACCGTGCCCCCGGTTTTGCTCAGCCGGGCGGATACCTCCTCCACGGTCAGGCCCCGGGTTCTGGCAGGCTCCGGCGCCGGGCCGGCGGTTTTACACACATTTCCCTGGGGATCCTGCACTGCCAGCATGGCTGCGGACCGGTTGACCACCAAGTAAAAGTGTACCGGCACCCGGGGAACCTCCACCAACGGCAGCGGGGTACTTGCCCCGCCGTCCTTCTCCCGGACGCCAAACATGGCCGGCCCAAGCTTACCCAGGTAGTAGCCGTCGGTAAAGCCCTGACGGCTGAAGGCAGTGGCCAATTCCGCCATCTGCCGCCGGGTTACCTGCCCTTGGTCAATGGCCTGGCGGTAAATTTTGGTGACGGTGGCCACATAGGCCGGCCGCTTCATCCGGCCCTCCAGCTTAACCGAGGCCACCCCCATGGCTTGCAGCTCTCTCAGGTAGCCGGCCAGGCAGTTATCCTTTAAACTCAGGGGATACTTCTGCTCAAACCGGCCATAGCCGTAGGGCAGGCGGCAGGGTTGGGCGCACTGCCCCCGGTTGCCGGAGCGGCGGCCGATGACACTGGACATGTAGCACTGGCCGGAATAACACATACACAGCGCCCCGTGGACGAACACTTCAATTTCCACCGGACTGTTCCGGCAGATCCGGGCAATCTGCTCCCGGGGCAGCTCCCGGGCCAGCACCACCCGGCTGACCCCCAGCGCCGCCGCCTGCTGCACCCCCTCCAGGCTGTGGATGGACATCTGGGTGGAGGCGTGGATGGGGATATGGGGGGCAATCTGGCGGCACAGAGCCAAAATCCCCAGATCCTGCACAATAAACGCATCCACCCCAGCCCGGGCAGCGGCCCGGATCAGCTCCGCCGCCTGGGGACTTTCCCGGTCGGAGACCAGGGTGTTCACCGTCAAATGGACGGCAGCCCCCCGCACGTGGGCATACCGCACCGCCTCCGGCAGCGCTTCCACCGTAAAATTTCTTGCGCCCTGTCGGGCGTTAAAGGAACCGGCCCCCAGATACACCGCGTCGGCGCCGTTCTGGACGGCGGCACGCAGCGCCTCCATGGACCCGGCAGGCGCCAATAGTTCCAGCATCACATACCCCTATCTATATCCAAACCCGGCGGGGCATTCTCCCCCGGCCGGTAAACCATTTCCCCCAGCACCCCCGGCATTCCGCCGGCGGCGCATTGGCATCATTATATCACACCCACCCCGGCAGTGCTAGTAAGCCGGAGAAAAAAACGGAAAAAAACGCAGACGGCGCCGTCCACGCGCTCCCATTCACGCCTTTCGCCTGTCATCGTATACGCCACGCCCTTGCACCCGTACCCACGCCTCCCTGTCTTTAGCATGTCCGCGTAGTACCAACCCACTGCCGGACAAATCCGCAAGGCATTACGAATTCGCCCAAGCACTGCTTATTTTTCCCTTCTCTGCGTGGATGCGGATTGCCACACCAGTGACGTCGGTCACTGGTGCGCAATGACATGCTGAAATTTGCCGCGTGTCCGCGCAATATCGGGGCGCTACCGGGCAAAACGCCCCGGGTTCCCGCAGCGGGAACCCACTGCCGGGCGCGCCAAAGGTGGCGCCGCCCTGTGGAAAAATTCCCTTTTTTGGCGTGCCCTCTTGGGCGTTTTTCCGAAAACCGGGAATTTCCTCCCTTCTGCCCGAAAGGTAGACATAATGCTACGGTTTTTTCCGCTTTGCCGTTGTGCACAGTTGGAAGTTATACACAGCTTCCACAAGTTTGTCCACAGGCACATCCGGGAAAATCCCCGGTTTTTCAAGGGTTCCAGCGGCAGTCAGTGGAAAAGTTTCCGGGTTTTTCCACACCTGTGCAAAACCCGCCGGTAAAACATAATCTGCTCCCGGCAAGGCCGGCTTTCAGTTCATGGTTTCCCGCTGCCCGGCCAGCAGTTTCCCCAACTGCCTGGCCAAGGGGCTATCCTGATTTGCGCCCCCGGATTCAATCCACTGGGTGGCGGCAGCCTGGGCCTGCTGTAAAACGGTGATATCCCCGGCCATCCCTGCGGTGCGGAATACCGGCAGGCCGTGCTGCCGCCGGCCCAAAAAGTCCCCCGGTCCCCGCTGCTCCAGGTCCGCCTGGGCGATGGCAAAGCCATCTGCCGTGCGGCACAAGGTTTTCAGGCGGCCTACCGTCTCCGGGTTCCGGCTGTTGGAAACCAGGATGCACCAGCTCTTTTCCCGGCCCCGGCCCACCCGGCCACGGAGCTGGTGGAGCTGGCTCAGGCCGAAGCGGTCGGCGTCCTCCACCACCATTACCGTAGCGTTTGGCACATCCACCCCCACCTCAATCACCGTGGTGGCCACCAAAATGGAAATCTCTCCCCGGGCAAAGCGGCCCATCACCGCCTCCTTCTCCGCCCCCTTCATCTTGCCGTGGATGAGTCCTACCGAAAGGTCAGGGAATACCTGGGTCTGCAGGGTAGCGGCCCAGCCTTCCGCCGATTTGCCGGACTCCCCCTCCTCCACGGCGGGGCAGACCACATAGCACTGCCGGCCGGCCTGCGCCTGCTGCCGGAGGAAGCCGTTGAGCCTAGCCCGGTAGCTCTCATTCACCAGGAACGTGCCGATTTTCTGCCGTCCTGGGGGCAGCTCATCCAGCACCGACACGTCCAAATCCCCGTAGAGCATCAGCGCCAAGGTGCGGGGAATGGGGGTGGCGGACATCACCAGTAGGTGGGGGGTATCCCCCTTCTCCCCCAAGGCCGCCCGCTGGGCCACGCCGAAACGGTGCTGCTCGTCGGTGATCACCAGCCCCAGCCGGGCAAAGGCAGTGGTATCCGACAGCAGAGCATGGGTGCCCACCGCCAGATCCGCCGCCCCACTGGCCAGGGCCTGCCTGGCCTCCCGCTTCTCTCCCGCCGTCATGGAGCCGGTAAGCAGCACGCACCGCACCCCCAACGAAGTCAGAAGCTTGGTGAGGAAGCGGAAATGCTGCTCAGCCAGAATTTCCGTGGGGGCCATCAACGCTACCTGCCGGCGGTTACCCACGGCGTACCAGGCAGCAGCAGCAGCCACTACGGTCTTGCCGGAGCCAACATCCCCCTGAAGCAGCCGGTTCATGGGATGTCCCTCCATCAGATCCCCCTGGATTTCCCTGATGGCCCGCTGCTGTGCCCCGGTGAGCCGGAAGGGCAGGCGGTTGGTCAGGGGGGTCAGGTCTACCGGAACGTAGGGCTCCACCTGCCGCTGGCTCCGGCCGGCCCGGAGCAAAGCCAGGCCGGCGGAAAACTGGAAAAACTCCTCAAAGGCCAGCCGCCGCCGGGCCATGGCCAGCTCCTCTCCGCTTTCCGGTTGGTGAATGGCCCGGCAGGCTTTATCCATGGGCAGCAGCCGGTACTCCTCCAGCACCTGCCGGGGCAGCAGCTCCGGCGGTGGCCCGCACTGGGTCAGCGCCTGGCCCACCGCCGAGACCACTTGCCGGTTGGTCAGGCCTGCCGTCAGGGGATACACCGGCAAAATCCGGCGGGTCAGCACTGGGGGACTGTCTGCTTCTTCAAAAGCGGGATTGGCGATCTCCTGCCGGGCAAAATCCCCGGCCACCGTCCCGTAAAACACATATTCCCGGCCGCACACCAGATGCCCGGCAGCGTGGCGCTGGTTAAAAAAGGTGAGATTCAACCGGGCCGAGCTGTCCGCCACGGTGAGCTTGGTGATCTCCAACCCCTGGCGAATGCGGCTGGTGCGGGGCGTGGTCATCACCATGGCCCGGAAGCAGGCCGGCTGCCCCACCTCCAGGCCGGCAATGGGCAGGACCTTGGTTCGGTCCTCATAGGTCCTGGGATAGTGGCGCAGCAGATCCTCCACGGTAAAAACCCCCAGGGCCTGAAAAGCTTTCCCCCTGGCAGGGCCTACGCCTTTCAAATATTGCACCGGGTCACTGAACGACAACATGCTTATCCCCCCTAAGGCTTTTCTCCATTATACCCCAACCCAGCCGGGGGAGCAAGGCGCACCTTCTCCGGCAGCAGGCAAAAAATCTTTTCTTCGGATACAAATTCGATACACCTCCGGCGTATTGTGTGGTAAAATCTCCCTATCCCCAGAAAATAAGGAGTGAATCCCATGCCCACAATACAACGGCGAAAAACTACCCGGCGGCGGAAAGGACCGGCCCGTCCATTGCTGGCGGCAGCAGGACTGGCCCTGGCAGTGTGGGGTGGCTTGGCCCTGCTGAATTCCCGGGAAGCCCCGCCCCCGGCAGCGGAAGAAACCACCGGCATCACCCTGGTTATTGATGGAACCGCCCCGGTAATTCCCCAGGTTTTGCTGGATCTGGCGGAGCGGAATCCGGAAACCCAGGCGTTCGTTGAGCATTACCCTGGCCGTGGCGACGGAGAAATTGATATCAGCGGGGACTATGTGCCGGGAGAAATCCCTCACTTTCTCCAGTGGGATCAGCGCTGGGGCTATCTGCCCTACGGTGGGGACCGTCCGGAGGATATGATCGGTCTGTCGGGCTGCGGGCCCACCGCCTTAGCCATGGTGGCCGTAGGCCTGACCGGAAACCTGGACTACCATCCCGCCGCCGTGGCGGAATATGCCGCAGAAAACGGCTACGCCACAAGGGAAGACGGCACCGCCTGGACCCTGATGTCCCAGGGCTGCGCCGCTTTTGGCCTGACCGCCCAGGAGGTACCCCTATGGGAGCAAAGCATCATCGATGCCCTGGCCCAAGGTCCCATCATCTGCGCCGTAGGTGCCGGAGATTTTACCGACAGCGGCCACTTTTTCGTCATTACGGCATACGAAAACGGCGCATTTCGTATTTTAGATCCAAACTCCATCAGCAATAGTGAAAGAACCTGGACATACGCTGAGCTCTCCCCCCAGATCCGGGCCATGTGGGTCTATTCGGCGGCGGGTTAAGGATAGCCCGTTGCCCAGGTTGGAAAAAAGTAGATACCAAGCGGAAGACAAAATTTCCAATTTGGAAAAAACGGACGCCTAACCGAACCTAACTTAACCCAACTAAACCTAACCTAACTAAACTTAACCAAAGAAAACCCAGTTCAAGGTAGCGGAGGAGGAAGAAAAAACCAGCTCTATTTGCCGGGCCGCTCAGGAAAAGTTTACGGCGCACAGCAGCAAATTCCCATCTGGCCGCAGCTTTCCCGTGGGTGCCGCATTTTGATTTTTTCAGCCATAGGTTTGCCGCCCCCGGCCATTGGGTACAATGGAGGCAGGAGGCGGTAAATCATGGTAAAAGGCGTATCCCGGCAGGTCATTATGGTACGTTCCCCGGACCCGGAATTGTTTGAAGAGGCCATTTTCATTCTTCGGGCCGACGCCCTGGGTAAAGGCGGCGTGTCGGACCGGGAAATTCTCCGCCAGGCCCGGCAGGCCGCCGGCAGCTATCTGCCCCAGCGGCGCAAAGGCTGGTCCTGGCAGCCCCTGTGGCTGGGGTTAGGCGCGGCGGCCACCGGTGTGGTGTGGTTATTGACGGTTTTGCTGTAAATAATGGGACTGTCCGATCAAGCGGCAGCCCCGAAAGCCGTCCATCTTGTATCGCCGGGATGGGGCAATCCCCTTCCCCGGCAGTACCCCCTCTTGCACCTGCGCCACAGTCTTCTGCAGGTCATTGCAAACCAGTGCGTGAGGGCCCCGCACCCTTTGCGGAGAGATGAGCCCCAGGGGAGCGTTGCCCTGCTCCGGCCAAAGGCCAGAGCAGGGCATGGCAGACTTTTGGGCGACGAGGCGTGGCAATCCGTAATCCCGCAACAGTACAGAACAGTAAGCAGCACCTAAGGCGAATCCGTAGACCGTTGCGCATTCGTCCAAAGTGCTGCTTTCTGCTATGTTGTACTGCAAAGAGAACGGATTGCCACGGTGCACTGGCTCGCAATGACACGCAGAAGACAGAGACGTGTCCACAAAATGCGACCGCACTGCCGGACAGGAACTTGCCGCCTACCGCAACTGTTGGGGCCTGCTGCAAAATGCAGACTTTGTAGTAGGCCCCTTTCCCGACTATTTCTCCAAATACTTCACGGCGGACAGGCCGGCCTGGGCCCCCTGGCTCACTGCCTTGGCCACCTGGAGCAGGCCCCCGGTGCAGTCCCCGGCGGCAAACAGGCCAGGCACATTGGTGGCCATGGACCCATCCACGGCAATCTTCCCGTCCTCGGTGAGCAGTAGGCCCACCTTCCGGGCCAGGTCGTCGCTGCCTGCCGTGCCCAGAGCCACAAACAACCGGCTCACCGCCAGGGCCGGACCCTGGGTGAACTCCACCCCGGCCAGCACCCCGTCCTGCTGGGTCAGCCGGGCCACCGGCCGGGTGTCCACCGCCAGGACCGGGGGTAGCTCTGCCGGGGCTTCCGCCCCGTTGGTCAGCAGGGTCACCTGCCGGGCCAGGGGCAGCAGCACCCCCGCTTCGTGGAGGGCG
This sequence comes from Candidatus Faecousia faecigallinarum, assembly GCA_018712145.1. GTDB lineage: Bacteria > Bacillota > Clostridia > Oscillospirales > Oscillospiraceae > Faecousia > Faecousia faecigallinarum. The sequence continues at coordinate 5,890 of DVHJ01000009.1, read as the reverse complement.
TATTCCCCTGCCCCCAGCACTGCCACATCCTTCCCCCGGCAGAAAAAGCCGTCACACACGGCGCAGTAGCTCACCCCCGCCCCGTCCAGCTGGGCCAGGCCGGGAATGTTGGGCTTCCGCCGCCGGGCGCCGGTGGCCAACACCACTGCCCTGGCCGCCATGGGACCCAGAGTGGTTTCCGCCACCAGGCCGGTTTCCCCAAAGCCCAGGGACAACGCCTGCCCCTGGTACACCTGCACCCCCATGGCCTGGGCCTGGGCGATGCCCGCCTGGAACAGCGCCGGCCCGGTGATGGCTGTGGGGAAGCCGTAGTAATTTTCAATTTTCTCCGCCCGGCCCAAGGCCCCCTCTCCATCATAGAGCAGGGCCACCGTTTTTCCTGATCGGGCGGCGTAAATGGCGGCGGTGGAACCGGCCGGGCCGCCCCCCAGCACCAAAATATCTGTTGTCATCGTTTCGTTCCTCCAAATTCATCCAGAACCAGCTTCATGCCGCCGTAAATCCCCGCGTCCGCCCCCAAGGTGGCCAGGGCAAATTTTGTATCCCGGCTGGCATGGAAAGCGTACCGGCGGTAAGCCGCCTGCACCCCATCCAGGAGCGCCTGCCCCGCTTTGGACACGCCTCCCCCCAGCACCACCGCCTCCGGGTCCACCACGCAGCACACCTGGGCCAGGAACCGGCCCAGGAAATCGAAGTACCGCTCCCGGATGGCCCCAGCGCCAGGGTCCTGGGTGAGGGTGAAAATATCCTTGCAGCTGTAGTTGTCCATGGCCCGCAGGGCGCTGGGGGTATCCGTCTCCGCCAGATACCGCCGGGCCAGCCGGAGGATGCCGGTGGCCGAACCGTACTGCTCAGCGCAGCCGGTTTTCCCACAGCCGCAAACTTCCGTTTCCGCCGGATTGCTGGGCAGGTGGCCGATCTCCCCGGCGGCCCCGTGGGCCCCGTAGAGGATCCTGCCCCCCAGCACTACGCCGCCGCCGATGCCGGTGCCCAGAGTCACCAGCACCAGGTTTTCCCAGCCCTGTCCGCCCCCGGCCCAGCACTCCCCCAGGGCAGCCACGTTAGCGTCGTTGGCCGCCTTTACCGGCAGGCCGGTGGCCTTGCCCAGCACCTCATGGATGTTGAACACCCCCCAGCCTAGGTTCACGCACCGGTTCACCACCCCGCTGGGGCTCACCGGGCCGGGCACCCCCAAGCCGATGCCCAGACACTGGGCAATACCCCGGCGGTGCAGGCAGCCGGTGACCGCCTGGGCAATGTCCGGCAAAATGTACGCCCCGCCCTCTTCCGTCCGGGTGGGGATCTCCCACTTTTCCACCAAGGCGCCGTCCTGGGTAAACAGGCCCAGCTTTACCGCCGTGCCGCCAATGTCGATGCCAAAACCGTATTGCATGTTATTTGCCTTCCTTTCCGGTGTCCTCCCGGAGGATCCGGCGGATATTCTTCTCCGCCTTCAACCTGGGGGTCATGATCTCGTGGCCGCAGCCCAGGCAGCGCAGGCGGAAGTCCGCCCCCACCCGGAGCACCAGCCACCGGCTCTCCCCGCAGGGGTGGGCCTTTTTCATTTGCAAAATATCGTTCAGACGAATGTCCATGTTGACCTCCTGGCCCTGCCCGGCGGCATAACCGCCCTTCCCCGGCCATACAATTGGGGCAGGATATGGGAAAGCGAGGGAAATAGCATGTACCTACCGGAGGGCCTGCGCCCTGTTCCGCTACCCGAGCCGGAGGCCCTGGCCAGGTTTGCCGGCCGCCGGGAAATTTTCCAGGCCATGTGTGTAAAATGCGACGAACATCACAACCTGTTGGTGGATCTAGGCCCGGTGCAGGGCCTGATTCCCAGAGTGGAAACCGCCATGGGCGTCCCCCAGGGGACGGCTCGGGAGATCGCCATTTTGTCCCGGGTGGGCAAGCCCGTATGCTTCCGGGTGATGGGCCGGTCCCCGGGGGGAACCCTGCTGCTCACCCGCCGGGGGCCCCAGGAAGAGGCCATGGCCTGGTTCCTGGAAAATCTACAGCCCGGACAGATCCTCCCGGCGGTGGTGCAGAATCCCGCCGCCTTCGGCGCCTTTTGCGACATCGGCTGCGGGGTGACCGCCCTGATGGGCATTGCCCGGTGCTCCGTGTCCCGGATCACCCACTGCAAGGAGCGGTTCTCCCCCGGGCAGCCCATTTACGCCGCCGTTCTGTCGGTGGAGAACGGCCGCATTAGCCTGACCCACCGGGAGCTCCTGGGCACCTGGGCGGAAAACGCGGAAAACTTCCGCCCGGGACAGACGGTACCGGGCATCGTCCGCAGCGTTTTGCCCTACGGGGTATTTGTGGAGCTGACCCCCAACCTCTCCGGCCTGGCAGAGCCGGACGAGACCCTTGCCCCCGGCCAGGGGGTGAGCGTGTACATCCGTTCCATTGTGCCGGAAAAGCAAAAAATCAAGCTGACCATATTGGACCGGCTGGAGCCGCCCCGGCCCCAGCCCCTGCGGTACTACCGCACCGCCGGCCGGCTGGACCGGTGGGCATACGCCCCGGGCAGCGCCGCCGTCACGGTGTTTTGATGGCGTCCCAGTACTGCTTGGCCGCTTGCTCCAGCTTGTTCTGGCCGTACTGGTAGTACACCGTCCCCACTAGGTCGTCCGGTAGGTACTGCTGGCGCACCCAGCTGTGGGGAAAGTCGTGGGGATATAGGTACCCCTGCTCCCGCTCCATGGTGTAAGAATCGGCGTGGACGTTCTGCAAATGCCGGGGGAAGGTACCCCCCTTACCCCGGTTCACATCCGCCAGGGCGTTATCCAGAGCCACGTGGGCAGCGTTGGATTTGGGGGCGGTGGCCATGAGCACCGCCGCATCTCCCAGGGGGATCCGGGCCTCGGGCATGCCCAGCATGTGGGCCATGTCCACGCAGGCTTTCACAATGGGAATCACCTGGGGGTAGGCCAGACCCACGTCCTCACTGGCGATGACCATCAGCCGGCGGCAGGCGGAGATCATGTCCCCAGCGGCCAGGAGCCGGGCCAGGTAGTGGCAGGCCGCGTCCGGGTCGGAACCCCGGATGGACTTTTGCAGGGCGGACAGCAGGTCGTAGTGATTGTCCCCGTCCCGGTCGTAGCGGATGGCGGAGCGCTGGGTCACCGCCTGCATATCCGCCAGGGTAATTTCCGCTTGCTTGGCCTGGGGGCCGGCGGCAGCCAGCAGAACCTCCAAGGCGTTCAGGGCCTTGCGCAGGTCCCCGCCGCAGGCCTGGGCCGCGTATTCCAGGGCCCCCGGCTCCACCGTCACCGTCAGCCCCTCTTCCTTGGCCATGAGCCCGATGGCCCGCTCCAGGGCCTTCTGTACCGCCGGCGGCTCCAGCTGCTTAAACTCAAAAATGGTGGACCGGCTTAAAATGGCGTTAAACACGTAGAAATAGGGGTTCTCCGTGGTGGAGGCAATGAGGGTAATCTTTCCGTTTTCGATGTGCTCCAGCAGGGACTGCTGCTGCTTTTTGTTAAAAGACTGGATCTCGTCCAGGTACAGCAAAATCCCCTCCGGGGCCAGCAGGGTGTCCAGCTGGCTGGCAATCTCTTTAATGTCCGCCGTGGAGGCGGTGGTGGCATTTAACCGGCAGAGCTTCCGCCGGGTGCGGTTGGCAATGATGTTGGCCACGGTGGTTTTCCCGGTGCCCGCCGGGCCGTAAAAAATCAAATTGGGAATGTTCCCCCCGTCAATCAGGCGGCGCAGCACCGCCCCCGGGCCAAGGATATGTTCCTGACCCACCACATCGTCTAAGGTCTGGGGGCGGATGCGGTCCGCCAAAGGTTGATACATGGCAAGGCTCCCTTTCTTTTTTCTCAGTATACCACATTTGCCGGGGAAATGCACCCAATTTTTCCCGGGCGCTTTCCTTCCGGCAACATTCATGCTATACTGAAAGAAAACAGAACCTGGAGGAAACCCATGGAACGGAAAGAAAAAGCCGCCGCAGTGGCGGCGGCCCTGGCAGCGGCGTATCCGGATCCCCGGTGCGCCCTGGACTATGCCAAGGATTATGAGCTGATGGTGGCGGTGCGCCTGTCGGCCCAGTGTACCGACGCCCGGGTAAATCTGGTCACCCCGGCCCTGTTTGCCGCCTTCCCCACCCTGGAGGCACTGGCCGGGGCGGACATTGCCCAGGTGGAGGAACTGGTGCGCACCTGCGGCTTTTACAAGCACAAGGCCCGGGATATTGTCCTGGCCTGTCAAATGCTTCTGACCGACTACGGCGGGAAGGTGCCAGGCACCATGGAGGAGCTGCTCCGCCTGCCGGGGGTGGGCCGGAAAACCGCCAATCTGCTGCTGGGGGATCTGTACCACATGCCTGGGGCGGTGGTATGCGACACCCACTGCATCCGGATTTCTAACCGCCTGGGCCTGGCCCAGGGGAAGGAGCCGGAGAAGGTGGAGCGGCAGCTCCGGGAAATTCTCCCGCCGGAGGGCAGCAGCGACTTCTGTCACCGGATTGTCCTCCACGGCCGGGCAGTGTGCACCGCCCGGAAACCCCAGTGCCAGAACTGCACCCTGGCGCCTTGGTGTGCATATCTGACCGGGGAGGGCTAGTCCAGCAGGCCGGCGTAAATGGCGTTTTTCGCCAGGCCGGTCTCCTGGGCGGCTTGGCGGGCGGCGTCCTTCCGGGACATGCCACCGGCCACCAGGGCCTTCGCCCTGGCCAGGGCATCGTCCAGGCTGACCGTCTCCCGCTCCGGCTCCGCCCCGGCCACTACCAGGACAAACTCCCCCCTGGGGCTCTGGCTGGCGTACAGCGCCGCCGCCTGGCCCAGGGTGGTGCGCACCACTTCTTCGTGGAGCTTGGTCAGCTCCCGGCACAGGGCAATCCGCCGGTCCGGCCCGAATACGGCGGCCATGTCCTGGAGGGTGGCCAAGAGCTTGTGGGGCGCTTCGTAAAAGATCATAGTGCGGCTCTCTTTGGCCAAGGCAGACAGGTGGGCGGCCCGGCTTTTTTTCGCCGTGGACAAAAAGCCCTCGAAGGTAAACCGTCCGGTGGGCAGCCCCGACATGCTCAGGGCCGTCACCGCGGCGCAGGGGCCGGGCAGGGCGGAAACCGGGATCCCCGCCTGGGCGCACTGGCGTACCAAATCCTCCCCGGGGTCGGAGATGGCCGGGGTACCGGCGTCCGATACCAGGGCGCAGCATTCCCCCGCCAGCAGCCGGTCCAGGATCCGGCCGCCGCTGGCGGTTTTGTTGTGTTCATAGTAGCTCACCAGGGGCTTTTTCAGCCCCAGGTGGTTCAGCAGCCGCAGCGTGACCCGGGTATCCTCGGCGGCGATGAAATCCGCCTGGGCCAGCACCTCCCGGCAGCGTTGGGAGATGTCCCCCAGATTCCCAATGGGGGTGGGGACAAGGTATAACATTCCGGCCATAGCCGCCTCCTTCCGGGCTGAAGATGGATGAATTTGCAGGGGAGTGATGCCGCCTTCCGGCAAACCCAGATGGGCAGCAAGTTACAGTATGTCATTGCAAAGGGCGTTCTTGCACCCGCGCACACGTCCTTCCTTCAGCATGTCATTGCGAGCCAGTGCGCACACTGGCGTGGCAATCCGTTCTCCAGCGGCAGTACAGAACGAGAAGCTGTACTTTGGGCAAATACGAAAAGTGCTACGAATTTGCCCGAACAGCTTGCCAACTGGTCAGGTATCCCTGCGGGGTTACGGATTGCCACGTCGCTTCGCTCCTCGCAATGACATGCTGAAGGTGGTGACGCGTCTGCGGTTGCAAGGGCGTGGGGCGCGCAAGGTGTGTGGAACGCGGAGCCGTGTCAGCGTATGCAACTGTGTCCCCCCGGGGCACTGCCGGAAAAGTGGCCCGGTTTATCTGCCGTAAATCCGCCGTCCCTCCGGCGTGAGGCTGCCGTCATCCC
>DVHJ01000097.1 GCA_018712145.1 Candidatus Faecousia faecigallinarum | reverse complement strand
CCTTGTTGATGTAGTACGGGCTCTTGATGGGCTTGTCGCCGAAGCGCAGGTGGCTGATGGTCACGCCGCCGGTCTTCTTGGAGTCGTACTGGAAGTAAGCCTGGACATACTTGCCGGTGTGGTCGCCGATGATCTTGATGGAGTTCTTGTTGGCGCCCACGGTGCCGTCGCCGCCCAGGCCCCAGAACTTGCACTCGATGGTGCCTGCGGCAGCGGTGTTGGGGGAGGGTTTCTCCGCCAGGGACAGGTTGGTCACATCGTCCACGATGCCGATGGTAAACTCCCGCTTGGGATTCTCCTTGGCCAGCTCGGCAAACACGGCAAACACGGAAGCCGGGGGCGTATCCTTGGAACCCAGGCCGTAGCGGCCGCCGATGACCTTCACATCGTTCCGGCCGGCGTTGGCCAGGGCCATGACCACGTCCATGTACAGGGGCTCGCCCTGAGCGCCGGGCTCCTTGGTGCGGTCCAGCACGGCGATGGACTTGGCGGTGGCGGGGATGGCCTCCAGCAGCTTGGCCGGGACAAAGGGCCGGAACAGGCGAACCTTGACCAGGCCCACCTTCTCCCCGTGGGCATTCATGTAGTCGATGACTTCCTCAGCCACGTCGCAGATGGAGCCCATGGCCACAATGACCCGGTCGGCATCCGGTGCGCCGTAGTAGTTGAAGAGCTTGTAATCGGTGCCCAGCTTAGCGTTGACCTTGTCCATGTACTTCTCCACCACGGCAGGCAGAGCGTTGTAGTACTTGTTGCAGGCCTCCCGGTGCTGGAAGAAAATGTCACCGTTTTCGTGGGAGCCCCGCATGGCAGGGCGCTCCGGGTTCAGGCTGTGCTTCCGGAAGGCGTCCACCGCCTCCATGTTGCACATTTCCTTCAGGTCATCGTAATCCCAAATGGCGATCTTCTGGATCTCATGGGAGGTGCGGAAACCGTCAAAGAAGTTGATGAACGGCACCCGGCCCTCGATGGCAGCCAGATGGGCAACGGCGCCCAGATCCATCACTTCCTGGGGGTTGGTCTCGCAGAGCATGGCAAAGCCGGTCTGACGGCAGGCATACACGTCGGAGTGGTCGCCGAAAATGTTCAGTGCCTGGGTGGCCACGGTGCGGGCAGAGACATGGAACACGCTGGGCAGCAGCTCACCGGCGATCTTATACATATTGGGAATCATCAGCAGCAGGCCCTGGGAAGCGGTGTAGGTGGTGGTGAGGGCGCCGGCAGCCAGGGAGCCGTGCACCGTACCGGCGGCGCCGGCCTCGGACTGCATTTCCACTACCTTGACCGGGTTGCCGAAGATGTTCTTCCGCCCGGCAGCGGCCCACTGGTCGACGCTGTCGGCCATGGGGCTGGAAGGCGTGATGGGATAAATACCAGCTACTTCAGTGAAGGCATAGCTGACATGGGCGGCAGCGGTGTTGCCGTCCATGGTTTTGAATTTTCTGGCCAATGTGAAATACCTCCTAAAGTATTCAAATCGAGACGTGGCTATCATACCACCAAAATCGCCGTTTGTAAATTGAAAAAACCTCCATTTTTGTATTTTTTTACAGATTCTGTACCGTCAAGCGCCCCATAAACTTCGCCGTCTGGAGGCATCCCGGCAAAACGCCATATTTTCCTATCTCCCCTGTGGCGTAAGCCCCATCAATAAAGCCAAGCCCCGGGAATGAGGCTTGGCTTTTTCTGGCAGTTTGGTCCGTCCCATGTCCGAAAACAAGTACATCCAACTGTTTCATCGGGCCAGGGTTTTTGTTTGCCCGCGGCAGTGTTCAGCCATCTTTTTGCACGTAATCGGCAATGTGACTGGTGATTTGCCGGACAGCGAGAACATTTGTGCGGTAACAATTGCGGCCGCCAATGGCCTCCATCAGCAGCAGCCGGGCGTTGCGCAGGCTGTTTAAGTCCCGGAATACCGACCCGGAGTTGAGGTTCAGCTTCTGGGCCAGCTCCTGGCCGCTCATGGGGCGCTGGGCCATCAGCCGCAGCATTTCCACCCGGGCGGAATTGGCCATGAGCCGCAGGGCGGTCAATTCCCATTCTTCCGGAGATTGGGCGCCGCCTGAGGGGGCCATGCCGGGCTCCATGCTGACCCCCAGATGAAACCGGGCCCGCCCCCCAGTCCCACCGGTAGGATACTTGCCTGGGGAGGCCCCTGGGGAAAAGAAGCGGAAGGTAAAACAACCTTGCCACTGACGTCAATGCCTTCGTAATCCTCCGGATAGCCCAGGCTGTCCAGGAAGACATAGGGATACGCCGTGCCGGAGCCGGTTGTATCCAAGGTGGTCAGGGCGGCATTGTAGTACAGCGTCTCGGTATAGACCACGTCCCGGCCGGCCACCTGGAAGCTGTAGCCGGTCATACCGGCGTTGTCCACCGAAGCCACGGTAAACGCATTCTGGTAAGTACCGGGGGAGCCGCCGGTGTGGTAGTTCACGTCCTCGGCATAGAGGCCGCCGTTATAGGACATCTCTGCCCATGACCCGGAGTTGCCGGCAGACATGCTGACCACCGTGTCGCTCTGGGTCAGCTTGTCCAGAATGTCCTGGTACAGTTGGCTGGTGGTGAAGCCAGGCGAGCCAGAGCCCAAGGAGAGGTTTACCACATCGCAGTTCAGCAAAATGGCGTCCTCAATGGCGGCCATGTAATCCGAGTCGTATGCGCCGCCGGACTTGCGGAAGACCTTCATCACAATGACCTGGGCATCGGGGGCCACGCCCACGGCGTAGGTCTTTTCCATGGCAGGCACATAGCCCTCACCCTCCGGCACATACCGGTTGGCAGCAGCGATACCAGCAACGTGAGAGCCGTGGCCGCCTTAAGAATCGTTGTCGTGGGTTACGTCCAGATCTTGGTCAATGTAATTGTACGCAAAGGGAATTTTGTCGCTCAGGTACAGATCTTGGGCGGTCACCACCTGGCCGGGCTTGGGATTGCCCTCGTAGTCCAGCCAGCCCTTGGAAATGTTCAGCTGAGGCAGTACGGCGGCAATTTCCTCCCCATCCAGCAGGTTCAGGGCATCCATGTATTCCTCGGTGGTCATGCCGGCCGCCCCGGCATTTTCCGCCAGCGCGTACAGGTAAGCCCCGTTATCTACCGCCTCATGGTCGGTATCCAAGCCTGTATCAATGACGGCAATCCGAGTGCCCGCGCCGGTGTAGCCGGAGGCCCAGGCGGTGTCCGCGCCAGTCATGGTGGTGGCGGTACCGGAATTGGGCTGGGCGGTCCCTTCCTCCACCTCGCAGGGCTGATACAGTGTCTCCTCCACCACCTTGGCAACGCCGGGAATGGCAGCAATCTCCTCTATATCGCCATACCGGACGTTGGCAGAGATGATGTTGCCCGCCAGGGTCAGGTTCCAGGCCACATCCAGTTCCTGGCCGATGGCAGTGGGCGCCATGCCTAGCACCAGGCAGGCCGCCAGCAGCGCGGAGAGGAATCTTGCGAATCGTCTGTGCTTCATTTGTTATGCTTCATTACGTCATTAAAGTGCAAGAGTTGCAGGCTAGCCAGTATATCTGCCGGTTTGCCCCAAGTTCAGAAAATGGTTTGTCTTTTCCCACCCTTTGCAGTATAATGGAGAAAAAATCACAGGAGGCGGTGAGCATGATTTGCAGCGTAGCGTCCCTGGGGCTGGCGGGCATCTCCGGCTGCCCGGTGACGGCGGAGTGCTTCATCTCCAACGGCCTGCCCGGCTTTGAAATCGTGGGCCTGCCGGATGCGGCGGTGAAAGAGGCCCGGGAACGGGTGCGGGCAGCGGCCAAAAGCAGCGGCTTTAAATTCCCGGTGAGCCGGATTACGGTAAACCTAGCCCCCGCCGGCATCCGGAAAACCGGCACGCTGTACGACCTGCCCATTCTGCTGGGCATTCTGGCTGCCGCCGGCTTTGTCCCCCGGCCCAAGGCGGACCATGCTTTTTTGGGGGAACTGAGTTTGGAGGGTAAGCTCCGCCCGGTGTCCGGGGTGCTGCCCATGGCCCTGGCGGCTAAGGCCGCCGGGATAACCACCTTGTTCGTTCCGGCGGAAAACGGGGCGGAAGCCACCCTGGCCCGGGGCCCGGCGGTCATTCCGGTGGAGTCGGTGGCCCAGCTTGTCCGGCATTTGCAGGGGGAATCCGCCATTGCCCCCGAGCCCCTGTGGAACCCGGCGGACGGCAGTGTGGAAGGCCCGGACTTTTCCGAGGTGAAGGGCCAGGAAAACGTGAAGCGGGCCATGGAAATCGCCGCCGCCGGTGGCCACAACCTGCTGCTGGTGGGTCCGCCCGGCTCGGGGAAAAGTATGCTCAGCAAGCGCCTGCCCGGTATCCTGCCGGATATGACCTGGGCAGAATCCCTGGCGGTATCCAAAATTTACTCCGTGCTGGGCCTGCTCACCAAGGACCGGCCCCTGATCCGCCAGCGGCCCTTCCGCAGCCCCCATCACACCGTTTCCGCCGCCGGCTTGGCCGGGGGCGGCTCCTACCCCCGGCCAGGGGAAATTTCCATGGCCCACAAAGGGGTTTTGTTCCTGGACGAGCTGCCGGAATTCAAAAAAGATACCCTGGACATGATGCGCCAGCCCATGGAAGACGGGCAGGTCACCATTTCCCGGGTCAGCGGTGCAGTGACCTACCCGGCGGAATTTATGCTGGTGTGCGCCATGAACCCCTGCAAATGCGGCTGGTACGGGGACCCCTCCGGCCGGTGCACCTGCTCTCAGGCGGCGGTGGACAGCTATCTGAGCCGGATCTCCGGCCCTCTGCTGGACCGCATTGACTTGATCGTAGACGTGCCCGCGGTGAAGTTTGAAGACCTGCGCAGCCGGACGCCGGGAGAATCCTCCGCCGCCATCCGCCAGCGGGTGAACCAAGCCCGGCAGCGCCAGCACCGCCGCTTGGCAGGCTCCGCCGCCAACTGCAACGCCCGGATGGCCCCGGCCCAGACCCAGGCGCTGTGCAACCTGGACGAAGAATGCACCCGGCTATTGCAAGCCGCATTCCGGTCCATGGGGCTGACCGCCAGGAGCTATGACCGGATTCTCCGGGTGGCCCGCACCATTGCCGACCTGGCCGGCAGCGAAGAGATCCGGCCCACCCACATTGCCGAGGCGATCCAATACCGCACCGCCAAAATCGGCCGCTGAAAGGAGGCACGCCATGCCCTTTACCCTTGTCCGGGGAGATATCACCCGATGCCCTGCCGACGCCATTGTCAATGCCGCCAACCCCCAGCTGGCCCAGGGCGGCGGGGTATGCGGCGCCATTTTCGCTGCCGCCGGCCCGGCCCAACTGGCAGCGGCCTGCCAGGCGGCTGCCCCCTGCCCGGTGGGCAGCGCCGTGCACACCCCGGCCTTTGCCCTGCCGGCCAAATACATCATCCATGCCGTGGGGCCGGTGTGGCAGGGCGGCACAGCCGGAGAGGCGGCGCTGCTGCACCGGTGCTACCTGTCCGCCCTGACCCTGGCCGGGCAGCTGGGCTGCCGCTCCATTGCTTTTCCCCTGATCTCCGCCGGTCTGTACGGCTATCCCCAGGACCAGGCCATGGCCGTGGCCACCGGGGCAATCCGGGAATTTTTGCAGGATGCCGAACTGGAGGTGATCCTCTGCCTGTACCGCCAGGCCCTGCCGCCGGACACAGTTGGCGCCGGTCTGGCCCGGTACATTGCCGGTCACTTCAACCGGCCCCGGATGTTCCCGGCGGCGGCCCCCATGTCCC
>DVHJ01000096.1 GCA_018712145.1 Candidatus Faecousia faecigallinarum | reverse complement strand
ATTGATAGTTTAAATGGAGAAGTTCAATCAATATTAAAAAATATAGTATATACATCAATTGATCATTTCTTGGACGGTTAAGAAAGGGAGGCCTATATGAAAAGAATATGTACATGGATTTGCGTGTTGACGGTGCTGCTGAGCAGCTTCTCTGGGGCAGTTTTCGCAGCGGAAAATCAAGATGCGGGGGAGAGCAGCCTGACCGGCGAGGAAATTGCGTTCTTGCAGCGGGAATTAAGTGGCTATGGATATGGTGAGGAGAACTTCACCGCAGATGTTCTCTATGACGGGCAGGGCAATCCGGCATATATGCTGGGGGTGACGGATGGCGGTTACCTAATCCATGAGCGGGGAACATACGGCTTTGAAGAACGGGGAGAGGGAAATCCGTTCAGTGACTATATGGATGTGCAGAAGTACTACGGCGGGCCGATATGCTATTTTGTCTATTCCCCCGATCCGGAGAATCCGGAGAATTGCTACTACGATATTTTGCGAGATGAATACAGCAACTTTGTGCCCAAATTGAACACGAAAAGCGATATGTTCTACCAAATGCTGCTGGGATTCATTCGGGCGTGGATAAGGCTGTGCGATTGGACTTCTGGCCGTTAGCCGTAAAGGGAAATTCCCGGTGGCAATTTTGAAAATTTGTGGTATAATGAGGCCAGACTGACAAAGGAGCACACCCAGATGGATGAACAAAACAAGGATTTTTTGGAACCCCAGGAGCAGCGTTATGTGCCCCGGCCCCGGTGGCAAATTGTGCTGGCCTGGATTTTGCTGATTCTGATGGTGGTGGGCGTGGCCGGGTATTACTACTGGATTGCCCATCGGTATTGAGATGCAGATTTTGGGAATTGACCCTGGCTATGGCACCACCGGCTTTGCCCTGCTGGAATCGGACCGGGCAAGCCTGCGTCTGCTGCAGTGCGGGGTTGTCACTACGCCGCCGGGGATGGCATTTCCCCAGCGGCTCAATGTACTCTATCAGGATATTGTTCAGCTGATGGTTTCTGCCAACCCCCAGGCCATGGCCATTGAAGAGCTGTTTTTCGGCCATAACGTTACCACTGGCATTGGCGTTGCCCAGGCCCGAGGGGTGATTCTCCTGGCGGCTGCCCAGCAGAATATCCCTGTATTCACCTACACCCCCATGCAGGTGAAGCAGGCGGTGGTGGGCTACGGCGGCGCATCCAAAAATCAGGTGATGGACATGACCCGGCGGATTCTCCGGTTGGAGAAGATTCCCCGGCCGGATGATGCTGCCGACGCCATTGCCATTGCCCTGTGCCATGCCAGGGCCGCCACCTCCCGGCTGACCGGGATAGGATAAGTGGAGGTGTATGTAAATGTTTGCCTATTTGCAAGGCCCGGTTACCCTGTTGGAACCGGGTTTGGCTGTGGTGGAGTGCGGCGGTGTTGGGTACGCCTGCGCCATTTCCGCCTATACCGCCGGGCAGCTGAAGCTGAATCAGACAGCCCGGTTATATATCTGTGAAAACATTCGGGAAGATGCCTTTGATCTTACCGGATTTTCTTCCCGGCAGGAGCAGCAGTGCTACCAACTGCTGGTGGGGGTCAACGGGGTGGGACCCAAGGCGGCTCTGGCCATTCTCTCCGCCGGCGGCCCCCAGAACTTTACCATGGCGGTACTTACCGGGGATGAAAAATCCCTGACCGCCGCCCAGGGGGTGGGGAAAAAACTGGCCCAGCGGATTATTCTGGAACTCCGGGATAAGCTGGGAGGCAACCAAACCCTGGATTTCTCCGAGCCCATGGCGGTTCCTGCACCGGAAGGCGCCGCGCCCCTGGCCATTGCGGCTTTGCAAGAGCTAGGCTATTCTGCCGGGGAAATTTCCGCCGCCCTGAAGGGCTGCGATCCCAAAGCCACCACCGAGGAGATGGTTCGCTATGCTTTGCGGGCCATGGTGGGGAAAGGATGAGCCATGAGCATTGAATTTTCCCAGGAGATGGAATCTCCCATCATTACCCCCACCCTCACCGCCCAGGATGCCGGGGAAGCCAGCCTCCGCCCCCGGTTTTTGGCGGACTATACCGGCCAGGAAAAGGCCAAGGGCAATCTGGCAGTGTATATCGAGGCTGCCCGCCGAAGGGGGGAATCCCTGGATCACACCCTTCTCTACGGTCCGCCGGGCTTGGGCAAAACCACCCTGGCCGGGGTAATCGCCAACGAAATGGGGGTAAATATTCGGATTACCTCCGGCCCCGCCATTGAAAAGCCGGGGGATTTGGCGGCGCTGCTCACCAACTTAAATGCCGGAGACGTGCTGTTTATCGACGAAATCCACCGGCTGAACCGGGTGGTGGAGGAAATTCTCTACCCGGCCATGGAGGATTTTGCCATTGATATCATTGTGGGTAAAGGCCCGTCTGCCAACTCCATTCGGCTTGACCTGCCGAAATTTACCCTGGTGGGGGCAACTACCCGGGCCGGGCAGTTATCCAGCCCCCTGCGAGACCGGTTCGGGGTATCCCTGCGGCTGGAGCTGTATACCCAAGAGGAGCTGACCAAAATCGTCACCCGGTCGGCTGCCTTGCTGGAAATTGCTATTGATCCACAGGGCGCCCGGGAAATCGCCGCCAGGAGCCGGGGGACGCCCAGAATTGCCAATCGGTTTCTCCGGCGGGTGCGTGACTTTGCCCAGGTGTGCGCCGACGGTGTGATTACCCAGGCTGCTGCCGATTTGGCCCTGCGCCGGTTGGAGGTGGACGAGTTGGGTCTGGATGCCATCGACCGCCGGATGCTGACTGCCATCATTCAGCACTATGGGGGCGGCCCGGTGGGGCTGGAAACCCTGGCGGCTACCATTGGGGAAGAAGCGGTTACTTTGGAGGATGTATATGAGCCGTATTTGATGCAGCTTGGCTTCCTCACCCGTACGCCTCGGGGCCGGTGCGCTACCCCCCTGGCCTATGCTCACCTGGGTATTCCCGGTCCGGCACAGTTGTCTCTGTGACCGGGAAAAACGGATGTGATTTTAAACAAATTCATTTTTCCCCCATAATTCTCCCTTGTTCACTATTGACAATCAGATTTTTTCTGCTATAATACAGGATAGATGGGCTGCGGCCCGTCACTTCTCTTGACTGCTTGTCACAGCGCCTTCTTTGGCTGCCTGCGTCCTTCCATTCAAGAGCGCCGGCCTTTTATCGGCCGGATTCGTTGGCGATAGCGGCAGAGCCGTTCGCATAGACCCCAACCAGCATTTACTTGATGGGAGTTTCACGGGGCAACACATTAACCAAAGAGAGGTAATTTATTCATGTACGAAGACAAGACTTTAGTGTGCAAAGAGTGCGGTAAGGAATTCGTTTTCACCGCTGGTGAGCAGGAATTCTATGCCGAGCGGGGCTTCCAGAATGAGCCGCAGCGCTGCAAGGCGTGCCGCGATGCCCGCAAGAACGCTGCCCGTGGCCCCCGTGAGTTTTTCACCGCCACTTGCGCCCGTTGCGGCGGCGAGGCTAAGGTTCCCTTTGAGCCCAAGTCTGACCGGCCGGTGTACTGCAGCGAGTGCTTTGCCCAAATGCGCGGAAACGGCTAATGAGAAAAATGGATGGGGTTGCCCGAAGGCAGCCCCTCCTTTTTTGCCTTTTTCGCCCAATGGCGCCCAAGCCGCAGCTTCACCCCGGTGGCACCGTCTTGTCCCTGCGCACGCCTACCCGCCTTCTGCACGCCATCGTGCCCACGTCCATGCAACCGCAGAAATGCATCTTCCTTCAGCATGTCATTGCACGCCGGTTGGTTGCTAAGCGCACACTTGGCAAGTTTTCAGCATGTCATTGCAAACCAGTGCATGGGGGCCCTGCAAAGGGGTACCCTTTGCGGGGAGAGAAGCCCCAAGGGAGCGTTGCTCCCCCGGTGGCCTTCGGGCAGCGGGGAGCATGGCGGACTTTGGGGCGACGCGAGGTGTGGCAATCCGCGTCCCCGCAGGAGCAGGAGACAGTGTACAGTACTTTGGGCAAATTCGCAGCGCCTTTCGTATTCGCCTTAAGTGCTACTCTCTGCTATGTCCTACCGCAGGAGAAGCGGATTGCCACGTCGCTTCGCTCCTCGCAATGACATGCAGAAACATGTACCCGTCCGCAATACAAGGACGCGCCTCTCAACAATATACAGAAACATGCGCCTGTCAGCAACTCACGGACACTGCGGTTTATCCCCTCTCTACAAAATGATGGCGTCTTCTTCTCCAAATGGATCGCCGCATTCCGGACAGAACTTTGGCAGTTTGGTTTGATCACCGGGCTCCCATCCGCATTTATCGCACCGGTACCGGGGCGAGGAAACCGGCTTTGGATTTCCGCACTGTGCGCAAAAGTTACCATTATTTTCCCGTCCGCAGGTGCATGACCAACTACTTTTTTCGGCGCTATTGGCCTCAGGATTGCCCGTTGGCGCGGTTTCTTCCTCCAGGTCAATGACTGTAGCGGCTTCGTATTTGGAATACTCTTCCGGTGACATATGCGCCAGCATGGACAGGTGCTTTTTTAGTCTGTGTGCCATTGGCTTGAAAGTGGCCAGGGTAAGCCCGCCGGAAATTGCGCCGCCCAGCACCGGGACGGCTTTGGATACGCCTTTGGCAAATGTTGATTTGACCATTTTTTGGCCCAACATTGCAGCGATCTTTTTTGCAATAATGAAATACCATGCTTTGGCTAAGGGCTTTGCCGCAATTTTTTTGGCGACGGCGCGCATGGCCATTTCGCCAAACAGTTTGGTGACAACCTGGTTGGCAGCCCCAACGCCTGACATCACCCCGATAAATACCGTGAGCTGGGATTCCGTTGCCGCGTCAAGTTCAGCGGATTCAGAAAATATTTCCGTCCAACCATAGATGTACGCCAATTCCTGGGCCAAGCGAATCACAAAACCGTAAAACTGCGCTAAGTCCACAGGGACGGTGGCAGCCATGGCCAATCCACCTGTATGCCGGCAGCAGCGGAAATTGCGGTTACTTTCAAGGATTCGGCATTAATCACTGCGTTTGCTACGGTGTCCAGGGTTGCCAGAGGAATACCGGCTTGTAGCGTCCCGTCAACAATGGTTTTTTGCAGTTGCTAGGGGGTACAAAATTTTCCCAGATTTTTGGTGAGAAACTCTTCCCGATCAATTTTTACCAGGGGAAGTTTTGCCGCACTTTCCACGACGGAAGTAAAGGATAATTCTTTCGCCATTTTTCTCTCTCCTCAAATTGCATTATATTTAGCGGGCCTTACACAGACAAGCCATGGAAACACCGCCATAACCGGCCTTGTTTTTTTCGCGCAGAAAGGGAGAAGAAGCTGGGTGTGGCCCCTTAAAACAGCAGCCACATTACTGCCGGCAGGGTAACCAGAGACAAAATCGTACTAATGAACACACCGGAAGCGGCCAATCCCTCATCTGCGCCATACTGGGTAGCCAGCAGCTCTGCGTTGATGGCTACCGGCATGGCAGAGATGGCCACCGTAACCCCCAGCATCAGCGGATCCTTCATCCACCAGAAGCACAGCGCCCACACCGCCAGGGGAACCAAGGTCAGGCGGAGAATGGCAAACAGATAAATCCTGGGCTGTCGGAAAATTTTTCCCAGGGGCTGCAAAGCCAAGGCACAGCCAATGGCCACCATGGCGGCCGGTGAGGTGAGAGAACCCATGGTATCTAGAATATCTACCACGAGAGCAGGCACCTGCGCCCCCATCAGATAGAGAATATAGGCAGCCACGGAGGCAATGACCATGGGGCTGAGCATCCGTTTCCACCGCAGGGGTTCGCCAGGCTTGCGCAGCAAGGCCACCCCGTATGTATAGCAAAACAGGTGAAACACCAAGACAAAAATGGCAGCCAAAAACAGGGCCGATTGGCCAAACAAAGCGGTAATTACCGGAAAACCCAAAAAACTCATGTTGCCGAACACCGTCATGAACCGGTACAGCGCCTCCTGATCCTTGGGTACCCGGAGAAGTTTGGGAAAAAACGTAGCCAGTAAAATAAGGAACAGATGCAATCCCACGGCCACGGCCGTCAGCAAAAACACCTGGCCCATCTCCAACGTCCGCTGGCCAGTGAGCACTGAGGCCAAAACAGCGCAGGGGTTGGACAGGTTTAATACCAGGCCGGACAAAACCTGGTTGGTGTCTTTGGGCAGAAAACCGGCGCGCATCGCTGCAAATCCCAGCAAGATAATGGTGAACAACACAATCAGCTGTTGTACCAAGGCATTAATATTCATGAGGCTTCTCCCAGTTAACCAGTGGAGCTAGGGGTGGTTACCGTTTGGGGGCTGGTTTCGGCAGAGGTTTCCGTTGAAGCGGTAGTTTCCGTGCTGTAGTTCCGGCCGATGGTGGGCTCAGGCCGGTACAGCTGGGGGAAGAATACCAGAGCGCAGGCCAGCAAAACACAAACCACGGTCAGAATAATACACAGCCGGGCAAGCCAACGCTGCCGCCGCCGGGCCTGGACCAGCAACTCTTCCGGCTTTGGTGGCCGGCGGGTACGCCGCTCCGGATTTTCGGCGGGACGAGGTTGAATGACCACGGGGGTATCCCGGGCCACAGGATACTGTTTCATTTCTGCCAAACAGTTCTGGCAAAACACATTGGGCGGCTGAATTTCTGTGCCACATTTTAAACAGTGCATAAAAACGCCTCCATTCTTCTTCATTATACAATAAAATACACCAGGGGTAAAGAAATAAATATTTTCCCGGCAGAAAAAACCGTGGAAATACCGCCGGCAATGGCGTATAATACCAGGGCATACTTAGGATTAGGTAGATCGCAAACCAGTGAAGGAGAAGATGTCCATGAAAACCTATACCGTAGCTATCCTTGGCGCAACGGGCGCCGTTGGCCGGGAGATGTTGAACATTTTAGAAGAGCGGCAATTTCCGGTGGAGAACTTGATCCCCCTGGCCAGCGGCCGCAGCGCCGGTCAGGCCATTGCGTTCCGGGGAGAGACGCTGCGGGTGGAAGAAGCCCAGCCCGATGCTTTCCGGGGCGTGGATTTGGTGTTGGGCGCTGCGGATAACGACACGGCCCTGGCCATGGCACCGGCGATTTTGGACGCAGGGGCCTTGTTTGTGGATAACTCCAGCGCCTTCCGCATGGATCCCACGGTGCCGCTGGTGGTGCCGGAGGTAAATGGAAATGACGCTTTTCAAAACCGGGGGATTGTGGCCAATCCCAACTGCTCCACCATCATTGCCGTGACAGCCATCGCCGCGCTGAACCGCTTATCTCCGGTTCGTTCCATGATCGCCAGTACTTACCAGGCGGTGTCCGGCGCGGGGGTGGCGGGCATTGCCGAATTGGAGGCGCAGGTAAAAGCGCTATCTACCGGAGAAAAGCCGGTGTGCCAGGCTTTCCCCTATCAGATTGCCTACAACCTGATTCCCCAAATTGGCCAAGAGGTGAACCAGGGCTACACCAGTGAAGAAATGAAAATGCAGAATGAGGGTAGGCGGATTCTGCATTTGCCGGAGTTGACCGTGTCCTGCACCTGCGTCCGGGTGCCGGTGATTCGCAGCCACTCCATCAGTTTGAACCTCACCTTTGACCGGGCAATTTCTCCGGAGGAAGCCCGGCAAGCGATTTCCACAGCCCCAGGCTGCCGCTTGGCAGATGATTTGGCTGCTGGGGTATATCCAATGCCTCTAGCGGCATCCAATCAGGATCTGGTATACGTGGGGCGGATTCGTCCGGATCTCACCAATCCCAAGGGCCTGGCCCTGTGGTGCTGCGGCGATCAAATTCGCAAGGGCGCTGCCACCAATGCAGTGCAAATTGCCCAGCTGCTGTGTCCGGCAGAGTAAGGGAAAACCGGAAGACACGCCCCCAGCTGCCAAAAGGCTGGGGGCGTGTTGATGCACCTGGACAAATGGGGCAAAGTGTGTAAATCCCCGGTAAAAATTTTGCGCATTGTGTGGAATTTTTTGCCAATATGTGATATGATTACATTGCAAAAATTTGCTTCTTGCCATCTGGCAAGCCATTTATTGAAGGAGGATGAATATGCGATCTCACACCAGAAGCAGAATTCTGTCCTGGCTGCTGATTTTCGCCATGGTGCTTACCATGGCCCCCGCCGCAGTCATGGCCGCAGATTCTGCAACCTACACAAAGATCAGCACCATGGATGAGCTGACCACCGGTCAGTACGTGGCGGTGGTGAACACCGGTTACGCCCTGGGTGCTCTGGACGGCACATGGCTGGGGGCCGAAGCGGTAACGCCGGAGGGAGATACCGTCGCCGACCCGGCAGCTAACCTGGTCTGGACCATTACCGTGGACGGCGCCGCTGTGAAGCTCACCGACAGTAACGGCGTGACCATCGCCCCCAACGGCGGCAACAACAACGGCATTTCCGCCGGGGACTACCTGTGGGCTGTGACCTGCACCGATGGAACCTTCCGGTTTGCCGGTCAGGGGGAGGATACGGTAACCCTGGCCAGTAACAAGGCCCAGTCCAACAAGTTCCGTGCCTACAAGAACTCCACCGTAAGCTCCAACAGCTACCCGGCGGATTTCACCCTGTATAAGCTGGACGGCCAGGCCTCCGGCCCCCTGTCCGACGGGCAGGAAGTGGTTATCTACGCCCCGGCTCACATGAAGGCCCTGTCCGGCCAGTATAGCGGCTTCTATAATCAAGCGGTGGACGTGGCCATGTCCGGCACCTCCCTCTCCGGCTATGGGGACACGGAAGTCTGGACCGTCCAAGTAAATGACGACGGCTCCTACAGCTTCAGCTATGACGGACAGAATATTGGTATGCAGGACAGCTATACCAGCATGCCTCTGGGCAGCGCCAATGACCGCTGGGTGCTGGAGGATGCAGGCAACGGCCTGTACTATGTGAAGAACACCGTCCGCAATGCCTACATGCAGTACCAGGACAACTATGGTACCTGGAGCGCTTACTACACCATCGGCGAGGGATCTGAAGGGGACTTTGCCCTAGCCTTCTACCCGGTAAGCGGCGACACCCCTGCCCCCGGTGGCCTGCCTGAAGAAGGCGACCAGGTGATGCTGTATAACCTGGCGGCGGAAGGGGTGCTGGCCCTTCAAGATGACAATGTGGAAAGCCCCTCCATTAACAATGCCCCGGCCACCATTTCCGGCGGCGAGGTCACCGCAGACAACGGCGGCCTGGTGTTTATCGTGGAGAAAAACGGGGAGTATTTCCGCTTCCGGAACGAAACCTACGGCTACCTGTGCTCCAACGGCACCGGCAACAATGCCTTCTACCAAGCGGAAGCCACCGAGGACGCCGACTGGACCCTGGCTACCCAGGGCAGCGGCTTTACCCTGGAGAGCCGCACTGCCAAGTTCAACGGGCGGTATGCCCAGTACTTGGAATATTACGGTGGGAGCTACAAGACCTATAGCATGTACAATGTTACGGATTATGACATTTATACCTTCCAGTTCTACCCCTGCGCCAACGGCCAACTCAGCGGCGGCGTGGTCAACCAGCCTGCGGTGACCTTTGGCGCCCTGGCCGATGCCTATGTGGGCGCCGGTTATACCTTCACCTTCACCGTCAACGCGGTATTTGGGGTGAAGGAACTGAACGTGACCGTTTCCGGCACGGATATCGCCTATACTGAGGAAAGCGGTGTGTACACCGTCACCGTTCCGGCGGACCAGGTCACCGGAGAGACCCTGGAGATTGTGGTTTCCGGCCTGGATAATCAGGATGTGGCTTTCTCCGGCCAAGCTACAGTTACGGTTAAGGACGAGCCGGTGATCTCCGACCTGACCCCTGCCGCCGGTTCGGAAACCGGGGAAAACCTCCGGCCCACCATCGGCGCCGCCGTGGATAACGCTGGGGAGAACCCCACCATTTCCATGACGGTCAACGGTCAGACGGTACAGGCTACCTATGCCGGCGGCCGGGTGAGCTATACCCCCGATGGGGATATGACCGCCGGCCGGACCACCGTCACCTTGACGGTTACCCGGGCTGACGGTAAATCCGCTACCCGTACCTGGAGCTTTACCGTTGGCGAGGCTCAGTATCAGCTGTACTTCGGCCAGCTCCACTCTCACACCACCTATTCCGACGGCTCCGGTTCCCTGGAAACGGCACTGGAGTACATCGGCAACCTGCCGGAGAGCGCAAATGTGGATTTTGTGGCCTTCACCGACCACTCCAACTACTTTGACGCTTCCGGGGCAGCCAATCCGGAGGGCGCGCTGTACGATATGAGTTTGGCTACGGCCTCCAGCCAGGCCCTGTGGTCTGCTTATAAGACCGCTGTGGCGGACTTTAACGCTGCCCAGAGCGATGTGGTTGCCATTGCCGGTTTTGAAATGACTTGGTCCGGCGGCCCTGGCCACATCAATACCTTCAACACCCCGGGTATTGTCTCCCGGAATAACACTACCCTGAACAGCAAGACCAACGATGCCGGCATGAAGGCTTACTACGCCTTGCTGAGCCAGCCGGAAGGCGCGGATTCCATCAGCCAGTTCAACCACCCCGGCGATACCTTCGGTACCTTTACTGACTTTGCCTACTGGGACGCCCTGATTGATACCCGGATCCAGCTGGTAGAAGTGGGCAACGGCGAAGGCCAGATTGGCGCCGGCGGCTACTACCCCAGCTATGAGTACTACATCATGGCTCTGGACAAGGGTTGGCACGTGGCCCCCTCCAACAACCAAGATAACCACAAGGGCAAGTGGGGCAATGCCAACGACGCCCGGGATGTAATCCTCACCGATGACTTCTCGGAAGAAGGCATTTACCAGGCTATCCGTGACCGCCGGGTATACGCCACCGAGGATAAGAACCTGGAGATCCTCTACACCGTAAACGGCAACCAGCTGGGCTCCGTGCTGGAGGAAGTGCCGGAAGAGCTGAACCTGAACGTCCAGGTTTACGATCCCGACGCCACGGATTCCATCTCCAAGGTGGAAGTGGTGGTGAACTCCGGCAAGGTGGCCTATACCTGGGATGATCCTGCTACCTTGGCTGCCGGGGAACTGACCTGCACCTTGGAGCCCACCTACAGCTACTATTTCATCCGGGTGACCCAGGGCGACGGCGATCTGGCGGTAACCGCTCCGGTGTGGGTCGGCGAAACCATGAAGTTGGGCATCTCTTCGGTGACCAGCGGCACTTCCACCCCGGTGACCGGCGAAGCCCTGACCCTTACCACCACCCTGTTTAACAGCGAATCCACCGATGCCACGGTGAAGTCCATTACCTACACCACCAACGGCTCCGTGGTGCTGGGCACCGATACCACCGGCTATACGGTACCGGCCTCCGGCACCCTGGCGGTGGACTGGACCTACACGCCGGATACCGCCCGGGTGATGACCATCACCGCCAACGTGGTGATGGAGCTGGACGGCGTGGAGTACACCTTCACCATGGATGTGGAGCTGGACGTGCTGGATGCGGACAGCCTGGTGTACATCGGCATCGACGCCTCCCACTATAATGAATATGTGGCCGGCAACTACAAGGATTCCATGGGCAACTTCGGCCAGCTGGCGGCGGGCTACTCCGTGCGTACCGTGGAGCTGGCCACCAGCCAGGACCTGCTGGATGCCTGCCAGAATGCCGATGGGAAGTTTGTGGCCCTGATCCTCACCGCCCCCTCCCGCCGGGATGGGTCTTCCCTGCGGGATCCCTATGCCACCTATTCCGATGCGGAAATTCAGGCCATCGTGGACTTCAACCAGGCCGGCGGCGTGGTGATCCTGGCCGGTTGGTCGGACTACTATGAAAGCTATGCCGATTTCCCGGCGGAAGACCACATGGCAGCCCAGCAAAATAAGCTGCTGGCGGCCTTGGGTTCCTCCCTGCGCATTGGCGACGACGCCACCAATGACGACAGCCTGAACGGCGGCCAGACCCAGCGGCTGTACCTCAGCACATATAACTGGGATTCCTTCCTGATGGATGGCGTAGAATTTGATCCAGAGAATCCCAATGACAACATGTATTCCCAGTTGTATAGCCAATACGGTGGTGCTTCTGTGTATGTGGTAGATGCGGAAGGCAATGCCACCACTACCCTGCCGGAAACGGTAACCCCGGTGGTCTACGGCCATGACACCACCTACGTGAAGGACTCCGACGGCGACGGCCTGGGCGCTGACACCCCAAAATACCCGGTGGCGGAGAACGATAACCGGCTGATGGTGCTTGCCACGGAAGAGCTGGAGAATCAGGGTCTGATCATTGTGTCCGGCGCTGCCTTCATGTCCAATTTCGAGGTACAAGCCACGGTGGAGGACTCCGGCGCGGAGAAGAACTACTCCAACTATAATATCTGTGAGAATTTGGTTCAGTATCTGAATCCGGAAACCATCACCCCCATTGCCCAGGTGCAGGCCCAGACGGAGGCGGGGTATAAGTACACCATTCAGGGTGTGGTTACCTCCAACGCCTCTGGCTATGACCAGGCAACCGCCTTCTTTGACTGTATTTATGTCCAGGACGAGACCGGCGGCGTGTGCTGCTTCCCGGTGGCCGGGAATTACCAGATCGGCGATCTGGTGCAGATTACCGGCGTCACCGATTTCTATCAGGGAGAGTTGGAACTGCAGGTCAGCCAGATCACCCTGCTGGGCCATGGGGAGCCGGTAGCCCCCAAAGCCATCACCGCCCAGGAACTGAACGACGGCTCGGTAACCGGCATGTTGGTGAGCCTCACCGGTACGGTGGAGAGCTTCGAGCTGGCCAACGGCCTGGTGCAGACCATTATGGTGAGAGACGCCCAGGGCCAGGTAGGCCGGGTATTCATTGACGGCTATATTACCACTGAGCAGGATGTGGAGAATCTGGAAGTGGGCTGCGCCATTACCGTAACCGGCCTGGCCTCTTATGATGACACCTTCAACGCACCGGAGGGGCCCTTCCCCCGGATTCGTGTCCGGGATCGGGCGGATGTGGTTTGCACTGCCTCCACCGCCAAGACCGAGCTCCAGGCTTACTATGACAACTTGCTGGCCAACAACCAGTACAGCGAGGAAGGAAAAGCCCAGCTGGATGCTGCGCTAGCTGCCGGGCTGGAAGCCCTGGAGGCTTGCCAGACCAGTGAAGAGGAAGCTGCCGCCCTGGCGGAAGCCAAGGCTGCTCTGGATGCCGTGCTGACCTACGAGGAAGAGTTGGAGGCCATGTTGGATGCTGCCGAAGAGGCCGCCACCACTGCCGCCAAGTTCTACGCCTTGTTTGCCTTGGCCACCTATGCCGACAAGGACGACTACGCCGAGGCCCAGCAGGCTGAGCTGGCCGCCGCCATCGAGGCCGGCAACCAGGCCATCAATGCCGCCACCAGCGTGGAAGAGGTTGAAGCCGCCCTGGCCGCCGCCAAGGAGACCATCGACGGGATCAAGACCCTGGCGGATCTGGAGGCGGAGAAGCCGCCCTTCACCGACGTGGCGGAAGGCGCCTGGTACTACGACGCGGTGAAGTACGTGTACAACAACGGCCTGTTCCAGGGCGTGAGCGAGACCATCTTCCGTCCGGAGAGCCCCATGAACCGGGCCATGGTGGTGACGGTGCTCCA
>DVHJ01000095.1 GCA_018712145.1 Candidatus Faecousia faecigallinarum | reverse complement strand
CACGTCCGTGCATCCGCAGACGCGTGCCCGTCTTCAGCATGTCATTGTGAACAACGTTCTTGCAACCGCAGACACCTGGCAAGTTTCTGCATGTCATTGCGAACCAGTGCGCACACTGGTGTGGCAATCCGCGTCTCCGCAGGGAAACGGGGCAAGTTGGCTGCTGTTTAGGCAAATTCGTTACGCTTTCCGTATTCGCCCAAAGTATTGCTTTTCGGTTTTGTACTACCGCAAGGAGAACGGATTGCCACGTCGCTCCGCTCCTCGCAATGACATGCAGAAACATGTAGCTGTCCGCGTGGGCAACTACGCTTTCCCAGGGGAAATCCGTCACGCTTTCCGTATTTGCCCAAAGGATTGCTTTTCGGTTTTGTGCTACCGCAAGGAGAACGGATTGCCGCGTCGCTCCGCTCCTCGCAATGACAGGCAGAAACATGTAGCTGTCCGCGTGGGCAACTACGCTTTCCCAGGGGAAATCCGTCACGCTTTCCGTATTCGCCCAAAGGATTGCTTTTCGTTTTGTCCTACCGCAGGAGAGCGGATTGTCCCGTCGCGTCGCTCCTCGCAATGACAGGCAAAAATTTGCCGGGCGTCTGCGGTTGCCAGGGAGCGCTGCCGGTGTACTGCCGGAAACCATCCTTGTACCCGCAGAAATACTTGACCATTCCTTAGGGCAAATCCCCACCCGGCTCCGCCTTTGCCCGGCCGGTTCGTCTTATGGCTTATCCTCCCCAGAAGCGTCATCCTGGCGGGGAGCCGGGGGACTCTGGGGCTGATTCTGCCCAGGCTGTTGGGGATTCTGCTGGGGTTGCCAAGACGGCTGCGGGTTCTGCCAAGGCTGCCGGTTTTGCCAGGGCTGATTCTGTTGTTGCTGATTCTGCCGGGGCTGCTGGTTTTGCCAAGGTTGATTCTGCCAAGGTTGTTGGCTTTGCCAGGGCTGATTCTGTTGTTGCTGATTCTGCCAGGGCTGCTGGTTTTGCCAAGGTTGATTCTGCCAGGATTGCTGGCCTTGCCAGGGTTGATTCTGCCAGGGTTGCTGGCTTTGCCAAGGCTGCCCCTGGTAAGGGCCGCCGGGCCAGGCCGGCGCCCCGGGACGCATACCGCCGTCCTTCCTCCGGTTCAGGCAGAGGAAGAAAGGAATGGTCACCGGGAAGAAAATCGACAGCACCAAAAACACCGTGGCGTTTTGCGGCGTACAGGAGCGGTAAACGTTATACAGGCAAAGGAAGGTATACACTGCCAGGATAATGCCGCCAATGGCCGCAACCACCGTGGCCGCCGCCCCTAGGATAGAGGGCCGGATAACCCAATCCGGGGACACGTAATTCCCCTGTGCCTCCTCTATGGCCCAGCGGATCAGCTTTACCATCCAGTCAACGGTCAGTAGGCCGGCAACTACCGTCACCGCAGAGGTGATGAGCATCACTGTCCGCCGGTTCTGGGGGCGCTTCCATACCGCATACTGGTACTGATCCGACAGTCCGCCTAGAATCCAGGCATTGCCCACCGGCAGCCAGGCCAGCCAGGGTTTGGACAGGCCCCGGCGCTGGGCCATGGCATACAGGCCAACGGAAACCATAATGTACATCACCGCCGCAACCGCCAGCGTCACCCCAAGGGCAGTCAGAAAAATCCCGGTGACCATAGACTGGACTTCCGGCGGCAGGTCAAAGCCATCGTAGCCAAAAATTTCCCAAGTGAATTCCATCCCGTGCATCTCTCCTTATGGGAAAATTGGGGCATATCCGGCTCACGCCCAAGAGACACCCCCCGCCCACAGCAAACAGCTGCGGCATTGAAATTAGTTTAGCACATTTGCCAGGCAAACGCAAGTCTGCCGCCTGGAACGCCGGGCAAATGGCCGCCAAAAAGGGGCTGTCTCACGAAGAGGCAGCCCCTTTGGGGATTATGAACAGAACCGGTAGAACATGGCGGCCGCTTGGGCGCGGGTTGCGCCCTGCCGGGGCGCCAGCTTACCATCCAAGCCGTTGATGATGCCGGTGGACACCGCCCAGGCCATGGCGCTCCGGGCATAGCTGCTGACGCTGCCGGCATCCGGGAAGGTACCGTCCAGGGTTCCGGTGATTTCCACCCCGGTGGATTCCGCGTACCGGGCCAGGAAGGTGGCCAGCTGCTCCCGGGTAACCGGGCGGTTGGGGGCGAAGGCGGTTTCCGTCACGCCCTGGGTGATCCCTGCCTGGTAGGCCCAGGCCACGGCGCCGGCAAAGTAGTGGCCTTCCTTCACATCAGTGAAGGGCTGGTCGAAGGCGACCTTAGGCTCCCCGGCCAGGCGGTAGAGGATGGTCACCACCTGGGCCCGGGTCAAGCTGCCGCCGGGCTGGAAGGTGGTATCGCTCATGCCCACCATCAGGCCCTGGTTCAGGACAAAGTCCACGCTCTCATGATACCACTGGTTGGTATCCAGGTCGGTAAACTGGGCGGAGGGGCATTCCACCACCGGGGTAATGGTATCCCGGTAGGCATAGCCGCACCGCTGGCAGGTGTAGGCCGTGTAGCCCTCCTGGGTTTCCGTGGCCGGCACCACCTGGGTCAGGTAGTCATGGCCCAGGGCCGGGACAGAGTCTGCGGTGTAGCTGTCGCCGCAGACGGTGCAGGTGTAGGTGGTATAGCCCGGCTGAGTGCAGGTAGGCTCGGTCACCACGGAAGCATACTGGTGGCCCTTGGGCAGAATCTCCGTGGACAGCACCTGGCCGCACACGTCGCAGGTGACGGTAACCGAGCCGTCTTCCGTGCAGGTGGCGGGCACGGTGGTGGTGGTCACCTGCTCGTGGAGGCAGGGGGTAACCTCAACCACGCAGTAGTCCGTGGCGCCGGTGTACTTGGCGGTGGCGGTGATGTAGGCATAGCCGCCGGACAGAGCGGTCACCGTGCCGTTTTCATCCACCGTGGCCACCTCCGGATTGTAGGAGCGCCAAATAATCTCCCCGTACATGGGCAGGGAGGGCTCCGGGGACAAGGTGGCGGTGAGGGCAAAGGTATCCGCCACGCTGACGGTGGTCCGGTTGGTATCCAGCGCCAGGCTGTCCGGCTGCACCGGCAGGGCCACCACCGCAAAGTTCAGGGAATACCGGCCGTCCTTGGAGGTGGCCTTGATCGTGCTGACGCCAGGCTCGCTGGGCACATAGTAGGCCACGTTCTTGGTGACGTTGTTGACCGTCACATTTTCTTCCGTGGTCAGGGTACCGCTGCCGGAAACCACTTCCCAATCGAAGGGACCGTACAGGCCTTCCGGCTGTTCAAATTCTTCGCCGCTGGTCTCCCCGGCGGGGTTGCCCGGGGCGGATACGCCGTCGGCCCGGATCACCAGCTCGCTGGTGGAGGTGGTCGGCGTGAAGTACACGGTGACTTCGCCGGTTTCCTTGTTGTAGGTAAAGTCGGTCCGCCAGCTGTTGGCCATCTCGTACTCATAGCCGCTCTCGTAACGGGTGAATACCCGGATGGTTTCCGGCAGGGCATAGCCCGCCTGGTTCACCAGTTTGCCGGTCCAGGTGCCGTTGATGCCGCAGAAGGCAGGGCCGTCCAGAACAAGGCCTTTGGCCGGATCGGTGGTGTTGTCATAGCTGTTGTCAACATAACCTTCCAGGGTGTACAGGCCCACCGGGCAGAAGCTATGGGCGGAAGGATCGTTGTACTTGGCAATCAGCGTCGCCGTCTCGCCCGTGGTGACATATTCGGTCTGCTGGCTGCCGTACAGGTCGGAAATCAGGTCATCGTCGTCCCGGTTCTCGTACAGGTCCTCCCAGTCGAAGTGCATTTGGCGGCTGACGCCGTTCAGGGTGACCGTGAGGGTACCGCTGGCCCCAGGGATGGGGGGATTGCTGCCGTAGGCGCTGTAGTTCAGGTAGATTTCCCCGCTCAGTCCGTCGGTGGTATACTGGGCGCAGTTCACCAGGCCCTGGTACAGCTCCGGGTCATCCTCCACAACCTCCCAGCGGATGTCGGTGAGCTCCACGCCCGCCGGCTGCAGGTCAGTAACCTGCACCACCAGGGAGCCGCCGGGCTTCAGACCGGAGAAGGACTCGATGGACAGTTTGAAGTCCTCCACTTGGGTTACCTGCTCCCGAACCGCCACGACGCAGTCGGCGGAACTCTCCCCGTTGCTCACGGTGATCACCGTCTGGCCGGGTGCCAAGGCCACCACATGGCCGAACTCGTCGATGGTGGCCACCTCCGGATTGCTGGAGGTACGGGTCAGGGCGGCGTCGGAGCCGGTGTTGTTGTTGACGCTCAGGTCAAAGCTGTTGCCCACGTACAGCAGGGCGGAAGTGGTGGAGAGCACAATGCCGGGGGTGGTGTCCACATGCACCGCATAGCCCCGCTCGTTGCCGCCGTAGTCGCCGCCGTAGATGAACACGTTCCCGGTCCAGGTAAAATCGTAAATGTTGTTTTCACCCTCGTAGGACTCGTTGGTGTGGGCATACTCGGTGACGTCGGTTTCAAAGTACCATGCCTGGACGTCCGGGTCGTAGATCAGCTCGGCATAGAAGGGGTTGTTGTAATCCAGGCCGTACTCGCTGTAGGCGGGATCGCCGTAGCCCTCTTTATAGGTACGCATCACCTGGGGATAGACGGTCACGGAGGCCAGGGAGCCGCCGTCGGTAAAGGTGCCGGACAGGTAGGTTCTGCCGTCCCGGACGGACAGGGTAGCCGCGCCGTTTTCCAGGGTAGGAGCATCGCTGTCAATCAGCACCGGGAAGGAGATCACGTCGCCGGTCATATCCATGGCATGGCCGTTGAAGGTGGGCTCATTTTCTCCGGGAATGATGGCGGTAAAGTCCGGCACATAGCCCTCGCTGGCAGAGTCGTAGACCATGGGATACTCACCGTCGCCGTAGGCGGTGATGGTGAACACGCACTCTGTGCCATTGGGCAGGAAGTTGCCGGCCAGATCCGTGCCCCGCCAGGTGGTGATGGTGAAATGCTGCACCGAGGAGGGAATGGCCATGCCGTAGGAGGCGTTATAATAGGTCTTTTCCTGGTAGGCAGAAGAATCCCGGTAGTACAGTTCCCCGGTTTCCGCGTCCTTGGCTTCCACCACCACCAGCTTGGCCTCTCGGAGCTGGTACAGGACAAAGTCGTTAATGACGCTCATGTACGACCCGCCCGGAGATAGGGTGATATTTTCCCCGTGGTATTCCGGCTGGGTAATGTCGCCAAAGGGATTCCGGCCCAGGTCGCTGAAATTATACCCGTCGTAGAAGGCCACGGAAGAGACGCCCCAGGTGGACGCATTGTTCATCACGTCCTGGCCGTCTTCGGGGGCATCAATCCACAGCGCGCTGTCGAAAATGGGGGCGGCGGTCCAGTCGCCGTAGAAAGCTAGGAAGGGCAGGCCAATCTGGGGATTTGCCCCCTGGGCGTCGGTGAGGATGACAAAGCCCTCCACATAAATGCCGTTGGGGAAGGTCTCGTCCAGCAGGGCTTTCTCCTCTGCCGTCAGGGCAACGGTCTGGGAGACGGTAATCCGGCCGGAAGCCGGCACGGTCACCGTGCCCAGGTCAACCTCCCGGAGCAGCACATCGCTGTCCAGCATCACTTCCTGCTCGCCCCACTGGCTTTCCACCGTGCCGGTATCCGGCCGCAGGAGCACCGCCTTGGCCTGGTACTGGAGCGCTTCGGCGGTTAGGTTGTTGACATGAAAGGTCAGGGTGTAGCTGCCTTCCCGCTCCGGGTCGTCCTTCAGCTCCAGCTTGCCCACGTTCTGGCCGTCCACCGAGATGTAGGCCGGGGTGGAAACTGCGCCGGCCACATTCACCAGGCCTGCACCCTGAAGCCGGGGGGAATAGTACACGCCGCTGGGATCGGCCTGAGGCAGGGCGGTGCTCACCAGCAGCTGCTGGGCCAGGGTGCCCACCGCCTGCTTGGCGGTTATCCCCAGGGTTTCCTGAATGTACTGCTCCACCAGGGCGGTCAGGCCGGTGATGTGGGGGGCAGCCATGGAGGTGCCGCTCATCATGCCGTAGCTGCCGGTGTAGTCGTCATAGCTGCCGCTGGGATCCGCCGGGGAATAGGTCTGATCCACAATGGCGGACCACACGTTGCCCCCGGGGGCGGTGATTTCCGGCTTCAGCTCCAGGCTGGGCCCGGCCCCCCAGGAGGAGAAGGAAGACATCTGCCCGCCGGTTTCCGAGGGGATGATTTCATCCTCTTCCTGCACGGTGAGGGTGACGTATGTACCGGCGGCAACGGCTGCCTTCGCCGCTTCCGCCAGGGCTGCGCCGTCCCGGCCGGACATGAAGGCGGAGGTCAGGGAGGTGTTGTCCGTCTGCATGAGAATCAGCTCGGTGGCATTGGGATCTTCATCGTAAATGATGACCGCCTTCACCGGCCGGTCGGACACGTAGGTGCCCTGGCTGGCATCGTAGTAGTACCAGGTGAAGTTCATGGCGTTGTTGATCTTATCGGCAAAGGAGATATCCCCGCCCCGCTTAATCAGGGCGATACCCTCCACGCCCCGGTCGCCGTAGCCATAGTAGCTGCGGAAGCCGGCGTTGTAGTAGTCGTCATAGGTGCCGTAGCCGTCCAGGGGAATCACGTTCACCGGTTCTGCGCCCACAAACTTGTACTTCATGGCCACCCCGGTGGAATCCAGAAAGGCAGCCTTGTGATCTTCACCGTCGTTCCACCACAGCACGGACTGGGCGCCCACCGTGTTCTCCAAAGAGGCCACCGACAGGTTGGTGGCATACACCGAGGGAGAGGAGATCATGGAGATTTCCGGATCGGTGGTCAGATTGTAGCCGCCATAGCTGTTGCTGGCAGCGGAGTTGCCGGAGTTACCGGCAGAAGTACTGAATACGATGCCGGTGGCATTCAGCCGGGCATAGACCTCACCGGCCAGGGTGCCGTCCTCGGCGTAACCGTTGTCGGAGCCCAGGGACAGGTTCACCACATCCGCACCCAGGGCGGCGGCGTCCTCCAGGGCATTGAGGATGGCGCTTTCCGTTGCGCCGCCGTCGGCGTCCGGGAAGACCTTCATGGCCAGAATCTGGGCGTCAGGGGCCACACCGGAGAAGATGACCTCCCCTTCCCCGGTGGCGGCGTAACCGGCCACGGTGCCGGCTACGTGGGTGCCGTGGTCGCTGTCCAGGGGCTGCACGTTCAGGTCCCCGTCGGCATAGTCGCAGGCAAAGGGCACCTTCCGGTTCTTGTACAGGGCATTATTCTCATAGGTCATATGATTGCCGGATGCGCCGGTGGTGGCGTTGAGCTGGGTGGCCTGCAGGAACAGGCGCATGGTCTCATCGGTGTACCGCAGGGACCAGCCGTCCTCCGGGTCATCCGGATCGTTCCGGAAGGAGTTATCGGTAAAGGCCTCATGGACCCGGCGCACGCCGGTCTCCAGGCTGCCGGACATGCCCCAGCTGGTGTAGGTGAGATCCAGGCCGGTGTCCAGCACCGCCACCAGCATCCCCTGGCCGGTGTAACCGGCGTCCCAGGCCGGGGCCAGGTTCACCATGTTGTAGCTGTAGCCGTAAGCGCCGTCAATCTCCCCCAGCTCCTCCACCGGGCGGTCGTATACGTGCTCCACATAGGCCCGCTTCACCCCGTCCATGGCCTGGACGGCTTCCAGCTGGCCGTAGGGGATCTCCACCGCCATGGCGTTGACCAGGCTGGTCCACTGGGCCGCTACCTCGACCTGTCTGCCGGTCTCGGCCCCAATGGCCTGGGCAACAGCGGCCTGCTGGTTTTCCAGCAGGCGGGCCTCCGCCTGAACCCGGTCTTCCGCCAGGTACTGGGCCACCGACTGGCCGGCCATCTGGCCGGCGTCCGGGACGTAGCTGTCCAGGGTGGGCCGGTCCTCCAGCTCCACAATCACGGTGACCAGCTCCTCCGGGTCATAGGGCGCCGGTTCGGGGCGGGTTTCGCCATTGGCTTCCTCCGTCTCCGGCCGGGTATAGCCGGAAACTTCTTCCGCCTGCACCGTGGTGCTCTGGCTATCCTGAGCAAAGGCGGCAGGCGCCAGGGTCAGAATCATGGCCAGGGCAAGCAGCATGGCAAGCATCCGTTTCATCATTCAACTTCCTTTCTGTGTTTCATTGCAGCATGCCATATGGAGGTGTGGTTTTTGTTCCATGGCTATATGGCATACCGTTTCCCAGATTATAGCACCTCCCGCCGCCGCCTGTCAACTGCTAACGAAAAAAAGACTTCTGGCGATTGCAACAAAATTTCGCCGGCGCCATTGTGCACCCTGCCAAAATTTTGCCCCCCCGGCTTGATTCCCCAGGGCAGACATGCTAATATTCCAGTGATTGCGCTCACTCCCCCCGGACCAAATCGCCCTCCGGCAGCACTCCGGTACTGCGCGGACACCTGGCAAATTTCAGCATGTCATTGCGAGCCAGTGCAAAATGGGAACCGGGGCGCACCTGTGCGGCCCGGAGAAGGCGATGCAGCGGAGCGACTTAAGACCTGGATTTTCCTCCGGAAAAGCCGGGGCGAAGGATGCGCAGCTTG
>DVHJ01000094.1 GCA_018712145.1 Candidatus Faecousia faecigallinarum | reverse complement strand
CTAGTCCTCATATACCACAAAATACTGGCCAGAAAACGCATTTTGGGCAAAATTAAGCGCACAATGTTAAAATGATGAACTATCTAAAACGCATATTGACCGGCATTTTTCTTTTGTTCGCCGTGGCGGTTACGGCAGTATTGGTTTCCGTGATCATCTGCGCCACCTGCATTCGGACGGTGAACTACTCGGTTGCCCTGGATTCTGTTTCCACACCGGTGCGGATTGTCTGCATCTCCGATCTCCACGGCAAGCAGTTTGGCCGGAACAACACCCGGCTGATCAACAAAATTCAGGCTCAGGATCCGGACGTGATTTTTCTCGTGGGGGATATGATTGACCGCACCGCCAGCCAGGCGGAGGTGGACCGCTTCCTCTCCCTGGTGACTGCCCTGAGCCAGCTGGCGCCGGTCTACTTCTCCCCAGGCAATCATGAGCAGGAATATCTGAAAACCCATGGCGAGTTACTGACCCAAGTGGCCCAGGCAGGCGCAACGGTGGTAAACGACACCTATGTGGATGTGACCATCGCCGGGCAGCCCCTCCGGATTGGGGGCACCATGGGCCACGGATTTCCCTTTGGGCGAACCATGGAGCAGTTTGCCGCCTCGCCGGAGTACCGGTTCCTCCTGGCCTTTGAGGCCACCAGCCGCCCGAAAATCTGCCTTGCCCATATGCCGGATACCTTTATCTTCAACGGCGCATACACCCTCTGGGACGTGGACCTGGTCCTCAGCGGCCACACCCACGGCGGGCTCATCCGCATTCCCTTCGTCGGGGGACTGTACGCCCCCATGCAGGGGTGGTTCCCCGAATACGACTACGGCTACTTCCTCCTGGGTGAGCAGATGCAGATGATCATCACCTCCGGCCTGGCCGGATACGGCCCGGTGCCGAGAGTCAACAATCTGCCGGAAATTGCCGTCATTGATCTGGTTCCGGCAAACTAATCCCCCAAAGGTGCTGCCTATGTCGAATCCCCAAATTCTCCCCATTCTCCGCAGTTTTGTTGCGGACGTGCCTCCCGCCCCAGGGGAGGCTTTGGATATCCCCGCCCTCTGGCAGTGCGCCGTCCAGCAGAATCTGCTGCCCATTTTGGCATACCAAAACAAGCGGCGCAGACTATTTCCGGATGAGGCGGTGAATCAGCGCCTGGATGCCATCCTCTATGGCACCGTGGCCGGGAACATCAACCGCTGCATTGATTTTGAAACCCTATCCGCCCACCTCACCAGCCAGGGCATTGCCCATATGCCGGTGAAGGGCTACTACCTGCGTAAGCTTTATCCCCTGCCGGAGCTGCGCACCTTCGGCGACATTGATGTGCTCATTCATCCCGCCGACCGGGAAAAGACGGATCGCCTGATGAACTCCCTGGGCTACACGGTGGACCATGACTGGGAGCCTACCTATTCCTATGGCAAAGGCACAGAGTTCTATGAAATTCACACCAATCTGATGGACGGCAACCTGGACAATCGGGCCGACTTGCAGGCCTATTTCGCCGGAGCTTGGCAGCACGCCCTGCCGGATGAGGGGCTGCGCTATGCCCCTGCCCAGGAATTTCATTTCCTTTACACGGTGTGCCATCTGGCAAAGCATCTGTACGGCGGCGGCGCCGGCTTGCGGATGTACCTGGACATTGCCCTGTATATCCGGCGCTGCGACGCCGGACTGGATTGGGATACCATAGCCAAGGAATTTGCCACCCTCCATCTGACGGGGTTTTTCCACACGGTGATGAACGCCGCCCGCCTCTGGTTCGGGGTGGAGACCCGGTGCCCACTGCCGGAACCGGACGAGGAAACCCTGGCTCATCTGCTTGCCTACACCCTGGATTCCGACTTATTTGGCCATTCCCGGGATCATGCCGTGGTCAACCTGCGCAACCGGGAAACCCCCTCCAAGGGCAGGTTGCTGCAGAGAATGCTCTTTCCCTCCGCCGGAGAAATTGAGCAGCGCTATACCTTCCTGCAAAACCGCCACTGGCTGTTGCCGGCGGCTTGGGTCGCCCGGCTGTTTGCCAACGGGAAACTTATCCCCCGGCGAATCCGGGATATGCGCAGCGTTTCCAAAGCCAAAAAAACAGACGTCAGTACCTATGACCACTTTATGAAAAAAATTGGATTATGAATTGCACAAAATGGCCTGGCGCAGCACTGCGCCAGGCCATTCTATTTGTCCGGAAGAGCCGGTTTATCTCCCGGTTGGCCTGTGCCGGGAAGGCCCGGCACAGGCGGGGGTTTTGTTAGCGCTGGCTCTGGAAGAAGCCCATATACAGGGGCTGGGAGCCGGTGCTTTCCGTCTCCACCGGAGGTAGGCCGCCGGTGACTTCAGCACTGTTGATGGTGGCAATGATATTGTGCTCACCGGTAGTGCCCAAATCGTACAGCGCATCCGGGGTCTTGATCTCATAGCGGTTCCAGTTCTCGTCATAGGCATACTCGCCGGTGCCCACCCCGGGGATGTAGAGGTAGAGCTGATTGGTGGTGCCGTTGTTCCAGTAGTCATACATGGAGACGAAGAACATGTCTCTGCCGTCTTCGCTCTGGCTGTAGGTCAGGTCGGAGAAGTGGTAGGTAATCCGGGGCATGTTGCCGCTCAGGTACAGGTCGTGCATGGGGGTCTCCATCACTTCGCGGATGACAAAGACGTTAGAGGTGCCGTCATCGTAATCCTGAGCAAGGACGCCGTAGAAATTGTCGGGGATCATCATGGTGCCGTCCGAGTTGGCATAATAGCTGTTGCCCCAGTCGTCGCTGGTCAGGGTCATGCCCACAACTTCATCGATGAACCACAGCCGGCCCACGTTATCCAGGAGCACCAGGGTAATGGTGGGGGTATACATGGCGCTGCCGCCCATTGCGTAGTTGCCCAGGAAATCCCGGTTCAGCTCCTGAGGCTCGCCGCCTTCCATGGTGGTGATGCCACAGAATACCACGTCCACGATAGAGCCGTTGCCTGTCTCACCGGTGCTGAAGTTTCTGTCGGAAGCCGCCAGGTACTCCGACAGATTGAACCGGTGCCAGGTGTACTGGTAAAGCTCATCGTCGTAGCTCTGGCCCATCTCTTCTTCGGCTTCATGGGTAAAGGGCAGATCCACAAAAAGGTAGTAGTTCATGATGGCGTTGAAGTTGTCCGTGGTCTCGGAATAGGTCATGCCGAACATCATATCGCCGCTGATGGGCTCCAGCATATCCTTAACCACACCGGTTTCCGGATCGATCTCATAGATCATGCCGGCGTTGCCGTACTCGCAAGCCCACAGAGAGCCTCTGCCATAGGTGCTGGAGGCCAGGGAAGTACCAAAGCCCTGGAACTCCTCCGGATAGGTGATGGAATTCTTGGTGCCGAAGGTGGGTACGCCGTCTTCCATGGTGTACTCGTAGGTGCTCACCCCGGTCACCTGGCCAATGCCGGCAGTCTGGGCGGTAACGATACCCTCAATCTTCAGATCCAGGGCCGCCACTGTAACGGCGCAGGTGGTGAATTTGGTGGGATCATCCTTGGCCGCAACAGTAATGGTACACACGCCGTTGCCCACAGCAGTCACCAGACCGGTTTCGCTGACAGTGGCCACTTCCTCATCGCTGGTGCTCCACACCACGTCCTTGTGGCCCGTCCACCAGGGATCCATGTTGTAGCTCAGGGTGGCGGTAGAACCCAAGTTCATGGTCATGACGCTCTGGGTGAGCACAGGTGTGCCGACGATGGAGGTGTCAAACTCCGGCACAAATGCGTGCTCCTCCCGGGCTGCGGCTTCCGCACTCAGGGGCGCCATCAGGGCGCAGGTCTCGCCGGTGAGCAAGCCAACCGTGGTGCACTCGCCGGTTTCCGGGTTGATCTTTTCCAGAGTGCTTTCCCAGCGCAGAGCGCTGGTGGGATAGAAACGGGCCCAGTAGAGCGATTCGGTGTTGTGGTCCCAGGTCATGGACTGGAGGTAGTCCATTTTCAGCCCGGTGTCGCCAATCAGCCGGAAGCCGCCCATGGACGTACCCGCCCACGTGGTTTCCAGGGAAGCCTTCCACAGCTGGGCAGTGCCTTCCTCACCGGTCTCTTCATCGGTAGCGTTGGCCAGCATGTACAGGGAGCCCTCGTCGTCACAGGCCAGGGTCAGGCCGTATACGCCGCCCCGCATCATCACCCAGTCTTCCTGGTAAGGCTCCACTGTCTCGCCATACTCGTTCTCAAACTCGCCCTGCATATTAATGGAGAAGACCGTAGCCTCCACGTAATAGCCGGCATCAACGACCACCAGGCCATACAGCTTACCGTCGGCGTAGCTGTAAGCCAGATCCTGATACACATTTTCCAGGCTGGCCACGTAGGTGGACTCCAAATCGATGGAATCCGCCAATACATCGGCATACGGAATGGCATATAGCTTACCATCCTCAGTCTGGGCCATCACATACCCGTTGAGATACTCGGCGCAGACGAAGGGCATCTGTGCCATAAACAGCTGGGTTTCATTCTCCGCCACATCTTCGTCAAAGGCTACCCAACTGTTGGTGCCATTCCAGTAGTCATGCTGGAAGGCCAGGAAATCGCCGTAGGACGCGCCTTCGCCGCCCAGGTTGATGGCGTAGTAGGTTTCGTTGCCGGCATAGTCGCACACCGCAACTACCGCCTTGTTGCCATACTGTTCCCGGTAAGCGCTGAGGTCAAAACCGCCGGAAACCGCCTTACCCAGATCCTCAACCGGCATGTCAGGGTAGCTGTAGTCCACAATCGCATTGGCCGCGCCGTTGAGCAGCAGGACAGCGGCCACATAACGGTTATCCTGGGCCGTGTAGTAGAGAGTCTGGCCGTCCCGGCTCATGGTCAGGGCATCGCCGGTCAGGGCAGGAGCGGTGTTATCCACGGTGAAGTCGAAGGACAGCTTCGTCCCCCTGCCCACCTGGCTCCAATCCACCAGGCCGTTTTCGTCCACGTAGTAGTCCGGGGCGCAGTACAGGGTGAAGGTAATGCCGGTGCCTTCCGGCAGAGGTTCGCCGGTGGCAGGATCAGTGCCGTCCCATTCCATCCCAATGCCGTAATCCGTGGTGGTGTCCATCCACATGCCGGCGTTGACATAGTAGAAGCAGCTGATCATGACATCATCCATGTACTCGCAGTCATCCATCCAGTAAACCTCACCGGTTTCCGTATTGGTTACGCAGAGCATAACGTCGGCGGCGTTCCGCATGAGGGTGGGCAGAATGGTGAGAATGCCAAAGGTGGCATCAGCGGTATTGTTCACCGCGTTGCGCTCCGGCAGGTAGCGCTGGTCGCCCACCAGGCTGCCGTCTTCATTCTGGTAAGCATAGACGTTGCCGGTATAGGCATAACCGGAGTCGGAACCCGCCGGCGCCCAGGCCAGCAAATTCTTCATCGAGTCATTGATGTGGCTGGGCCGCTCAGCCGTGCCATAGATGGTATCCAGGTAGGAGCCGGTGTCAAACATGGACGGGTCGCTCCAGCAGCCATACCAACCCAGCAGGGGGATGGAGTGGGTCACGCCCAGCACGCCCTCTTCCGTGGACACCGGCCGGACATACACAAAGCCTTCCACAAAGAAGCCGTTGGTGTAGCCCAGGGCTTCCATGTTCTCCACCGCTTCCTCGGTCACCTGAATGCTGACGGTCACCTGAGCGGAGCCGCCGGCGGGCAGAGCAACCTGGTTGCCGGTGACGGTTTCCCCGGTGTAGATCACGTTTGCCCCCAGGGCAACCATTTCATCGGCGGTGAGGTTGTGGGTCTTGTCCCCGTCTTCCACCGTCACGGTGTCGGTGGTCAGGATAGAGGCATCCAAATCGTAGGCTTGCGCCTCATCGGTCAGGTTGTACAGGGTGAAGGTGAAGTTCCAGCCCTGGTCGCCGTCGCCCAGCTC
>DVHJ01000093.1 GCA_018712145.1 Candidatus Faecousia faecigallinarum | reverse complement strand
GGACTGCGCCTGGGGCCACTGCCTGTACCAGGCCCAGTGCACCATTGGCCAGGCCATTGCCCGGCTCCAGGCCGGGCCGGAAGACTAAAAGCGGTTCCCCGCCCTTGACAAGAGGCGGGGAATGTGCTATCCTTTGGTTAGTTATTACTAACTCATCCGCCGGATATTTGCCCTCCGGCGGGGAAAACCATTCCGGGAGGTTAGGCCATATGCTGGAGAAGCAGTTGATTGCCCAGGGGGCCCCAACTTTGGCGGGGCTGAAAACCGCAAGCCTGTTTTCCGTACCCTATACGGATTTGGCCGGCCTGAGCCGGGAGCTGGGCCGGTGCCGCCGGGTTCTGGCCGGGAAGGGGCTGACGCTGCGGGTATTGCGCCGGTGGCCCGGCCGGGTTTTGGTATATGTCTACCGCCCGGACTGCCTGTGCCGGGATCTGGCCCAGCCGGGGGTCAAGGCATTTCTCCGGCGGCAGGGTTACAGCGCCCTGGAGCCGGAGCAGGCCCTGGGCCGGCTGTGCCGCCGGCTCCGGGCAGGCGGGGAATTCCCCCATGAAATCGGCCTGTTTCTGGACTATCCACTGGAGGATGTGGTGGGATTTGTGGAAAATCAGGGGAAAAACTGTAAATGCGTAGGCTGCTGGAAGGTTTACGGCGATGCCCAGGCGGCAAAACGCCGGTTTGCCCAGTTCAAGGCCTGCCAGCGGGCGTATGACCAGGCCTACCGCCGGGGGAAGACCTTGGCCCAGCTGACCGTGCCCTCCTGACCGGGCAGGGGAAAATGGGCGGCCGCCAGGGGTTTAACCGGCAGTACGTCCTTGCAACGCGTGCGCGCAACAAATTTCTGCATGTCATTGCGAGGAGCATAGTTGCATGTGCTGACACGCGGCAAATTTCAGCATGTCATTGCGAGGAGCGAAGCGACGTGGCAATCCGTTCTCCTTGCGGTGGAGCATGACAGAAAGCAGTACTTTAGGCGAATACGCAAAGCGTCACGAATTTGCCCGAGGCAGTGCCAACTTGCCAGGCTTCTCTGCGGGGACGCGGATTGCCACACCAGTGTGCGCACTGGTTCGCAATGACATGCAGAAACTTGCAACGTGGGTTCGTGTGCAAGTACGTGGTTTGCGGTGGCAGGCAGGAGGCGGGTAGGTGTGCGCGGGTGCAAGTACGTGGTTTGCAATGACAGGCAGAAGGCGGGGGCGTTGCTGCGGGTGCAAGGACGTCCCCCCATTGTCATTGCGAGGAGCGAAGCGACGTGGCAATCCGCTTCTCCTGCGGCAGCACATGGCGAAAGGGAATACTTTGGGCGAATACGGGAAAGTGCTGCGGATTTGCCCAAAGTAGTGCCAACTTGTTAGCTTTCCCTGCGGGGACGCGGATTGCCGCACCAGTGTGCGCACTGGTTCGCAATGACAAGTTTGGTAGGTATGCGCGCGCCCGGGCAGTGGTGCAATGTACCACGTTCCCGCCGGGGCATAGCGGGGCAGGGGGGCGAAATGGGGTGGATTTTGCCAGGGCGCGGCGGAAAACTGCCGGGGTAGGCCGGGGATTTTGGGCGGCGGTTTGGGGCAGCGGCCATCTTACGTTTGCTTTTCAATTTTTTTACAAAGCGCAGCAGATGGTCTCAGAAAAATCTGTTTCTTTCGACGAAAAAGGATTGCAGTTCTCAGCAAAACGCGGTATAATACAAGCGAATACTCCGCCGGTGGGGATTTGCCCCTGGCTGACGGATAGAGCAGGGGGGCGATTGCCAGAAAAATGGACAAAAAATCAGCGGGCCTGCTGGCGGAATTCCAGGCAGGTACCTGCATGTTTGCCGGGCAGCTTCTGGGCTGCCACCGGCTGACCGGCCGGAACCGCCGGGGCTATGTGTTCCGGCTCTGGGCGCCGGAGGCCCAGGCCGCTTGGGTCACCGGAGCGTTTACCGGCGGAACGCCTGCCGCCATGAGTCCGGTGGGCGGCGGGGTGTGGGAGCTGTTCTCCCCCCTGCCGGAGGAGGGGATGGCTTACCAATTCCGTCTCCAGCTGCCGGGGGAAACGCCCGTTGCCGTTGCCGACCCCTGCGCCAGCCTGGCCGGGCCGGAGAATACCGCCTTGGTGTATACCGGCCAGCAGCCCTTTGCCTGGACGGACAGCCGCTGGATGCGGGAGTTTCCCCAACGGGAGCACCTGACCGCGCCCATGCACATCTGCGGCATTGACTACCGGCCGGATATCCAGCCGGCCTGGCTGCGGGATATGGGCTATACCCACGTGGAGCTGGGGGGGTTGATCACCCCGGAAACCCCCTTTGCCCTCCCGGCGGCCTTGGGTCCGCCGGAGGCGCTGAAAGCCTTGGTCAATGGGCTGCACCGGGCCGGTTTGGCGGTGCTGGCCCGGTGGCCGGCATCCCTCTGCCTGGGCCTGCCCCGGCCGGCGGGGAGCGCCCGGCCCCAGGAGAAAAGCCTGCTGCTCTCCTGCGCGGCGTACTGGCTGGAAGCGTATCACTTAGACGGCCTGCGGGTGGAAACCCCGGAAAACCCCGGCCGCCCGGTGCGGGATGTGCTGCTGGCGGTGAACCGGGCGGCGGACCGGGTGCGGCCCAACGCGGTGCTGATCTCCGGCGGCACGCCGGGGGTAAGCCCACCGGGAGATTTTCTCCTGCGGTGGCGGCCGGACTGGGCCACCGACGGAGCGGGCTGGCTGGGCCGGGACCTGCTGCCGGCGCCGGAAACGGGGGACAGTCCCCGGGACCGGGCACTGCTGGCGCTGATGATGGCCCTGCCGGGGAAAAAATACACCCCCTGCCAGGACTCAGCATTTGTTCGGTCCCTGAACCAATTTTACCTGTCCCGCTGCCAGCTCTGGCAGAACGAGACCGAGGGGTATATCCCGGTGCTGGCCCAGGGGGATGTGCTGGCTTTCCGCCGGCTGGACCGCCGGGCCAGGGAGCTGCTGGTGATCTGCAATTTTGGCCGCCGGGAGAAAGAAAACTTTTCCCTGCCGGTGCCCCGCCGGGGGATCTACCGTCCGGCATTCCATACCGGCGCCATGCCCCACCCGGCGGAGGGACGGAAAAGCGGCGGCGGCTTTGCCGCAGAGTTCTGCCTGCCCCCGGAGTCGGTCACGTTCTACCTGCGCAGCAATCTGCCCAGACAAAAGGAATAACCCCCACACCGGGGCGACTAAACTGATGATATGTGCGTTCCCCGCCTGGGTCGCCCAGGCCGGGTGAAGGATATTACCACAAAAAAGGAGAGGCTACCCATGTATTTCCCAAAAAAGCGCTGTATTGCCATGCTTCTGGCCGGTGGCCAGGGCAGCCGGCTGAAGGTTCTGACGGAGAATACCGCCAAACCCGCAGTTCCCTTCGGGGGCAAGTACCGCATTATCGACTTCCCCCTGTCCAACTGTGTCAATTCCGGCATCGACACCGTGGGCATACTTACCCAGTACCAGCCCCTGGAACTCAATGAGTACATCGGCAACGGCCAGCCCTGGGGCCTGAACAAGTCCCACTGCTGCGCCCAGGTGCTGCCCCCTTACGAGCGCCACGACAAAAAAAGCGGCTGGTATAAAGGTACCGCCAACGCCATTTATCAGAATTTACAGTTCATTGAGCGCTTCGACCCGGAGTATGTTCTGATCCTCTCCGGCGACCACATTTACAAAATGGACTATGCCGCCATGATCGCCTTCCACGAGAGAACCGGCGCCGACTGCACCATCGCCGTGCGCACCGTTCCCCTGGAGGAGGCCAGCCGCTTCGGCATCATGAACACCCTGGAGGACGGCACCATCTACGAGTTCGAGGAGAAGCCCAAGCATCCCAAGTCCACCAACGCCTCCATGGGCATCTACGTATTCAACTGGAAGATCCTTCGGGAGTTCCTCATCGCCGACGAGGAGGACCCCAATTCCAGCAACGACTTCGGCAAGAACATCATCCCCGGCCTGCTGAACGCCGGCCACAAGCTCATGGCCTACGCCTTTGAAGGCTACTGGAAGGATGTGGGCACCATCGACTCCCTGTGGGAGGCCAACATGGACCTGCTGGGCACCAGCCCCGCCTTTGACATCCGGGGCGACGAGAGCCAGAAGATTTCCGCCCGGAATAACGCCCTGCCTTCCAGCTACATCGCCCGGGAGGCGGAGACCGTCAACTGCTTCATTGCCGAGGGCGGCGA
This sequence comes from Candidatus Faecousia faecigallinarum, assembly GCA_018712145.1. Lineage (GTDB taxonomy): Bacteria > Bacillota > Clostridia > Oscillospirales > Oscillospiraceae > Faecousia > Faecousia faecigallinarum. The sequence continues at coordinate 5,011 of DVHJ01000093.1, read as the reverse complement.
AATCTACGGCACAGTGCGCCACTCCATCATTTCTACCGGCTGTACCGTGGGCATTGGCGCCGTGGTGGAAGACAGCGTGATTATGCCCAATGTGACCATTGCCCCGGGCGCCATCATCCGCAACGCCATCATCGGCGAGAACTGCGTGGTGTCCACCGGCGCCGTGGTCGGCGGCGCCTTTGCCCCCGGCGCCAAGCGGCAGATCAGCGTCCTGGGCAAAAACGAAACGCTGCCGGAGAATGCCGTCGTCACCCCCGGCGAGGTTCGGTAAGTAAGGAGGAACACCATCATGAAAGCATTGGGCATTATTTTCGCCAATATTTACGAAAGCTCCCTGGGGGGGCTGACCAATAAGCGCACTCTGGCCTCCCTGCCCTACGGCGGGCGGTACCGGCAGATCGACTTTACCCTGTCCAATCTGTCCAACTCCGGCATCCGCCACATCGGCATCATTGCCAAGTACAACTACCAGTCCCTGATGCACCACATCGGCTCCGGCCAGGAGTGGAACCTGGAGATGGAAGAAGGCGGCCTGGAATATCTGACGCCCTTTGCCACCGGCCATGTGGGCAGCTACCGGGGTAAGCTGGAGGCGCTGAACTCCGCCATGGACTTTTTGCAGTTCGCCCAGGAGGAATACGTGGTCCTGGCCGACAGCAGCGTGGTGTGCAACATCGACCTGGGGAAGGTGCTCCAGGCCCATGTGGAAAGCGGCAAGGACGTGACCGTGGTGGTCAAAGACGGGGTGGCCAACGGGGTCAAGCAGCTGGACCTGGGCATTCGCCTGGATCCGGATAACCGGGTGGTGGATCTGGCGGTGGACTACTGCGCCGGGCCGGAGTATGTGGCCAGCATGGGCATGTTTGTCATGCGCCGGGACATGCTGATCCACTATGTGAAGGAATCGGTGGCCCGCAGCCGCTACCGCTTCGAGCGGGACTTCCTGCTCAAGCAGTTCGGCGACCGGAACATCACCGTTGGGGTTTACCCCTTTGCGGGAGTGGCCCTGTTCAACGAGAGCACCCTGGAATACTACCAGAACAACCTGGCCCTGATGGATGCCGGCGTGCGCCACGGCCTGTTCCGGGACGGCCGCACCATCTACACCCGGGTTCGGGACCGGGTGCCCACCACCTATGGGGTGGACGCCCAAATCGACGACTGCATCGTGGCCGACGGCTGCCGGCTGGAGGGCAAGGCGGAGCACTCCGTGTTCTTCCGCCAGGTGAAGCTGGAGGAAGGCGCCCGGGTGAAGGACTGCGTGATCATGAACGACTGCGTGGTCGGCCAGGGAGCGGAGCTGTACTGCGTCATCCTGGATAAGGACGTGGTGGTCCGCCCCGGCGTCCGGCTCATCGGTACGCCGGAAAATCCCATTATGGTGAAGCGGGGTGACGTGGTATGAAAATCGCCATGGTCGCCTCCGAGGCTGCCCCGTATGCCAAGTCCGGCGGCCTGGGCGACGTGATGCTGGGCCTGCCCAGCCAGCTGGCCCGGATTGCCGGCAACGAGGTCTGCCTGTTCCTGCCTTACTACAAGCGGATTAAGGAAAATTCCGCCTACGCCGTGGAGTTCTGCCAGGATTTTAAGGTGCAGCTGTCCTGGCGGGAGCAGTATGCCGGCCTGTTCCGGCTGAAACCCAAAACCCGGAAAAAGCAGCCCACCGTGTACTTCATTGACAATGAGTACTATTTCGGCCGGGACGGCCTGTACGGCTACCTGGACGACGGGGAGCGGTACGCCTACTTCTCCAAAGCGGTGCTGGAAGCCATGGCCGCCCTGGAATTTATCCCGGATATCATCCAGTCCAACGACTGGCAGACTGCCATGGTGCCGGTGTACCTGAACGCCAACTACCGGGATACCTTCCCCAACACCAAGGCGGTGTTCACCATCCACAACATCGAGTACCAGGGCTGGGCCAATCCGGACTTTTTCGACAATGTGCTGGGCCTGCCGGACAGCTACCGGGGCACCATGGACATGTCCGGCGGGGTGAACATGATGAAGGGCGCCATTGAGTGCGCCGACGCGGTGTCCACCGTCTCCGAGACCTACGCCCAGGAGATTCGCTATCCCTACTTTGCCCATGGCCTGGACGGGATTCTGTCCGCCAACTGGTTTAAGCTCACCGGCATCACCAACGGGGTGGACGTGTCCGTGTTCGACCCGGCCACCGACAAGACCCTGGTGGAAAACTACGACATTGACACTTATGCCGCCGGAAAGGCCGCCAACAAGGCCGCCGTGCAGAAGGAGCTGGGCCTGCCGGCCAACCCGGAAGCGCCTATGCTGTCCATGATCACCCGGCTGGCCGGGCACAAGGGCATCGACCTATTGTGCTACGTGGCCCGGCGGCTGCTGGAGCTGGACGTGCAGCTGGTGATCCTGGGCACCGGGGAACAGCGGTTTGAAAACTTCTTCCGGGGCCTGGCGGCGGAATTCCCGGAGAAGGTCTCCGCCCAGATCAAATTCGACCTGGGCCTGGCCAACCGGATCTACGCCGCCTCCGACGTGTATCTCATGCCCTCTAAGTCCGAGCCCTGCGGCCTGAGCCAGATGAACGCCATGCGTTACGGCACGGTGCCGGTGGTCAACGCCACCGGCGGCCTGAAGGATACGGTGCCTCCGGTGGACCTGGAGGAGGGCACCGGCCTGGGCTTCACCTTCCAGAGCTATAATGGCGACGATTTCTGGGGGGCCATTACCCGCTGCCTGGCGGTGTACCAGGACAAAGACGCCTGGGACGCCCTGATCCGCCGGGACATGGCCACCGACTTCAGCTGGAAGAAACCGGCGGAGAAGTACATGGCCCTGTTCACCCGCCTGCTAGGCGAATAACTTCCCTCCACGGGGCCGCCCGTCGGGCAGCCCCGTGGTTTTTTTCACCCCGGAAGGGGGAAGGTGTTCCCACCCTGATTAAGGAGTTAACGACATGCTTCGCATTTTATTCAACAGCCGCAACCCGGTGTACAAGGAGCCCTTCGGCACCCTGTCCCCGGAGCAACTCTGTACCCTCCGGGTGAAGATTCCCATTTACTGCCAGACCCAGGTGGCGCTGTGCCGCCTGCAGCGGGAGGACGGACAAACCCTCCGGGATGTCCCCCTGCAGAAGGTGGAGTCCGCGCCCCCTTATGAAACCTGGTCATGCAGCTTTTCCATGGATGAACCGGGTTTGTACTTCTACTTTTTCCGGATCACCACCGCCCAGGAGACCTTCTCCCTGCTGCGCCAGGGGGAGCAGGCCAACATGGAGTCCGGCGACCGGTGGCAGCTGAGCTGCGTGGTGGACGGGGCGGTCACCCCGGACTGGGCCAAGGGGGCGGTGATCTATCAGGTGTTCCCCGACCGGTTTGCCAAGTCCGGCCAGTGCGGCCTGACCGGTAAGCTGGAGCCATACACCGTCCACCAGCAGTGGGACGAGGAGGTATCCTGGCAGCCTACCCCGGAGGGCCTGGTGCTGAACAACGACTTTTTCGGGGGGAATTTCCGGGGGATTACGGAAAAACTGCCGTATATTGCCTCCCTTGGGGTGACGATTCTGTACCTGAACCCCATTGGCAAGGCCTTTTCCAGCCACCGGTATGACACCGCCGACTACAAAACCCCGGACCCCATGCTGGGCACCAATGCGGATTTTGTGGCCCTGTGCCGGGCCGCCCGGCAGCTGGGCATCCACGTGATTTTGGACGGGGTGTTTTCCCACACCGGCTCCAACAGCCTGTATTTTGACCGGTACGGCACCTTTGGCGGCCATGGGGCCTATCAGGACCCCAATTCGCCTTACCGGGCCTGGTATCAATTTTATCACTATCCGGATCAGTATAACTGCTGGTGGAATTTCGACACCCTGCCCTGCCTGAACAAAATGGAACCCAGCCTGCTGGACTACCTCATCGACGGCCGGGACAGCGTGGTGGCCCACTGGCTTCGGCTGGGGGCCGACGGCTTCCGGCTGGACGTGGCCGACGAGCTGCCGGACGAGTTCATCCTCCGGCTGAAGCGGCGGATCCGGGGCATTAAGCCCGACGCCCTGCTGCTGGGGGAGGTGTGGGAGGACGCTTCCAACAAGATTGCCTACGGCCGCCGCCGGCGGTACTTTGTGGACGGGGAACTGGACAGCGTGATGAACTACCCCTTCCGGAAGGCGGTGATCGACTTCATCCGCCAGCGGGACGACGGCAAGGGCTTCAAGGAAGCGGTGATGACCATTGTGGAGAACTATCCCCCGGCGGTGATGGCCTGCTGCATGAACCTGCTGGGCACCCACGACACCCCCCGGATTCTCACCGCCCTCATGGACGATTTTGAGGGCAGCCGGGCAGAGAAGGCCGCCCGCCACCTTTCCCCCGGCCAGCTGCTGGTGGCCAAGGAGCGGCTGCGCATGGCCTCCTTCCTCCAATTCACCCTGCCCGGCGCCCCCAGCATCTACTATGGGGACGAGGCGGGGATGGAGGGGTATGCCGACCCCTTCAACCGGCGCACCTACCCCTGGGGCCGGGAGGATCAGGAGCTGCTGGCCCATTACCGCCGGTTGGGCCACCTGCGCCGGGACAATCCAGCCCTGCGCAGCGCCTTCATTGAGTTTTTTACCGCCGCCGACGGCCACCTGGGCTTTTTGCGCAGCTCAACGGAAAAACTGTCCCAGCGCATTGAGGTCTACGCCAACCGCAGCGGCGATCCCTGGGAAATTCCCTCCGGCCGGATTCTCCTGGGCCACAATTTGGAAACGGTAGCCGCCGACGCCCTGGTGCTGCTGCCCGACGGCTTCTGCGCCCTGGAGGTATAGCCGTGGAACAGGTGATTTCCGGCTACTGCCGGATGACGGACCAAAGCCGCCTGGTGGAGGTGGAGTACACCCCCGGCTGTCCGCCGGAGGCGGACTGCGCCTGGGGCCACTGCCTGTACCAGGCCCAGTGCACCATTGGCCAGGCCATTGCCCGGCTCCAGGCCGGGCCGGAAGACTAAAAGCGGTTCCCCGCCCTTGACAAGAGGCGGGGAATGTGCTATC
>DVHJ01000092.1 GCA_018712145.1 Candidatus Faecousia faecigallinarum | reverse complement strand
CTGCTCTTTGCTTTGTGCTGCCGCAGGGAGTACGGATTGCCACGTCGCTTCGCTCCTCGCAATGACATGCAAAAACTTGCTGCGTGTTCGCACTGCAAGGACGCACTACCGGGGCAAATTCGCAACCGTCTACGAATTCGCCTTAAGTGCTGCTTTTTCTTGGCGTTTTCTGCGGGGACGCGGATTGTCCCGTCGCTTCGCTCCTCGCAATGACATGCTGAAATTTGCATCGTGTCCGCGCAACAATTCACCGGTTCGCAATGACATGCAATCTACTTGCCCGTGTCCCCACAGTACCAACGCCCTGCCGGAGTACTGCCGCAAAAAACAAATTGCCGGGAAGTTCCGCTACGGAACTTCCCGGCAAATATTCTATTTTTACATATCAAAGGGTTCCATGGACAGCACCGGATGGCCCACGCTGGTCAGGTACTCCAGCAGCTGCTCCGGATCCTCGGTGCAGACGGTCTCATCGGCGATCATGTCGGTGAAATTCTCCACGCCGTAGAGTTCCTTGGCAGACTCGTCCAGCCGCTCCCGCACCTGGTCCTTCAGCTCCTTGGGCATCCAGACAATCCGGCCCAGGCCGCCTTCGGCCTTCAGGAACTTCTTGGAGGCGATGAACTGCTTGCCGTGGCCCATGAAGCCAGGAGTCTGGACGCCGCCGCCGGTCATGGAAGCCATTTCCGAGAAGGTCATGCCCAGCGGGGTCATGCCCGCATGTTCCCGGCAGGTGATCACCACGCCCATGGACACCGGCTCCACGCCGCAGATACACTCGAAGCAGCCGCAGGAGGTCATGGGGTCCTGGAACAGGGAGTACAGGGTCACATGCTCCAGGGCGCCGTGGGAGTACTTGTAAATTGCCTCGTCCACATCCTCAAACCGGCCCAGATTCTCGTCGATGCACCGGTCCTTGGGCACCACCTGGCAGGGGCCCTGGGGATCCAGCTCGTTGGTGGCCTTGGCGTCCAGCCAGCTCACCGCGCCGCACAGGCCCAGCCGCTCCGGGGTGACGATGCACACGTGGCTGGGAGAGAAGGCCTGGCACATGATGCAGGTGTAGTACACCGGCACAGACTCGTCGGTCATGGAGCGCAGCCGGTCATCCCGCTTGGCAAAGATTTCGTTGGCGTGCTTGCGCAGCTCGTGGTTCTTGGCCTCGTCCACCACAATGGTGACCTGGCACTTATCCACCACCGCCTCAAACTCGCTCTTGATCTTGGCGTAGAGCACCTCGCCGATGTGCTTGAACCGGAAACCGGCCGCAAAGTCCGCCTTGGAAATCCGCACCCGGATCATATCCCGCTGGCCGGTGTGCATCATACCCTCCACGCAGTTGAGGAAGGCGTGGATCTTCCGCTCCATTACCGCCTCAAAGTCCGGCTGCATGGCCTTGCCGGCCACATCCACGGTGTAGGACAGGGAGATCTTGCTGCCCTCGGGGATCTGGTCCAGTTCCGGGCCGTCCACCACAATCCGGTGGTCTTCAATCTCACTGGCGTCCTTGGTGCACACCAGCTCGAAGCAGTCCTTCCGGGAGCCGTCCACTTCCACCTGCATATCGCCCCGGCGGATAATCTCGCCCTCAAAGGCGGAGGCGAAGGCCACGGGGATGTCGATGTTGGTGATCTTCAGCTTAATGTCCCGGGCCTCCAGGCTGGTGGCGTTGAACTTGCTCACGTCCTCCTGGACAATCAGGCTCTTGGGCACCCGGAAAATGTTCTCGGTCTCGTTGGTCACCACCGGGAAGCCCAGGGCGATGGCGCCGGCGCCGCAGGCCACGATCACGTCATCCAGGGGCTTGAAGGCGTTGACGAAGGCGGGCACCCGCTCCATGGTGTATTTCATCAGGCCGGCAGCGTCGCCGGGGGTGATGTTGCCGAAAATCAGGGCGGCCCGGAGCGCCACGGAAACCACGTGAATCACGGCGGTGACGTCTTTGCCCAGGGGAATTACCCGGACGTTGTCGCCGGTTTTGTATTCCTTTTCCGCCAGCTGGTCGATGATGCCGCCCACCAGGGTCACCAGGATGCCCTGGCTCTGGTAGCTCTTGACCAGGTTCACCGCGTCATCGGCGGTGGGGGCGGAACCCAGGATCACCGCCACGCCGGGGATATCCCCGGTAACCAGGGGCACGCCCAGGTTCCGGATCACCGCGTCAGCCAGGTGGCCGTAGCAGGGGGCCTCGTAAGGGGTGGCGCCGTTCATATACTTCAGAACCTCGATAAACTCGGCGCACAGGGCGGTGGCCACGCCGGACATGAACGCATCGTTCAGCCGGGGCTCCCGGGTCATCAGGGATTTCACCACACCCAGGGCGGCCTTCAGCTCGCCCAGGTTGTTCACCTTCACGCCGGTGACGGCATAGTAGCAGGGCAAGCTATAGGCGGTGTCCGGGAAGGAAACGGCCTGGCCCTCCCCGTACTGGGCGATGGCATTGTCAATGGCGGCTTCGGTGAGGCCAAATACGGCGTCGTTGCCGCTGAATACACGGTCAAATAAAGTCACGGTTCTTCCTCCTAAACAATCACAACGTGTTTTTTGTACCAAGGATGAATCAACGGGATAAACTGGATTTACGCAGGACAAAGGCCGCACGTTTCCGCCGGAAAGGGCCCTTGCAACCGCTGACACGCATCTTCCTTCAGCATGTCATTGCGAGCCACGTTCTTGCACCCGTGCACACGTCCTTCCTTCTGCATGTCATTGCGAACCAGTGCGCACACTGGTGTGGCAATCCGCGTCCTCGCAGAGAAACCTGGCAAGTCAGTAGTACTTAGGGCAAATTCGCAGTGCTTTTCGTATTCGCCGGGAATTGTTGCTTTTTGTTTCGCGCTACCGCGAGGAGAACGGATTGCCACGTCGCTTCGCTCCTCGCAATGACATGCAGAAATTTGCCGGGTGTCTGCGTTTGCCAGAGGGCACTGCCGGAGTACTGCCGGAAACGTCCTTGTATACGCAGGAGCGCCTCCGTCTTTTGCATTCCACCGCGCCAAACGCCCTTGCAACCGCTGACACGCATCTTCCTTCAGCATGTCATTGCGAGCCACGTTCTTGCACCCGCGCACACGTCCTTCCTTCTGCATGTCATTGCGAACCAGTGCGCACACTGGTGTGGCAATCCGCGTCCTCGCAGAGAAACCTGGCAAGTCAGTAGTACTTAGGGCAAATTCGCAGTGCTTTTCGCATTCGCCGGGAATTGTTGCTTTTTGTTTCGCACTACCGCAAGGAGAACGGATTGCCGCGTCGCTTCGCTCCTCGCAATGACAGGCAGAAATTTGGCAGGTGTCAGCGTGTGCAAGCGTGTGCTGCCTAGGGCGAATTCGCAGTGCTTTCCGGATTCGCCCTAAGTGTTGCTTTTCGTTTCGCGCTACCGCAAGGAGAACGGATTGTCCCGTCGCTTCGCTCCTCGCAATGACAGGCAGAAATTTGCCGGGTGCCTGCGTTTGCCAGGGGGCACTGCCGGAAAGCGTCCTTGCACCCGCGCACACGTCCTTCCTTCAGCATGTCATTGCGAGCCAGTGCGCACACTGGCGTGGCAATCCGCGTCCCGCAGAAGTACTTGGCGGTTGGCAAATACTTGAGGCAAATCCGCAGAAGTGACGAATTCACCGGGGTGTATTACGCCCCGTCCAAAATGGCCTTGATTTGCCGGATCTCCGCCAGGGCGGAAGGGCTAAGGTCATAGGGGGACTTGCCCAGCCGGTCGGCGGTGATGATCTCCGGATTATAGTGGACGCAGCCCAAAAAATCCTCCGCCGGGATGGCGCTGCGGACAAACGCCTCGTCCTCCCCGTCCCGGACCTTATTGGCCACCACCCGCACCCGGCTGACCCCTAAGTCCTTGGCCAGGCGCTTGACGTTGCCGTAGGTCTGGATGCTTCTGGCCCCAGGCTCCACCACCACAATGAATTCGTCCATATTGGCGGCGGTGCCCCGGCCCAGGTGCTCCAGGCCGGCCTCCATATCCATAATCACCACGTCGTCCTTCCGGTAGGTAAGGCTGCTGAGAATTGCCTTGAGCATCACATGCTCCGGGCAGACGCAGCCGCTGCCCCCCACGTCTACGGTACCCATCACCAGCAGTTTTACCCCGTTGATGTCCCGGGCATATTTTTCCGGGATATCCGCCACATAGGGATTGAGCTTAAAAAACTTATTCGCCTCGTTGGCGCCGGTGCGCTCCTCCACCAGCTTGCGCATTTTGGAGATGGGCACAATGCTGTCCACCTCCGCCTGGCTCAGGCCCAAGGCCAAGCCCAGGTTGGCGTCCGGATCCACATCCGCCGCCAGCACCTGCCGGCCCTCATCGGCGTACAGCCGGGCCAGGATGGAGGACAGGGTGGTTTTCCCCACCCCGCCTTTGCCGGTGATTGCTAGTTTCATGAAATCAAGACCTCGTTTTTGTATTAGATACCCAGAGCGGCCCGCTTCTCCTCAATGCGCTGGATCATCAGGTCGCCCAGCTTTTCAATGTCGGTTTCCACGGTGTAGTTGGCTTCCACCCAATCCTTGACGCCGTGCTCGCCGGTGAGCAGCTCGCAGATTTCGGAGGAGCCCTTCACATAGGGGTCAACCCCCAGGAAGGTATCCAGGCCGGTGGCCACCACGTAGTTGCCGATGGACACCGCCTTCTCGCTCATCCACTCGGGGGCGCAGCCCACCACCGGCAGCTTGGAGATGGGCAGGCCGGAATCCTTGGACAGTTCGGAAACCAGAATCATCATCCGGGAGATATCCACGCAGGAGCCCATGTGGAGCACCGGCGGGATGCCCGCCAGTTCGCACACCCGCTTCAGGCCGGCGCCGCAGTAGTCCTTGGCGGTCTCCGGATCCATGAGGCCGGCCTTGGCGGCAGCCTGGGCGGAGCAGCCGGAGACAACCAGGATAATGTCGTTTTCCAGCAGCTTCTTCATCAGCTCGATGTGGGCGTAGTCCGGCCGGACCTTGGGGTTGTTGCAGCCCACCATGGCCACCGCGCCCCGGATAACGCCGGAGGTGACGCACTCCAACAGGGGCTTGGTGGTGCCGGTGACGTCCACCTGGCTGTTGGTTACCCCGTCGAGGACCTTCACAATGGCCTCCACCGAGTAGCCCACCCGGGCCTTGGACACCTGGTTGGGGATGTTCACCAGGTCCTGGTTCCGGTTCTTAAAGTTCTCCACCGCCATTTTCACGATGGCCTTGGCGTTTTCGCCGGCAGTCTCGGCATTGAAGCGGATGAACTCGGAGTCCGGCATCCGGGCGATGGGGGAAGTGGTGACAAATTTGGTGTGGAAGCACTTGCTCAGGGGGCCCAGGGCGGGGAAAATGCACTGCACGTCCACCACAATGGCCTCGCAGGCCCCGGTAAGTACCACGTTCTCCTGGCTCAGGAAGTTGCCGGCCATGGGAATGCCGTGGCGCATGGCCACCTCGTTGGCGGTGCAGCACACGCCGGCAATGTTGATGCCCTTGGCCCCCATTTCCTTGGCCAGGGCGATCATCTCCGGATCGCTGGCGTAATGCACGATCATCTCGGAGAGGCTGGGGTCATGGCCATGGACAATGATGTTGACCATGTCCTTCTCCATCACGCCGATGTTGGCGGTGGTATCCACCGGCTTGGGGGTGCCGAACATCACGTCGGAAAACTCCGTGCCCATCATGGACCCGCCCCAACCGTCGGACAGGCCGCAGCGCAGGCTCTGGCGGATCAGGGCTTCCGGCAGGCTGGAGCAGCCCATGTGGGTCATGTGCATGGCGGTGGCCACTTCCCGGTCGATGGCCCGGGGTTCGATTTCCGCGTCATGCCACAGCTTCTGGGTGTGCTCCGGGGCCCGCTTCAAAAAGCGCTGCACGCCGAAGGGCTTGCCGTATTCCAGCAGGCCGATTTCCGCCATTTCATGGGCCAGGTCATAGATATCTTTGCCCTGGGTTTCCACGCCCCACTCTTTGGCGATGCGGATGAGCTTATCCGGGTCTTTGATCTGGTAGTTGCCGCCGGCCTTGGTCTGGTGCAGGGTATGCATGATCTCCCGGCCGTGGTCGGAGTGGGTGGCGGAGCCGCCGGCAGTGAACCGCAGGAAGTTCCGGCCCACAATGCCGTGGACGTCGCAGCCGCAGATGCCCCGGGGACTCTTGGGGGTGATGCGGCAGGGACCCATGGAGCAGATCCGGCAGCAGGTGCCGGCCTCGCCGAAGCCGCAGTGGGGGGTCTGGTTCTTCACCCGCTGCTGCCAGGTGTCGGCGCCCACCTTCTTGCCGTTTTCCAGCAGGGAGGCGGTGGCCGCTTCCATTTCCTCAACAGTAATCAAGCGATCCCAATCCTTCAAAGTGAATTCCTCCTAATTTTGTTGTCTGGTGTGGCAGCCGGCGGGGCAATGGGGGAAGGGCCCGAACCGGCCGGAAAGCCGCGCAGGCGCACGGCTTCACGATACGTGGTTATTTTATCGATTTTCCGGGAAAATGTCAATGTATGTTTTTCCCGGGCGGGGGATTTGCCGGGATTTTTTTCGTTGGACAGGCGGGATAAGCCTGAAAGGCCCATCACCGGTTTGCAATGGCAGGCAAAAATTTGCCCCGTGTCTGCGTTTGCCAGGGAGCACCGCCGGTGTACTGCCGGAAAGCGTCCTTGCAACCGCAGAAGCGCACCCGCCTTCTGCCTGCCGCCGCGCCCTTGCTCCCCCGCAGCACGCCTGCCCGCCCTCCGCATGTCATTGCGAGCCACGTTCTTGCAACCGCGAACACTTACCCGTCTTCAGCATGTCATTGCGTCCCACGTTCTTGCAACCGCGAACACGTCCTTCCTTCTGCATGTCATTGCGAACCAGTGCGCACACTGGTGTGGCAATCCGTTCTCCCCGCAGGGAAACCTGGCAACTTGGCAATACTTTGGGCGAATTCGCACCCACGCTCCCCGGTTGTCATTGCGAACCAGTGCGCACACTGGTGCGGCAATCCGCGTCCCCGCAGGGAAACTTTACAAATTGGCAATTCTTAGGGCAAATTCGTATGCACTTTCCCGTATTCGCCC
>DVHJ01000008.1 GCA_018712145.1 Candidatus Faecousia faecigallinarum | reverse complement strand
GTTATAGATGCCAGTGGGATTGCCCCAGGGGTCATACGCGTAGGTGGCAATTAAGGTGGCATAGTAGGCGCCGGTGCTGGAATTGTAGTCGCTGCGGTAGAGGGCAATCACGTCCCCCTGCAGGTTCTTGGCAAAGTAGTAATTCTCCCAGTAGTTGCTGGCGTAGCTGGGATACTGCATGCCAAAGCCAATGGGACTGTTGTTCTCGTCCAACAGATACCGCATGGTGTACCGCTCAACACCGGCGGAGGTAAAGCGGCGTTCCGCCACGGTAATACCGTCTACAATGTAGTATTCCGTATACCCGCCGTCTGCGTTGGTTTTCCTTGTCCGCAGGCCGTTTGCATCGTATTCGTAGTGGTAGGTTTTACCGCCTACTGTGGCCGTGTTCAACTCCCGCCCGTTGCGCCAGGTCATGGTGTAGGACTGGCCGTTATAGTAGCTCAGGGGGTTGCCGCTGCCGTCATAGGTGATGGTATGGCCGTCAAAGGCGGTAAGCAAATCCTTCCAGTTGGCGTCCCCGTAGGTATAGGTGTGCTCTTCTTCGGTGACGGTAGCCGCGCCGTTTTGAATCATCCAAGAGGTTAGGTTCCCGGCGTTATCGTAGAAGTATTTGTACCGGATTTGGGCCGTGCCGTTGGCGTCATACTCTGTGGCATACTGCATCTGGCCGATCTTGTCATAGGCAAAGGCGGTATAGCTGTTATCCAGTAGATTGGTAATCCGGGTGACATTTCCCACAGCATTGTAAGTATACTGGAATCCAGATAGCTTTGTGCTGCTGCCTTTCGCCGTGGTGTAAAAGGTTTCCGGCAGGGTAGTGGTGGTGCAGGTGCCGGAACCGGCCAGATAAGTCTGGTGCTCTGTCAGAATGTTGCCCACATCCCGCTCGGTCAACCGGGATAGGTTGTCGTACCGGTAGTAGAGCCAGCTGTTGGAGAACAGGGCCATGCTGGTCAGGGCGCCATCGGAAATAGAATCGGTGGTGCTGGTATTATAATAAAAAGTTTCCGTGGCGCTGTCAACTATGCCGGGGATGGAATAACTGAAGCTTTTCACAGTGGCGTGTCTACGTACCAACCAGGCAATGCCATGTAGAAAGCGGGGTATAGGCGCGAGGTAAGAACACAATGCCGTAAAGAATTGGGGTATCGCCATCGGTTTGTCCTAAGTCCGCTGACACTCTCCAAAATAGACGGCCTGATTCTCTGATTTTTTTTCCGGCGTCCTGGATTTTTTTACCGGTGCGGATTGACTTCTTTGTTACAATGTGTTACAATTCGGTTACGCAGAGCAATGGAGCTGAGAGAAAATGATAGAATTTAAGGATGTAGTGAAATCCTATGTTGAAGGAAACACTGCCTTGCAGGGTGTATCCCTCCACATCGACGACGGAGAGTTTGTTTTCCTTGTGGGTCCCTCCGGGTCTGGCAAGTCTACGGTGATCAAGCTAATCACTGGTGAGACCAAGCTGACGGAGGGCTCGGTGGTGGTCAACGACTTCCACTTGGAGTCCATTCGGGATAAGGATATTCCATACCTGCGCCGGACGGTGGGGGTGGTGTTCCAGGACTTCCGGCTCATCGCCAACAAGACGGTCTATGAGAATGTGGCCTTTGCGATGCGGGTCATTGGCGCCCGGGACCGGGAGATCCGCAAGCGGGTGCCCTATGTGCTGGAGCTGGTGGGCCTGGAGGATAAGGCCAAGCGCCACCCGGGTGAGCTGTCCGGCGGTGAACAGCAGCGGGTAGCGATTGCTCGGGCGCTGGTGAACAACCCCTCCATGATCATTGCCGATGAACCTACCGGTAACCTGGACCCTGCCCGATCCTATGAAATTATGCTCCTGCTGGAGGAAATCAACAACCTGGGCACCACGGTTTTGGTGGTGACCCACGAGCGGGAACTGGTGGAGCGGTTTACCAAGCGGGTCATTGCTATTGACGATGGCCGGATCATCAGCGACGGAATGGACGGTTATTATCACTATGAAGAGCAATAATTTTGGATACTTATTTAAAGAAGGCATCCGGGGGATTTTTCTCCACGGTTTTATGTCCTTTGCCGCAGTGTGTGTGACGGTGGCTTGCCTGGTGATTATCGGCACCTTCTCTGCTCTGCTGTATAATGTGAATGTGTTGGTGGAGCGGGAGGCGGCAAACGCGGAGATCCTGGCCTTTATCGACGAGACCTACACCGAGGCGGAGGCCAAAAGCGTAGGCTCCCGGATCAATATGCTGGACAATGTGGCCCAGGCAAACTATGTCTCCCGGGAGGAGGCTCTGGCTAATTTCGTAGGCGGTGAGGAAGATACCTACCAGGGGGTGGAGCCTTCTACTCTGCGCCACCGCATTAGGGTAACCCTGGAGGACACCGGCCTGATGGAACAAACCGCTCAGGAAATAGCCCAGATTCCCGGCGTGGCGGATATCAACGCCAATTATGAATTGGCGGAGGGCTTTTCTGCCATGCAGTACATTTTGCAGATCTTATCCGCAGCCATCATTGCGCTGCTACTGGTGGTTTCCCTGCTGATCATCTCCAACACGGTTAAACTGGCCATGTACGACCGGCGGGACGAAATTGCCATCATGAAAATGGTGGGGGCCACCAACGGCTTTATCCGCCTGCCCTTTGTGGTGGAGGGCCTAATTTTGGGCCTGTTGGGTGCCGCCCTGGCGTTCTTCATCCTGTGGGGGCTGTATGACACCCTGGTACGGTGGATAGCGAGCGTGGAGGTCTTGAACTTGCTCATGGACTTTGCGCCGTTCAGCACGTTGTTGTGGCCGATGGCGGCGGTGTGTGGCTTTGCCGGCCTGTTTGTGGGGCTCTTTGGCAGCGTGGCTTCCATCCGGAAATTCCTTGACGTATAATTCACTGAACATAAGGAGATAATGGCGATGAAACGGAAAACAATGGTATCCATTTTGGCCGGCGCACTGGCCTTGTTCATGATTCTTGGGCTGGTGCTCAGCATTTTGCCGGCGTCTGTGTTTGCCGCTAGCTCTTCGGCCATCAAAGATGAGCTGGCAGAGCTGGAGGCAGAGGCGGAGCGGATCCAGCAGGAGAAAGCCGATCTGGCCCAGCAGCAGGCACAGAATACGGCGGATACTGAGGATATTGTCACCCGGAAAATGGAAATTGATCAGGAAATTAAACTGATCCACGATGAAATGAACAACATCAACGCCCAGATGCAAACCTATAACCAGCTCATTGCTGAGAAGCAGATGGAGCTGGACGACGCCCAAGCCCGGCAGGATCAGCTGAACCAGCAGTATAAGGAACGGATCCGGGCCATGGAGGAAAACGGCCGGATTTCCTACTGGTCGGTACTGTTCCGGGCCAGGAGTTTCTCCGAATTTTTGGGGAACGTGAGCCTGATGGCGGATATCGCCCGGGCCGACCAAGCAATGCTGGACGAGCTGAACGCGGTTGCCCAGGAGATCCAAACCGCTCAGGCGGAACTGGCGGAGGAAAAGGCGGGGTTGGATGCCCAGCGCACTGCCTTGAGTGAAAGTCAGGCGGAACTGGACGCCAAAAGCGCCGAGGCTACCCAGATTTTAGATGAGTTAAACGACAAAACTGCTGAACTCCAGGCCTATTATGCCGAGTATGAGGAAAAGGAAAGCGAGTTATCTGCTAGCATTGCCCAAAAGGAGCAGGAGTACACCGAGGCGCTCCAAGCCGAGGAGGAGGCCCGTCGGGAGGAAGAAGCTGCGGCCAACAATAACAATAATTCCGGCTCCAGCGGGGGGAATGGCAACGCCGGCTCCGAGGGCGGCAGCAGTTCTGGCGGTGCGTCTTCTTCCGGGTGGCTGTATCCGTTGCCCTACCGGGTGTCCATTACCGACGCCTACGGTTGGCGGATTAATCCCATTTCCGGTCAGCGCAGCTTCCACCATGGTACCGATTTTGCCGCCGGTTCCGGCACGGCGATCTATGCCAGCCGCAGCGGTACGGTTACCGATGCCGGTTACGACGATGTGTACGGCTATAGCGTAACCATCAATCATGGGGATGGCTACTCCTCTTTGTATGCACATATGACCCATTTTGTGGTTTCTAGCGGGGACTATGTGACCCAGGGACAGGTCATTGGCTATGTGGGCTCCACCGGTTGGTCCACAGGCCCGCATCTACATTTTTCCATCTACTACAATGGTAGCTCAGTTAACCCCATGAACTATGTTTAAGGAATTTTTCCGTTGCTGGGGATTCCCGGTAAATACGGGGAGACTGTTTGATACATGGCATGTTTTCCACAGCTTCTGGCGGTGCCTTTGGCCCGCTGGGGGCTGTGGTTGCCGTGTTTTGGGAGGAATCATTGGTGAATAAATTTGTAAAAGTACTGACTTATGTGGCGGCTGTTCTGCTGGGTTCCACCTTGACCATGGCGTATCTGCTGAACCGGGGCATTCTGGGCGCACCGGCGGCGGATTCCTCCAAGTTGGATCAATTGGCGGCGGTGATTGACGAATTTTTCATTGAAGAGCCGGATATGACTGCCCTGGAGGATGCAGCGGCTTCGGCCATGGTTACCGCCACCGGCGACCGGTGGAGCTATTATATCTCCGCCGCCGACTATGCGTCCTATGTGGAGCAGTCCCAGAATGCCTACGTGGGCATTGGTATCACCATTACGGCCAACGAAGAGCCGGCGGGTTTTGCTGTGGTAGAGGTCACCCCTGGTAGTCCGGCGGAGGAAGCGGGCCTCCAGGTCCACGATGTACTGGTGGAGGTGGAGGGACAAAACTGTGCTGAATTGGGCCAGGACGGAACCCGAAACCTGGTGCGGGGAGAGGAAGGCACCACCGTGGAGTTGGTGGTGAACCGGGACGGCCAGGAGCTGGCCTTCACCGTGGAGCGCCGCCAGGTGCAGGTGCCGGTGGCTACCGCTACAGTGCTGGATTCCGGCTACGGCCTGATCACCATCGCCAACTTTGAGGCCCGCTGCGCAGATGAGACCATCGCCGCCATTGACGCTCTGATGGCACAGGGGGTGGAGGGCATCATTTTTGACGTTCGCTTTAACCCCGGCGGCTATAAGTCCGAGCTGGTTGAGCTGCTGGACTATATCCTGCCGGAAGGCCCCCTGTTCCGTTCCGAGACCTATGACGGCAAGACGGAGGTGGACAATTCTGATGCGGATCACATTGAAATTCCCATGGCGGTGCTGGTCAACGGGGATTCCTATTCCGCCGCCGAGTTCTTTGCCGCAGCCTTACAGGAGTATGATTATGCCTTGGTGGTGGGCCAGCAGACCTGTGGCAAGGGGTATTTTCAGAACACTATCCGCCTGAGCGACGGCTCTGCGGTGGCCCTGTCTACCGGAAAATACTACACCCCCAACGGGGTGAGCCTGGCAGGGGTGGGCATTACCCCGGATCTTCCCGTGGAGGTGGACGAGGATACCTATGCTGCCATTTACTATGGCGAGGTGGACCCTGAGGAGGATCCCCAGATCCAAGCAGCCATTTCCGCCCTGGCAGAATCTCCTTGACGGCTAGGAAAAAATCTTCTATAATCGTTCTGCGTTGGCCAAAGGGGTAAATCTGCAGCTGACTACGCATTTGCCCATACATGCAATGGTTACGCTGTTTTAGAAATCACGGCAACCACATCAACAACCGGTGAAAGGACTGGATAAATATGGCAAAAGAATTTAAGCTGACCGCCGACAGAGTGAAGGAACTGGGAGAGGAACTGAATTATCTGAAAACTACCCGCATGCAGGAAGTGGTAGAGGATATCAAAGAAGCCCGCTCCCAGGGCGACCTGTCGGAAAACAGCGAGTATGACGAGGCTAGAAACGAGCAGGCTAAGCTCTTTGGCCGCATTGCGGAAATTGAGGACATTTTGGCCCATGCGGTGGTCATCGCCGACGATGCGGAAGCCAGCGGTGTGATCAGTCTGGGCTGCAACGTGGTTATTGAAGATCAGTCTACGGGCCAGATTATGGAATTTCACATTACTGGGTCGCAAGAGGCTAACCCCATGCAGGGCAAAATGTCTGATGATTCCCCTTTCGGCCGTGCGCTGGTGGGGAGAACTGTGGGGGATACGGTAACGGTGGAGGCGCCTGCCGGCCGGTTTTCCGCCAAGATTCTCCGGGTCTACCGGTAAAGAGAGGTACCTATGGAAAAGTTTGATGCGCCTTACAGCGACCAGGTTCGCAACCGGCGGGAAAAGCTGGCTCAGCTTCAGGCGGAGGGAATGGATCCCTACGCCCAAACCAAGTTTATTTTTGACAGCAATAGCGCCCAGATTAAGGAAAATTTTGACCAGATGGAGGGTAAGCCGGTTTCCCTGGCAGGCCGGCTCATGAGCAAGCGGGGCATGGGCAAGGTGATGTTCTGCGATTTGCAGGACCATGCCGGCCGGATTCAGCTGTACGTCCGGCAGGACGAGATGACCTCCCCGGAGGATTACGTCCGCTTCCGGAAAAATGACATTGGCGACATTGTGGGGGTGAAAGGGGATGTCTTCCGCACCCAAAAGGGGGAGATTTCTGTCCGGGTTCGGGAGGCGGTGCTCTTGAGCAAATCCCTGTTGCCCCTGCCGGAGAAGTTCCATGGTTTGACGGATCTGGAGACCCGGTACCGCCAGCGGTACGTGGATCTGATCATGAATCCGGAGGTGCGCCGCACCTTCACCATCCGCTCCCGGTTCATCTCCTACGTTCGCAAATTCCTGGATAACCGGGGCTATATGGAGGTGGAGACGCCGGTGCTGAACACCATCTCTGGCGGCGCCACTGCCCGCCCCTTCATTACCCATCACAATACCCTGGATATTGATATGTATATGCGTATTGCCACGGAGCTGCATCTAAAGCGGCTGGTGGTGGGGGGCCTGGACCGGGTGTACGAAATTGGCCGGATCTTCCGGAACGAGGGTATGGACCCTAAGCATAACCCGGAGTTTACCACCGTGGAGCTGTACCAGGCCTATGCTGACTACCAGGATATGATGGATCTGTTTGAGGCGCTACTGTCCGGCGCGGCCAAGGAGATCCTGGGTACCTATCAATTGAATTGGCTGGGCCATCAGGTGGACCTTACCCCAGGCTGGCCCCGGCTCACCATGGCCGAAGCGGTGAAGCAGTACCTGGGCGTAGACTTTATGGTCGCCAGTACCGACGCTGAGGCGGAAGCCCTGGCCAAATCGGTTGGGGTAGAACTTGGACCGGAGAAGGAGCACACCTGGGGCAATTTCCTGTACGAGTGTTTTGACCAGAAGGTGGAGGAGAAGTTGATTCAGCCCACCTTCATCACCATGCACCCGGTTGACGTGTCTCCCTTGGCTAAACGGTCGGCCAAAGATCCCCGGCTCACCGAACGGTTTGAGCTGTTCATTTGTTGCAGCGAGATGGGCAACGCTTTCTCTGAGCTGAACGATCCCATAGACCAGAAGGCCCGGTTCCAGAAGCAGGTGGAGCTGCGGGAGAAGGGGGACGACGAGGCTGGTATGATGGATACGGATTACATCACTGCCTTGGAGTATGGCCTGCCCCCCACCGGCGGCCTGGGCATTGGCATTGACCGGTGCGTCATGCTTCTCACCGGCCAGGATACCATCCGGGAAGTGATTCTCTTCCCCACCATGAAACCCCTGGAGAACGGATAGGGACCGGACGGGGGCGCACAAACCTGCCAGGTGTACAGATGTCATTGCAGAAGACCGCCCCATTTTCCCTGCATATGCGGCGTAGTGTTTAATGCCAGTCCCATCGCAGACCGGAGTGATTGCCATGTATAACCCACAACTGGAGACCTTTTTGTGCGTGGCTGAGTCTGGCAGCTTTAACCGTGCGGCGGAGAAGCTGTGTATTTCTCCGCCGGCGGTGATCAAGCAGATTAATCTGCTGGAGGGCAGCCTGGGCGTGCGGCTCTTTGTCCGCACCCACCGGGGCCTGCAACTTACTGAGGCGGGGAAATCCTTGACCCAGGATGCCAAGTATATCATCCAGTATTGCAAGGATTCGGTGACCCGGGCCAAAAATGCCATGGAGAATAGCGGCGAGGTGATCCGGATTGGCACCTCCCCCATGACTCCGGCCCAGGTGCTGGTGGATCTTTGGCCGAAGCTCCAGGAGAATTGCCCAGGCACAAAATTTCAATTGGTTCCTTTTGACAACACGCCGGAAAATGCCCGGGAAATTTTGGCGAATCTTGGACGGAACATTGATGTGGTGGCGGGAATTTTTGACGAGACTATGTTGAACCTGCGCCAGTGTGCCGGGCTGGAAATTTCCCGGGAACCTATCTGCTGCGCCGTGTCCGTCCACCACCGCCTGGCCCGGCAGGACCGGCTTACCGTGCCGGACCTGTACGGGGAAAAACTGATGCTCATGCGCCGGGATTGGAGCCACTATGTGGACCTGCTTCGGGATGACCTGTGGAAAAATCATCCCCAAATTCAGATTGTGGATTTTTCCTTTTACGACGTGAATGCCTTTAACCAGTGCGAGAACAACAATTGCGTGCTGATGGCAGTGGAAAAATGGCAGTATGTCCACCCCCTTCTGAAAATTCTGCCGGTGGATTGGGGATATACCATTCCCTATGGGTTGCTCCATTCGCCTGCGCCGTCGCCGGTGGTGCAGCGGTTCCTCCAAGCAGTGGCGAAGGCAACCAAGAGTAATAACC
The DNA here is from genome assembly GCA_018712145.1 of Candidatus Faecousia faecigallinarum. GTDB lineage: Bacteria > Bacillota > Clostridia > Oscillospirales > Oscillospiraceae > Faecousia > Faecousia faecigallinarum. Next base: position 14,177 of record DVHJ01000008.1, on the reverse strand, counting down.
TTTAAGTAAATACTGCACAACCAATCGAGACTTCCTAGGAGGTCTCGATTTTTATATAATTAGGGCAACAAGAAAGGCGGGTGATCAACGATGAAGGGGAACGGATGTCTGGCTGCCGGACTGTGTATCCTCCTTTGCCTGGCAGGCTGCCGCAGTCAGGGGAAAGCGCCACTGCCGGGGGCGGATTCTGCGCCGGAAAGTTCTGCGCCGGCGGTGCCAGTGGATTCTGTACCAGCAGAGGAAGTGACTGAACCCTTTGACGCCAATACAAGCATCCAGGCGGTGATGGATGATCCGGTGTTTGGAGACGCCGGGCGGTTGCTGTTCCCGGTAGACAGCCGGTATTACAGCGGCAGCACCTTGGGTGAACTGCGGCTGACCTGGTACAACAACATTGACCCCAATGAGACGGTAGAAATTGTCAACACCCTGTGGCAGAGGGCAAACGCTGGGGAGACGGTTTTCTACGACATCTACACAGACGAGGAAAAAGCGGAAGATCCCGGCAAGGCAGACACCGGCCTGTTTTTCTTCAAAGGGAATCCTGGGGAAAAATTCGCCCTGTGCAATGCCGGCGGCGGCTTTGCCTACGTGGGCGCTATGCAGGACAGCTTTCCCCATGCACTGACGCTGTCTAAGCAGGGGTATAACGCCTTTGCGCTCATTTACCGCCCCGGCGCCCAGACTGCCTGTGAAGACCTGGCCAGGGCCATCAGCTTTATTTTTGCCCATGCGCAGGAGCTGGAAGTGGACACCGGCTGCTACAGCCTCTGGGGTGGCTCCGCGGGAGCGCGGATGGCGGCATGGTTGGGCTCCTATGGTCCGGCGGCCTTTGGCGGGGATGACCTGCCCCGGCCCGGCGCGGTGATCATGCAGTACACCGGCCATACCGATTACACGGAAAATGACCCGCCCACCTTTGCCTGTGTGGGGGAAAGCGATGGGATTGCCAATTGGCACACCATGGAGCGCCGCTTGCAGGCGTTGGACGGCTTGGGCATTGCCACAGAATTCCACCACTATCCCGACCTGCCCCACGGCTTTGGCCTGGGCACCGGCACCGTGGCGGAGGGGTGGATTAATCAAGCGGTTGTCTTTTGGGAAGCACAGATGATGGGTTAACCCATCGGAAAGGAAGCGTAATCATGAACAACTTTATTTTTCAAAATTCCACCAGGGTGTATTTCGGCAAGGGCTGCGTAAAGGAATATCTGGCCTGTTTGACGAAAGGGGCAAACACCATTCTGCTGGCCTATGGCGGCGGATCCATCAAGCGCAGCGGCGTATACGATGAGATCATAGAAATCCTCCGCGACGCCGGGAAAACCGTAGTGGAATTCCCCGGCATTATGTCCAACCCCACCTATGCCAAAGTTCAGGCAGGGGCGAAGTTGGCCCGGGCGCGGGGCGTAGAGATGATCCTGGCCGTGGGCGGCGGCAGCGTCATGGATTGCAGCAAGGCTATCTCCCTGGCCGCCCGGTATGACGGGGACATCTGGGACAACTTTTGGGCAAGGCCTGGCGTCATTGCGGTTGAACCGCTGCCTCTGGGAGTGATTGTCACCGTGGCCGGCACCGGCAGTGAGTGCAACGGTGGAGCTGTGATTACCAACGAGGAAAAGAGAGTCAAAACCGGGCGGGATTATCCGCAACTCAACCCCCGGTTTGCTCTAATGGATCCCACGTATACCTACACGGTGCCCCAAAGCCAGATGGTTTCCGGTGGCTTTGACATATTGAGCCACATCATGGAAACCTATTTCAGCGAACCGAACCGGGATAACGTCTCCGATGATATCATGGAAGCCCTGATGAAAAGCGTCATCCGAAACCTGCGGGTTGCCATGGAGAATCCCCGGGACTACACCGCCCGGAGTAATCTCATGTGGGACGCCACCATGGCGGAGAACCGGCTCATTAAAATGGGCAAGCGCTGTGATTTTCAGTGCCACAATATGGAGCACCAGCTGGGTGCCTATACCAATTGCAACCACGGCTGTGGACTGGCGGTGCTGCACCCGGTATATTACCGGCACATTTATCGGGATGGCTTGCCCAAATTTGTGCGGTTTGCGGAAAATGTCTGGGGCATTGCCCGGAAGGGAAAATCCGATGAAGCACTTGCCTTGGCAGGGATCGACGCCTTGGCGGCGTTCATCCGGGAGTTGGGCTTGCCCACCACCCTGCGTGCCCTGGGCGTCCGGCAGGAGCAGCTTAACGAGATTGCCAGATCTTGCGCCATCTCCCCAGGCAGTTACCGGCAGATGACCCACGAAGAAATTCTGGAAATTTTCCAGGAATGTTATCAATAAAATCCAATCAAAAGGAGAAATTCCCATGAAAAAGATGATTGCTTTGTCCTTGAGTTTGGCGGTGGCCTTCGGCCTCGCCGCCTGTGCCCAGCGGCCCACCCAGCAACCGCCAGTGCCTAGCGATTCAGAAACCACGGAAGCGCTGGAGACCATCCCGGCCACGGAGGAGACCATCCCCGAATCCACCGAAACGACAGAAACGACGGAGACCACCCCGGCGGCTCAGCAGACCGGCGGCACCCTGGTGGTGTACTTTTCCGCTACCGGCAATACTGCGGAAGCCGCAACCTACATTGCCCAACTTACCGGCGGCGACCTGCTCGCTTTGGAGCCGGCGGATCCCTACACCAGCGAGGATTTGGACTGGACCAATGATAACAGCCGGGTCTCCCAAGAGTATTATAACGAAGACCTGCGCAATGTGGAATTGGTTGCCGATACAGTAGACAACTGGGACAGCTACGACACTGTGTTTATCGGCTATCCCATCTGGTGGGGCATTGCTGCCTGGCCGGTAAATACTTTTGTAGAAGCAAACGATTTCACAGGAAAAACAGTCATTCCTTTCTGCACTTCTTCCAGCTCCGGTTTGGGGGAGAGCGGCGAACTGCTGGCGGAATTGGCTGGAACCGGAGACTGGCAGACGGGCCAGCGGTTCCGCTCCAGCGTCGATCAGGCAGATGTGCAGGAATGGCTGGACAGCCTGGATCTATCGTAACCCATGGGGCGGTTACTACTGGCCCTGCTGTTGATTTTGGGGCTAACCGGCTGTAGCGGGGAACCTGGCAGGTTCCCCTCTGCCGGCTCCGGGCCGGAACCGGCGGCAACCACTGAACCAGCGGCCACCAAACCTGCCGGACCGGAGCGGAAGCCGTCCACGCTCATTGCCTATGTCCCTGGTGACCCGGCGGTGGAGCAGACGGCCAACCGCCTGGCAGAGGTGTTGGGCAGCGATGTGTACCGGATCGAATCCGGGACGGCGGTGGAAGTTTCTGCCTATGCCGTTGTTTTGCTGGGCTTTGCGGCGGAGGAAAGCGGGTTGCCCCAGGAGCTCCAAGATTTTTTGCGAGAAAATGACCTGGGAGCCAGGACCATCTATCCTTTTGTCACTGGTGAAGAGATTGACCCGGCCGGGATATTTGCCGCCATTTCCCAGCTTCAGCCCGGGGCGCTGCTGGGGGAAAGCCTTCTGGCTCTTCCTGCGGATACGGAGGAAATTACCCGGTGGGCCCAAACGGTTACCGGCGAAGGGGCTTCGGTTACCGGCCCGGGCAATACAGTGGCTACGGCCACAGTGACGCCGGCTCAGCTGCAGGTACTCTACCTCTGGGAACTGGGGAATGCCCCTGCCCAGACTGAGTACACCGTAAATCATGGCGGCTATTTTGACGAGCCGGACTTCCGACCCTACATCACCAGTTATCCAGTGCCGGAGGGAATGGAGCCTAAAGGGGCGGTGCTCATCTGTCCTGGCGGCGCCTTCCAGTTCCGCAGTGACCAGCCGGAGGGGGTGGAGGTGGCGGAGGCCCTCAGTGCCCTGGGTTACCAGAGCTTTGTGGTGGATTACCGGCTGCGGCCTTATACCCAACAGGAAGGGGCGCTGGACCTGGCTAGGGCCGTGCGGTTTGTCCGCGCCCATGCCAGGGAATACGGAATTGACGAAGCGGATATTGCCGTCATGGGGTTCTCAGCCGGTGGTATTCTCAGCGGGGAAATGCTTCTGCACTTTGCTGGGAATACGCTTCCCACCGCGTTGGACCCAGACTACCAGCCGGATGCCTTGGATGCTCTATCCGCTGACGCTGCTGCCTGCGGCATGATTTACGCCTTTTACGGCCGGTTAAGCGTAGGCACCACCGATGTGGAGTTGCTGCGCGCCGGGAACCTGCCGCCCACGTTTTACTGCTATGGTACCCGGGACCGGTTTTATGACCAGTTTCTGGCCAACGCCGCAGCGGCGGGGGAAGCCGGCGTGCCGGTGGAGCGGCTGCAGCTGGACGGCCTGCCCCATGGGTTTGGGGCAGGCGGCGGCTGGATTTCAACCTATGATCAATGGCTGTCGGGAATATTCGGTGGCCAGTAAAGGAGAAGATAGATATGCATCTGTTGGTTTTGGCGGGAAGCCCCCGGAAGGGGGGCAATTCGGATCTGCTGTGCGATGCGCTGATCTGCGGCGCGGAAGAGGTAGGCAATACGGCGGAGAAAGTTTACCTCCGGGATCTGCACATCGCCCCCTGCAGGGCCTGCTATGGCTGCCGGGGCACCGGGGCCTGTGTGCAACGGGACGATATGACCCAGTTGCTGGAGAAAATGATTGCCGCCGATGTAATTGTCCTGGCCACGCCGGTGTACTTTTATGCCATGGACGGCCAGATGAAAACCATGATTGACCGTACGCTGCCCCGGTACACCGAGATTCGGAATAAGGAATTTGTGTTCATTGCCACCGCTGCTGCCGGGGCCAGGGCAATGGAGCGCACCATAGACGGCCTGCGGGGCTTTACCGACTGCCTGCCGGGGGCGAAGGTACGGGACGTGATTTACGGCGCTGGTGTCTATCAAAAAGGAGACGTGACAGAAACCGCCGCCATGGATCAGGCTTACCAGGCGGGACGGCGGCTTTAATCCGGCGTGGAGGCGATTGGATGAATCAAAGACAGTTGGGCCGGGACTTGCGTGTCTCAGCTCTGGGCCTGGGGTGCATGGGCTTTTCCCACGCCTACGGCGCAGCCATAGAGGAGCGGGAAGGAGTTCGCCTGTTACGTCAGGCGGTGGATTTGGGCTACACTTTTTTCGACACCGCCGAGGTTTACGGCACTCCAGCAGATCCTCACGCCAACGAGACACTGGTGTGCAAGGCCCTGGCGGGGCGGCAGGTGGTCATTGCCACCAAGTTTGGCTTGCGCTTCGACTTTGCAAGCGGCAAGGTGCCCTTGCCCCTGATCCCGGATTCCCGGCCGGAGAGCATCCGCCGGTCGGTAGATGGTTCGCTAAAGCGGTTGAGTGTGGATCACATTGACCTGTACTTCCAGCACCGCATTGATCCGGCGGTTTCGCCGGAGACGGTGGCCGGCGTGATGGCGGAGCTGATCCAGGCGGGGAAAATCACCCACTGGGGTATCTCTGAGGCAAACGAGGACTACCTCCGCCGGGCCCACCAGGTCTGCCCGGTGACAGCGGTGCAGAACCGCTATTCCATGATGGCCCGGCATTACGAGACCTTATTTCCCACCCTGGAGGAGTTGGGGGTGGGCCTGGTGGCCTTTTCCCCCATGGCCAACGGCTTTCTCACCGGCCGCTACGGCAAGGGGGACTCCTTCGATCCCAAAACCGACTATCGGGCGGCTATGCCCCAGTTTGCCAGCGAGGCCATCGACCAGAACCAGGGGCTGCTGTCGATGCTGCGCACCATGGCCGCAGAGAAAAATGCTACCCCCGCTCAGATTTCCCTGGCCTGGATGCTGTGCAAGAAGCCCTGGATCGTCCCCATTCCTGGTACCCGGAAGGTGGAGCGGATGCAGGAAAATGCCGGAGCCGCCCAGGTTTACCTTTCCCCGGAAGAGGAGAAGACGCTGGACGAGGCCCTCAACCACATGCAAATGTCGGCGGTATTTGGTGGAACGAATATTATCCAAAATAATATTTCTAGTAGGAGGAATTGATGATGAAATATGCAACGTTAAATAATGGCGTACAAATGCCCATGGCCGGGATTGGCACCTTCTTGCTGACCCCCGACGAGGCGGAGGCGTCGGTGTTCCATGCCCTGGGCTGTGGTTACCGGCTCATTGATACCGCTAACGCCTACGTGAACGAGAAGGCGGTGGGCCGGGCCATGAAGCGGTCCGGCCTGACCCGGGAGGAGATTTTCCTGGAGACCAAGCTGTGGCCCAGCTTTTACGGACAGGCCGATGCTGTGGATAAGACCCTGGCCCGGCTGGATACGGCATATATTGACCTGCTGCTGCTTCACCAGCCTGCTGGCGACTATCTGACCGGGTACCGGCTGATGGAGGAGGCTTACAAAGCGGGGAAGGTGCGGGCCATTGGCCTATCCAATTTCAACCAAGCTCAGATTCAGGAAATTTTGGATGTGTGCCAGGTGAAGCCCGCCGTTCTGCAAACTGAGGTGCATCCTTACGGCCAGGAGAAGGCACTGAAGCAATTCCTTGCCGGGGAAGGCATGGTGATTCAGGCATGGTATCCTCTGGGCCATGGGGATAAGGCTTTGCTCCAGGAGCCCCTGTTTGCCGGGCTAGGGAAGAAGTACGGCAAATCCAGCGCCCAGATCATTTTGCGTTGGCATATTCAGGCGGGGAACATTGTGATTCCCGGCTCCAAGAATCCGGCGCATATCCGGGACAATTTCGCTCTGTTTGATTTCTCCCTCACGGATGAGGAAATGGCCAAAATCGGGGCCATGGATCAGCAGAAGCGTTACTACACCAGCACCCCCGAACTGCTAAAGCGGTACGTGGAAATGGTGCCGGACGTGGACGGGCAGAAGTAGCCATAACGGCAGTGCGCCCAGCCAAGGGCAAAGTGGCAATTTGCTGCCCAGCAACCACAGGCCGCAATCCGCTCCCTGGCGGCCATGGAAATTCCCTGAAATGGAGGAAAACCGGTGAACGATTTACGAATGAGAACCAGCCTGGCGGCGCTGTTGACGGCAACTGCCTTGAGCGCCTGTGGAGTTCCCGGGCAGCAAGCCTTGCCTAGCGGCTTTGCCGGCGCCTCTGGGGAAACGCTGCCGGTGGAGACAACGGTTTCCACTCTGCCCCCCGTCACCACGGAACGCCTTCCGGCAGCGAAGACGGGGCTTATCCCGGAGCAGATTCTGCAGGACGAGATGGGAACCATTTATTACAGCTACTATCTGCCAGAGGGGTATGACCCCAATGAGCAATATCCCCTGATGATGGTGATGCCTGGCTATGATATGATGTGGTTTGGAGAGGATTCCTCCGGCGCCAATTTGGATTGGCAGGGTTTCCTCTGCTGGACAGGGCTGCCGGAGGACATGATTGTGGTCTCCGCCCAACTCACCGATTGGGGGGAGACTTCTGCCCGGCAGGCCATTGCGCTGACGGAGTATTTCTTGGAGAACTTTTCCGTGGCAGAGAACCGGGTTTATGCAGCAGGCTACTCTGCCGGTGGGGAGACGATGTCCCAGGCGGTTTCCCTGCGGCCTGATCTGTACGCGGCATATCTCCATGGCGCTGCCCAGTGGGACGGAGAATATGCCCCGGTTGCGGAGCATGGCGTGGCGGTGTACATTTTCATGGCCCAGGGGGATGAGTATTACGGCGTGCAGCGGGCTTGGGACGCCTACAACGGCTTGCGGGACGCTTACCTCGCGGCAGGTTGGCCGGAGGAAGAATTGGAAAGCGTCCTGCAAATCCAGACCCCGGATGCCGCCTGGTTTGCCCAGCGGGGCATTACCGGCAATTACCACGGCGGCGGCAATGTGGTCTTTGGGGAAACAGCGGTGTTGGACTGGATCCTCCGCCAGGAAAAGCCGTTTACCCAATCCACCGGAGGTCAGGGGACATGAGGGGAAAGGCAACAATCCTGGTGGATGTGTCCATGATCATTTTACTGATGCTGTTGATGGCCTTTGAACGAATTGGCAGGACGGCCCACGAGTGGTTGGGTATGGGGATGCTTGTGCTCTTTGTATGCCATCACGGCCTAAACCGGCGCTGGTACAAGCAGCTGCTTCGGGGCAAATATCCGCCGCTACGGATTTTGCAGACGGTGTTGGCGGCGCTGGTTTTTCTGACGATGCTAGGCACCTTTGTCAGCGCGGTGCTGATTTCCCGGCGGGTATTTGCTTTCCTGCCCATCCGCAGCGGCCGGGCTTTGGGTAGGACGTTGCATATGCTCTGCACCGATTGGGGCTTTGTGGTGCTGTCTTTGCATTTGGGGTTTCATTGGAAGGCCATGCTGGGCAGGGGAAAACGATCCCGCCGGCCTGGGTTGCCGGTTTTGGGGGCCTGCATTGCGCTATACGGCCTATATGGGCTTTTCCACCGGGGAATGCCCGGCTATCTGTTCCTGCGCACGCCGTTTGTCTTTTTTGATTTTAATGAGCCGTTGATTTTCTTTTTTCTGGACTATCTGGCCATCATGGGGCTATTTGTCTGGATTGGGCACTACCTGGCGAAAGGAGTAGGGAAATTGGGAAAGCGGTGTAATTCTCGCAGAGGGGTAGAAGGTTGAGTTTGCCGAACCCCATCGTTCTGCCGTGGCGGGAATACGATGTAACGATTTTGACCGTAACGGTGAAATATGCCTACTGCTTTGCCAGGCGCGGCCAGGCCATCAGAGGGCAAATGCCAAATAATCGGGCCTGCTGCAAATTTCCGTTTGCAGCAGGCCCTTGTGCTGGCGGTATTTAGTCGAAGGCGAAACCGAAGTAAGCCGGTGCGGGATCGGACCAGCCGGCCAGGGGCTTAAACATGGCAAAGGGCGTCCCTCCGGGGTCCGGCGTCCGGAATACCCCCCGGGCTGCGCCCAGGGTGCGCAGGATCCCCGGCGCGATTTCCGCCGGCTGGGGGCACAGCAGTTCCGGAGCAAATATGGTCCCGTCCGGCTGCGGGGCGGCGGCCACCGCCAGATTCTCGCCGGTGTACAGGGGCGTCAGGCTGGCCTGGAAATCCAGACAAATCCCGGTTTGCTCTACGCCCCCCGGAGGCAGGAGAGTGCGCCGGGTTAGGGCGTACTGCGCCGGGTTTGCCGCCGTCAGGGCAACGGCTTTGCTGCCAGCCTGGGCTTCTATGGTTGCCTGGGGGCAGCAGGGGGAAAAGCCCAATTTACCATAAAAGTTGAACAGTCCAGGACTTCCTGGCACCAGCACCAGGCCTGGCACACCCCGGAGGCGGAGCGTGTCCTCCGCAAAGGCCAGCAGGGCCGTGGCGTAGCCCCGGCCCCGGCAATCAGCCCGGGTGGCCACGGCGTACAGGTAGGCCAGGGGCTTATCTCCACAGGCGCAGGGGAGCCAATGGGCCATGGCAGCCAGGCCATCTTCCACCTCAGCCACGCAGCACCGGCTGAAGGAGAAGGCCAGGCGGAAAAACTGTTGAATAAATTCCCCATCATCGCCAAAGGCTTGCGCCCACAAAGCCTGCATCTGGGCCACATCTCCCTGCCTGGCCAAGCGAAATTTAAGCTTCATCCATTTCCTCCCGCAGCACGCACCAATACTGCTCCAGGAGAATGTCGGGATGGTAGGATTCCTTGGCCTTCCGCAGGCCGGGCAGGCCCAGGTCGTCCTCCCGGTTTAGGTACCGGATCTGGGGATGGTTTTCCCGTACCCACCGGGCAAACACCTGGTTAATCATGGCGTAGTCCCCGGGAATGTTTCCCAGGGCTTTCTCGAAATGCACATCGTACACCGTGTCCGACAGGCGGGAGCCCATGGTCATGGCGATAACCGTATCTTCCCGGTAGAGCAGAAGCCCTTCCAGGCCCAAGGCCTCGTAGTGCTGGAAGGCCCGGTGCAGGGCCAGCTGTTCCAGATGGAAGTTTTGGTGGGGATCGCTGTCCAAGCGCAGTTTGTACCACTGATCCAGGAAGGCTTGGCATACTGGCAGGTTTTCCCGGGAAATGGGCTCGGCCCGCCAGTTGGGACAGGCGTCCAGAAAGCGGTGGATGTGGTTCCGCTTTTGCTGGTAGCGCTTGCCCTTCAGATCGGCCAGGTGATCGATCTCATAAATATAGTCGTAACTGTCCCGGTCCGGACAGAATTTGAACTGTCCCGGGTATAGGGCTTCCACCGTGCGGCAGTCGGCGGCGTCCAGACTGGTGAGGCGGAAGGGAATGCCCCGGTCTTTGGCGTCCTGCCGCAGGGCCTCCAGCACCGGCTCCACCGGTCCCGGCCCCGCTGGGTACAGGTACATGCTGTGGCCGTAGAAGTGGGAGAATACCGCCAAATGGCCGTGGAGCCAGGCGGCATGCTGCCGGCCCCACAGGTACAGGTTTACAAAGGAATACTCGCAGCCGGAACGGCCCGCAGCGTTAAAGCAGTCGTAGACCCGCTGCCGGTCGGAGAGGTTCAGGCGTTGAAACGGAATCATAAAGACGCTCCTTTTTGGGATTTCTACCACATAGTATAGCAATTCCGGGAAAAAATAACAAGCCCTTGCCAGGACGGTGGTTTTCGTGTAAAATAAGGAAAACTTTGCAAATGGGGGCGATTCAGGTGCAATACGTGGAAGTGGTGGTGAAAACCAGCTCTGCGGGCATTCAGTTGACGGCGGATGCCCTCACCGCCCTGGGCTATGACAGCCTGGTGTTGGACGATCAGGCAGAGTACCGCCAATTTCTGGCGGAGAATCGGGCCTGCTGGGATTATATTGATGAGGAACTGGAGCGCCACCTGAACGGCTTGTCTCAAATCACCCTATACCTGGAGGCGGACGGCAGCGTCTCCCAACGGTTGCAGGAGATTGAGGATTGCCTGGCCCGGCTGAAAGCCCGGCGGCCGGAGGTGGACTTTGGCCCATTGACGGTTTCTGCCACCCCCCTGGCAGAGACGGACTGGGCAGATAACTGGCAGGCCAACTACCCGCCCCAGTTTGTGGGGGAACGGCTGTGTATCTTGCCCCACTGGCTACCCCTGGAGGCGGCAGAAGGGCGGATTCCGGTGATCCTGGATCCGGGGCTCACCTTCGGCACCGGGTCCCATCCCTCTACCCAGATGTGCTTGGCAGCCCTGGAGACCTATCTCACTCCCGGCAGCCGGGTGGCGGATCTGGGCTCCGGCAGCGGTATTTTGTCCATTGCCGCCTTGCGCCTGGGGGCGGCCTCTGCCGTAGGGGTGGACATTGACCCCAAAGCAGAGGACATGGCCCGGGAAAACGCAGCTTACAACGGCATTGGTCCCGGCCAATTCCGTGCCTTCACCGGGAATGTGGCGGCCGGCGGGGCGGACTTGGCCGCCCTGGGCAGCGGCTTTGACTTGGTGCTGGTGAATATTGTGGCGGATGTGATCTTGGCCCTGTGTCCGGTGCTGAAGCGAATTGTGGCGCCTGGCGGCTTGGTCATCTGCTCCGGTATTTTGTACACCCGTCTGGATGAGGTGCGCCGGGGATTGGCCTCCGGTGGCCTGACGGTGTTGGAAACCCGGGCTCAGGGGGAGTGGCGGTGCCTGGTGGCCCGGCGGGAGGTGGAGTGATATGCTATCCTACCAGGCGAAGACCCGCCTGCGGAAAATTCTGATTGGACTGCTGATGCTAGCGCTGGTGCTGCTGGTGGTCTGGATCTGCTGGATGGTGTGGCTCCAGCGGTATATTGTGTTTACCCGGGACGGGGTGGTTTTTGCCTTTGACCGCTCCACGCTGCTGCTGGAGGAAAAGGCGGAGAGTCAGGTGACCCAGCCGGAGCGGATCACCATGGAGCTGGAGATTGCCGACGAAACTGTGCCTGTCCAGAGCCAGACTCTTTCCGGGGTGTATGTGGACACGGAGCTGCTCACCGGGCAGCTGGAGCAGGTGCCGGCAGAGCTGGCGGCGTTGGAGCCGGGAACGGCGGTGATGCTGGATGTAAAAAGCATTTTTGGAAACTACTATTACTCCACCCAAATGACCGGCGGTGAGCAGTCCACGGCGGTGGACATTTCTGCCATGGACGGCCTGATTTCTACCCTGGCCCAGGGGGAGGCGTATCTCATTGCCCGGGTGCCGGCTTTCCGGGACTCGGCCTTTGCCCTGGACAATCCGTCCTGTGGGCTAGCACTGGCTTCCGGTGCCCTGTGGACCGACGAGGAATCCTGCTATTGGCTGGATCCGGCCAACCAGATGGTGGTAGATCATCTCATCCAGCTCTGCCGGGAGTTACAGGGCCTGGGCTTTGACGAGGTGGTGTTTACCGATTTCCGGATTCCGGACAGTGGGACCATTGCCTACTCTGCCAGCGCTTCCAAGGCCCAGATTTTGCAGGATGCGGCCCAGCAGCTGGTGACTGCCTGTGCCGGCGACACTTTTGCTGTCTCTTTTACCGGTACAGCTGCATTTACCCTGCCCCAGGGCAGAACCCGACTGTACTTGGAAGGGGTGCTGCCGGAACAGCTGGAAGCTACGGTTGACGCTGTCACGGTGGCGGAACCTACCTGGCAGCTGGTTTTCCTTACTGACACCCGGGATACCCGGTTTGACGCGTATAGCGTCCTACGCCGCCTGAACGGATGAAACCGTGGGCTATTTGCGCTTGGCCATGGTGCAGGGAAACGCTCCCTTGGGGCATATCTGAACCCGCGCCCAGTCAAGTAGACAGGCAAAAAATAGTTACGCCAGGATCTCAGCGATGAGGTCCTGGCTTTCGATTAGACAGATCCCGGCAAGGACGATAACAAAGCGGGGGAAAGACCGCTGCGCGCTGGGCGGCAGGCAGCGTTAGTGGAAAGTAAAGGTGTCCACCGCGAGGAGGAGCCTGAAAAAAGCTGGAAGTCAGCGGCGAGGAACCTCTGGCGGGCAAACGCCCAAATTGACGGACAGAAACTACATGAAAGGGCCGGAAAGGAACGGACGAGTATACCAAACAGAGGCCAAACGAAAGACTCGCACTGGCCGGGGGCGATGATTTCCCGGCACAATACGAGTCTCTTCGTGAGTTGCACAGATGCGATTGAACCGCCGTGTACCGAACGGTACGCACAGTGGTGTGAGAAGCCGGCTCCGCAACGGGCCATCCTACCCGATTTGATTTCCGTGGACGGCGGCTATTTTGGCCAAAGGCGAATCTCCTTTATGCCGCAGCTTCCAGCATGTTTTCGATGAAAATGCCGTATCCCGTGGTGGGGTCGTTGACCAAAACATGGGTGACCGCTCCGATGATTCTGCCGTCCTGCAAGATTGGGCTGCCAGACATGCCTTGGACAATGCCTCCGGTGGCTTCCAATAGTTCCGGGTCTGTCACGTGGAGCAGCATATTCCGCCCGCAGGCCTTTTCCCCGGGATAGAGTTTCAGAATCTCCACAGAATATTCCTGTACCTGGGTGCCGGAGACGTTAGAGAGGATCACAGCGGGGCCGGTATGCATTTGCTCGGTTTCTGCCACCGGCAGGGCGATGCCGGACCAGCCGGAGGCAGATGTGCCAAATACGCCGCAAGGGGTATTTTTGCACAGTTCGCCAATTTGTTCCGTCTCCTGAAACGCCCCCATCAGTTGTCCCGGCGTACCTACCCGGCCTTTTTTGACGGAAGCCACCTCGGCAGCCAATACTTTGCCGCTGTGCAGCGGGAGCAGGGTGCCTTGTCCGTCACCTACGCCGTGACCCAGGGCGCCAAACGCGCCGGTGCTGGGATCATAGTAGGTGACTGTGCCTACGCCGGTGATGCCTTCCCGCACCAATACGCCCAACCGCTTGTTCGCACCATCGGACTGCAGGGGCACGGTTAAATTTTCTTCGCAGCCATTGCGCAAAACGGTGAGCACGATTTGCTCCTTTGCCCGTTGGGTCAAGGCCCGCAGGGCCTCGGCGTGGGTAACCGGCTGGCCATCTGCTTGGATAATCACGTCGCCGGGTTTTAGTCCGGCAGTTTTTGCCCCTTGCCCCAGTTCTTCGTCAAATCCGGCCACGGTCAGCCCGTCGGTTTCCAATGCAAGCCCCACTGCTTGCCCAACCGGGACCAGAACCTGGGCGGCAAAGGCGGAACCGGCCAGCACTACCGCCAACAGTGCCAGGGCCGCAATGCGAAAACACATTTTTTTCATCTGCTTCATCCTTTCCCTGTGATTGTGCCCGCAATATCTAATATGTCGGAATGGCGGGAAATCAGTCAGGAAACCGGCTAGAAAAAACATGCTGCATTTCCTCCCGCCCAGTGGAAAAACCGCCCTGGCAGTTTTCTGCCGGGGCGGAAA
>DVHJ01000007.1 GCA_018712145.1 Candidatus Faecousia faecigallinarum | reverse complement strand
AAGGGCGCTGAGATAGACTTCGTGCTGCAAAACGGCACGGAAATCATCCCCATTGAGGCGAAGGGCGGCGAGGACAAGTCCGCGCCCTCCTTCAAACGATATATTGCCGAGCATCATCCAGAACATGCCATCCGTTTTTCAAAGCGCGGATACCGCATGGACGGAGAGATCATAAACATCCCGCTTTATCTTGCCAGGAAGACAAAAGATCTGCTCTGATACAAAGCAAAACCACATTGGAAATTCGTTCTTGCTTCAGCAGGCATCGTCCGCCAAAAGACGGGGCTGCTGCAAGCATCCGGTCAGACGGCTTGCAACAGCCCCGCAATCATGATTCATGATTTTCCGCTTAACGCCGCTTTGCGAATCCAGTTTTTTCCCCGGAACCGCAAGGCAAAGCCCAGTGTACGTACCGTCCATGAAAGCCAGGTGGACATCCATACGCCGATCAGGCCCAAGCCCAGGTGTACGGACAGCAAATAACCCAGGCCAATATTCACACACCACATCACCGCCAGGGAAAACACCGAGGGGAACATGGTATCCCCTGCCGCCCGCAGGGTGTAGGGCATGGTATTGGAAATGGGCCAGAATGCCAACAAAACCGGTAAACTGATCAGCAAAACCCGCACAGACATCCGGTAAATCTCCGGCGTGGGATTGTACTGCCGCAGCAGCAGCGGCAACGCAGGATAAAACACCGCCGCCGTCAACGCCAGAAGCAACAGGCTAATCATTACCGTGGACCGGCCATAGCGCTTAGCCTCCTGCCGCTCTCCGGCGCCGACACAACGCCCCACCACCGTAACGGCCAGGTTCCCGGCAGAAGAAGCCGCAGCAGTCAGGACGCCCAACAGAGAGTTGGCGATGGAGTTGGTGGCAATGGCCGTGGTACCCAAATGTACCATGTACACGCCGGCAACAATGTTGCCGCAGGTGCTGAAAATCTGCTCCATGCCGAAGGGAATGCTGACTTTTAAGGTAGAGCGCAGCAGTTTCCGGTCAAAGGCAAACAAACGCCGCAGCGTAAAAGCAATGGGCGGCCGCCAGAAAAACAATACCACCGCTGCCGCCAGGGCGCCCAACACCCGGGCCAGAACTAGGGCGTACACGCTGCCCTGAATGTCCAGGTTCAGCCAGTTCAGGAAGACTACGCTAAACACCAGGTAAGCCACATTGATCACTACGCTGAGAAACAGGCATTTCTTGGATTCCCCAATGCCCCGAAGAACGCTATATATGGCGGTATACACCGTAAACGGCAGAATGGACCAGGCGCTGCCCGCCAGATAAACGCTGGCTTTATCCAGCACCGCAGGCTCTGCCGCCGGGTACAGCGCCAACAAAACCGCCCGAGGAAAGATCAGCATGGGCAAGCAGGAAACAATGCCAATGAGCACCGTCAGCCAAATCACCTGGCCGCTGGCCTTACTCACCTGTTCCGGATCCTTCGTGCCACAGCACTGGGCAACCACCACGGTACCGCCGGCGCCAATGCCATTGAACATACACACCACCAGGTTGGTAATTGGCCCCACCAGCGAGACAGCCGCCACGGAAGTCTCGCCGTTTTTGCTGATGAGGGCGGTAATCAGCATGCCAATAAGCATGATGGACAGGGAATCCAACACGTAGGGAACGGTCATGCGCAGGATCTGCTGCCAGGTAAAAATGGAGCCGGACAGCCACCGGGTGAGCCAGCGATCCGCCTTTTGGTAGATAGTAAAGCACTTCATTTTCTAGCCTCACTTTCGACGGGGGAGAAGATAGCACAGCCGGAAACGGTTGTCAACGTGGAAGTTGATTTTTGCACATTTATTCCGGCAAGTGAAACCAGGCCCCCTGCCCCCCAGCAAACGCCGGTTTTCCGTGCGCCGCGCCCGGGCAGGCCCGTGATTTGCAGAAATCTGCAAGAAACAAGGCTTTTCACCGGCACGCCGAAGAGACTGGCAATCCCCACAGGACGGCAATTCTTAAATTTTCTTAAGAATACCATCAAGTCATTGACATCTACCCAGCCATTGGTATAATGGAGATAAAGAATTTTGTGGATTGCATTTTGTTTTTTTTAATTTTTATATTTTATCAATTTTTATTTGTATCATTATCGTACTGCCACAGCTTGTTCTTTGGGTGTGTATACAAGTGAAATTATGGTGGTTTGATTTTGATAGCCAGGCCGTCTGTACTGACCGTACAGGCGGCCTGTTGCCCTATGGCAAGCGCAGCCGGCTTCTGCCCACCAGCGCCCACCATACAAAGACGCTTCCCGGCAAGGCCCCGGTACTGTGCAGGTACGGGGCAAGTTTTTCCATGTCATTGTGAGCCAGTATGCACACTGGTTCACAATGGCAGGCAAAAGATTGTTGTGCTGCTACGGTTACAAGAACGTTTTCGCAGTGGTATGCAGATGACAAAGGCGTGGGGGCAGATACAAGGACGCGGTGCGCAATGGCAGGCAGAAGGGCCTTCACCGGTACAAGGGCGTCAAAAAGGGGCCGCCTTAGTGAGGCAGCCCCGTCTTTGGCCGGCGGGGAATCCGCCGGTTATTCTTCATCCGGATGAGATTCCTCATCCGCCGCAGGCAGACTCTGTTGGTCTGCATTGACATACTGCATGAGTTCGTCGCCGGTGATGGTTTCCTTGGCCAGCAGGTACAGGGCCACTTCATCCAGAAGGTTGCGGTGGCTAGACAGCAGTGCCTTTGCTTCCTCCAGCACCTTGGTCAGCAAGGTCCGAACCTCACGATCCACCTGAGCAGCAGCATCCTGGGAGCAGTCCATATAGGACTGGCCCTCCAAATACTCGCTCTGCACCGTGGACAGGGACATGGGACCGAACTGGCCGCTCATGCCAAACTGGGTCACCATCTTCCGGGCCAAGTCGGTGGCCCGTTGAATATCGTTGGCTGCACCGGTGGTTTGCACGCCGAACACCACTTCCTCAGCAGCCCGCCCGCCCAGAAGCGTGCGCAGCTCCGTCATCAGTTCATCCTTGGTGGACAGGTACTTCTCCTCCTCCGGCATCTGCATGGTGTAACCCAGAGCCCCGGAGGTATGGGGGACAATGGTGATTTTCGAGACCGGCTGACTGTGCTTTTCCAGGGCCGCCACCAGGGCATGGCCCACCTCATGGTAGGAGACCATCCGTTTCTCCATATCCGTCAGCACGCTGTTTTTCTTCTCCGTACCGGCAATGACGGTCTCGAAGGACACCAGCAAATCCTCCTGGTTAACTGCCTGGCGGCCCTTCCGCACAGCCCGCAGGGCTGCCTCATTGACCAGGTTGGCCAGGTCCGCGCCTACCGCGCCGGCCGTGGCCTGGGCAATTTTCCGTAGATCCACGTCATCCGCCAACCGGATCTTTTTGGTGTGCACCTTCAAGGTATCCAGACGGCCCTGAAGATTGGGCCGGTCCACAATGATCCGCCGGTCAAACCGCCCGGCCCGGAGCAGCGCCTTGTCCAGCACCTCCGGCCGGTTGGTTGCCGCCAGGCAAACCACACCCTTAGAAGAGTCGAAGCCGTCAATCTCCGCCAGCAGCTGGTTCAGTGTCTGC
>DVHJ01000006.1 GCA_018712145.1 Candidatus Faecousia faecigallinarum | reverse complement strand
TTTGTGTTGGCATTACCTATCTTCCCGTGCAGTCGCCCGCAAAGTATTGTCGGCGCAGATGAGCTTAACTTCTGTGTTCGGGATGGGAACAGGTGGACCCTCACCGCAATCAACACCAACTCGTGAGGAAGGGTTACCCCTTCTTTATGTTGAAGGCCCGTGGGCCTCAACGCTGGAGTATTCTAACACGGCTCCCGGCATTTGTCAAGCCCTTTTTTCTTTTTTTCTGCCGTCCGTTCCTTTTGCCCATCATTGCGCAGAGGGGCGGGACAGATGGTTCCGTCCCTTCCCTGGCATTGCGCGCCAGTGTGCATACCGGCGCGGCAATCCGTACTCCCTGCGGCAGGGCGTGGCAGAACGCAACTTTTCCCGGCGAATACAAAAAGCACTGTGGTTTTCCCCGGCAAAGCGTAGTTGCCATGCGGACAGGCAGCAAGTTTCTGCATGTCATTGCGAGGAGCGAAGCGACGGGACAATCCGTAACTCTTGCGGCAGGGCGTAGCGGAAGGCAGTGCCTAAGGCAAATTCGGAAAAGTGCCACGAATTTGCCCAAAGTAGTGCCAACTTGCCAGGCTTCTCTGCGGGGAAACGGATTGCCGCAGGTGTGCGCACTGGCTCGCAATGACATATGGACAATCCTACATTTTTTACCGGGGCGGCTGGATATAGCGGCTATGGCTGCCGGGATTGGGGTGGGCGTGGATGCTGGACACCACACCCATGGCCAGATAGGTGGAGACAATGGAGCTGCCGCCGTAGCTGATAAACGGCAAAGTCAGGCCGATCACCGGCACCACCCCCAGGCACATGCCCACATTGATGCAGATCTGGAACATCAAGGCGGCGGCAATGCCGGTGCACACCAGCCGGCTGAGGTAATCCGGCGCTTTCACCGCCACCTGAATTACCCGCACCACCACCGCCGCCAGCAGAAGCAGGGTGAAGGCGCAGCCCAACAGACCCAGCTCCTCCCCAATGGCCGAGAAAATAAAGTCGGTATGCTGGGCGTTTAGGGCGCCCACCTGGGTGCGGTTGCCGCTGAACAGCCCCTGGCCGGTGAGGCCGCCGCCGGTGAGGGACAGCAGGCTGTGCTTCATGTGCCACCGCTCCGACAGGCCGTCCGGGTCGATGGTGGGGTCAAAAATCACCAGAATCCGGTTTTTCTGGTATTCCGGCATGTAATTCTCCCAAAAATAAGGAGCAACCAGGGCAATGAGGGCAAACACCCCCAAAAACCACCAGAGCTTTACCCCGCCCGCGTAGGCCATGACCATGAAAATGAACACGAAGATCAGGGTCACGCCGGCATCCCCGGACAAGGCCATGTTCAGCCCCACCAGAAAAATCAGGTGAAATGCCATGGGCAGCACCGCCCGGGGGGAGGAGATGTGGCTCTGATGAACCTGCATGACCTTGGCCAGAAGGATGGTGAAAATGATTTTGCAAATCTCCGCCGGCTGGATGTTGACGGGGAAACCCGGCAGATCCAGCCAGCTCCGGTTGCCGGTGCCGCCATCCACGCCGAAGGGGATGAGCAGCAGCAGCAGGGCCGCATCCAGCACAAACAAAATTTCCCGGCGCTCGGCCAGCAGGTCCACATCCACCGAGGTGAGCAGAATATAAAACAGAACGCCAAGGACGGTGGCCACAATCTGCACCGTCAAAAACCGGCTGCTGCCCAGATAATGGGTGGCGCTGGCAATGACCACGCAGCCGAACCCGGTGGCCAGCAGGCACAGAAACAGCAATACCAGGTCGCCCTTCTTGGCAAAATTCTGGAAAATGCGGATCACTCTCTGCATAATGGGACTCCTTTTTTGGACTACTTGCCATTGTAACACCGAACCGCCGGGAAGGCAACACAGATTCCTAGGCAGCAGGGGAAAAATCCCTTGCTCATGACGTTGCGTCATGATATATACTGAGCAGCGGAGGCGATAAAGCAATGGAACCTAACCTTTCCCAAGACTACCTGACAGTTGGCCAGGCGGCCAAGAAAATGGGCGTAACCGTCCGCACCCTGCAGTATTACGACAAGGCCGGGCTCCTGCCCCCATCGGCGGTGAGCGAAGGGGGACGGCGGCTATATACCCACAAGGACCTGGTGCAGCTCCATCAGATTTTGGCCTTAAAGCATCTGGGATTTTCCCTGGACGACATCAAGAACCGGCTGATTCCCCTGGACGAGCCCGGGGCGGTGGCGGCGGTTTTGGCGGAGCAGGCCGCTGCCCTCCGGGAGCAGATTGACCGGCTGACCCAGACCTTAGGCCGGCTGGAAACCTTGCGGAACGAAGCGCTCAGTATGCAAACCGTGGATTTCCAAAAATATGCGGATATTCTGATCAACCTGGAGATGAAAAACGACTACTACTGGCTGATTAAATACTTTGACGGCCGAACCCTGGACCATATCCGCAGCCGGTTTGACCGGGACAGCGGCATGGCGTTTATGCAGGCCTTTTCCCGCCTACAGGAGGAGGCCGTCCGGCTGCACGCCCAGGGCGTCCCGCCGGATAGCCCCCAGGGCCAGGCCTTTGCCCAGCGCTACTGGGGGATGATCACCGCCTTTACCGGTGGGGACATGGAGATTCTGGGCAAGCTGATGGCATTCGGCCGGAACGCCGGGGCAGACAGCCGGTGGGCAAAGCAGCAGGCCCAGGCCAGCGCCTTTATCGGGCCGGCCCTGGACGTTTACTTTTCCCGGCTGGGGGAAAACCCGTTGCAGGAGGATGAACCATGAGGGGGGCAATCGAAGTTTTGGGACTGCAAAAGCGGTATGGAAACCACCAGGTGCTGCAAGGCGTATCCTTCAGCGTCAACGCCGGGGAAATCTTCGGACTTCTGGGGGTAAACGGCGCGGGAAAAACAACGGCGCTGGAGTGCATTGAGGGACTGCGGAAATACGGCGGCGGCAGCATTGCCGTCCATGGAAAACTGGGAATTCAGCTCCAATCCGCCACCCTGCCCGACCATATCTTGGGGCGGGAGGCCATAGCGCTCTTTGCCGGGTGGAACCGGGTAAAGGCAGACCCAGCCCTTTTGGAGGCCCTGGGGATGGGGGAGTTGGCGAAAAAACGGTACGGCGCCATGTCCACTGGGCAGAAACGGCGGCTGCATTTGGCCCTGGCCATGCTGAGGGACCCGGATATCCTGTGCCTGGACGAGCCCACCGCCGGGCTGGATGTGGAAGGCCGGGCGGCGCTGCACGCCCTGATCCGGCAGTGGAGGGACCAAGGGAAAACCATCCTGTTGGCCAGCCATGACATGGCCGAGGTGGAGGCGCTGTGCAGCCGCATCGGCATTTTGGCGGAGGGGAAGATTGCCTTCCTGGGTACGGTGGCGGAACTCACGGAAAAATTGGGGAAGCACTATACCATCACCCTGAAAACCCAGGGGCGAACGGAGCGGCGGGAGACGGATGACATCGGCCAAACCCTGCTCCAGCTGCTGGAACAAGTCCAGGCGGCAGGGGAGACGGTTTTGGACATTCAGGTGAGCCGGGGCTCCCTGGAGCAGCACTTTATGCAAATTGCAAAGGGGGCTTAACATGAGGGGCTTTTTGTACGGGGTTTACCTGCAATGGAAATTGGACATCCGCAGTAAGACCATGCTCATCACCTGTTACCTGGTGCCGCTTCTGTTTTTTGCCATGATGGGCGGGATATTTTCCGCCACTTTACCGGAGAGGGCCTTGATCCCGTCCATGACGGTGTTCGGGGTGACCATGGGGGCGCTCATTGGCCTGCCGCCCTCTCTGGTGGAAATTTATGGCACCGGCGTGCAGAAGGTCTACCGGGCCAACGGCGTGCCCCATTGCCTGGGCCTGGTGCTGACCAATCTCTCCGGGTATATCCATCTGCTGATCATGAGCGGGATATTGTATCTGGCGGCGCCGGTGGCTTTCTCCGCAGAGGCGCCTGCTCATCCGGGGCTGTATTTTGGCGGCCTGGCCCTGTTTACCGCCGTGTCCCTGAGCGTGGCCAGCGTCATCGGCCTGGCGGTTAAGGATCAGGCCAAAACCCCGATGGTTTCCCTGCTGATCTTTTTGCCGTCGATTATGCTCTCCGGCATTTTGTTCCCCATTGCGCTGCTGCCCCCGGCGCTTGCCGCCCTGGGAAAGCTTTTTCCCGCTACGTGGGCATACCGGCTAATTACCGGGCAGGGTTCTGCCCTGTGGCCGTTGCTGGCCATGCTCCTGGTGGCGGTAGCGCTGAACCCAGTGTTACTCCATAAAACAGGGAAAACAAATTAACGCAGGGAAGGCATTCCGGCATCCGCATGGGGCTGCCCCCCAGAGAACGAAAGATGCCCGGCTTGTATCGCCGGCAATCCGGGTGGGCCTACGCCGTCCCGCCGGAAAACTGCCGGACAAACTCTGACGCCTGGCTTAACGGATCCCCGCCCTTCGGCAAGGTCAGCCGCAGGGTGGGCTTTTTCGTATCCGCCGACAGGAATACCCGGTTTTTGTACTTGGGACCGGCGCAGATCTGGCTCACCTGCTGAAAATCCAGGGCATTCAGGGTAAAGCTGATTTCTTCCCCTTTCTGCCGGATGTCGCAAATCCCTGCCTTCTGGGCCATGGCCCGGAGGAGGGCAACATCCACCAGATTCAGTACGCCCTTGGGCGGCTCGCCGTACCGGTCTACGATCTCGTCCAGCAGATCGTCGGCGTCCTCCCGGCTGCGGATGGCGGCCATCCGCCGGTACAGGTCCATCCGCTCCTCCCCCCGCTGGACATAGCTTTGGCTGATGCTGGCCTCGATGGTCAGGTCGGCGGTGCACTCCGGCTCCGCCGGGGCTTTGCCCTGCTCCTCCCGCACTGCCTCGTCCAGCAGCTTCAGATACATGTCATAGCCCACGGAGAGCATGTGTCCCGACTGCTCCGCCCCCAGCAGGTTTCCGGCGCCCCGAATTTCCAGATCCCGCATGGCAATCTTGAAGCCGGAGCCAAACTCGGCAAAGTCCCGGATAGCGGAAAGCCGCTTCTCCGCAATTTCGGTGAGCACCTTATCCGGCCGGTAGGTAAAATAGGCAAAGGCGTGCCGGCTGGACCGGCCCACCCGGCCCCGGAGCTGGTGGAGCTGGCTCAGCCCCATGCGGTCGGCGTTTTCAATGATCAGGGTGTTGGCGTTGGGGATGTCCAGGCCGGTTTCAATGATGGTGGTACACACCAGCACTTGGATTTCCCCTTCAGCCATGGCCTGCATCACATCCCCCAGGGCCTCCTCTCCCATCTGCCCATGGGCCACGGCAATGCGCACCTCAGGGCCCAGCCGCTCCTGCATGGCGGCAGCGCACCGGTCGATGGTCTCCACCCGGTTGTGGAGGTAGTACACCTGGCCGCCTCGCTGAAGCTCACGGCGGATGGCATCGTCCAGGATGCCTTGGTTATGCTCCATCACAAAGGTCTGCACCGGGTACCGGTCCGCCGGGGGAACCTCAATGGTGGACATGTCCCGAATGCCGGACAGGGCCATATTCAGCGTCCTGGGGATGGGGGTGGCGGACAAGGTGAGCACGTCAATGCCCTTGGCCATTTCCTTCAGCCGCTCCTTGTGGGATACGCCGAAGCGCTGCTCCTCATCCACTACCAATAGGCCCAGATCCTTAAACTGCACCCCTTTTTGCAGCAGCTTATGGGTACCCACCACAATGTCCACCGTCCCCGCTCGCAGATTTTGCAGGGTACGCTTTTGCTGGGCAGTGGTGCGGAAGCGGCTGAGCACGTCGATATTCACCGGAAAGCCCCGGAACCGGTTGACTACCGTCTGATAGTGCTGCTGCACCAGCACCGTGGTGGGGGCCAGGATGGCCACCTGTTTGCTGTCCAGGACGGCTTTCATCACCGCCCGGAGAGCCACCTCCGTTTTTCCAAAGCCCACATCGCCGCACAACAGCCGGTCCATGGGCACCGGCGACTCCATGTCGCTTTTGATCTCCCCAATGCACCGGAGCTGATCGTCCGTCTCCGGGTAGGGGAAATTGTCTTCAAATTCCCGCTGCCAGGGGGTGTCGGCGGAGAAGGCGTAGCCGGTTTGGCCCCGGCGGGCGGCGTAGAGCTTGATCAGCTCCCCAGCCATGTCCTTGGCCGCCTTCCTGGCCCGGGTCTTGGTCTTCTGCCAGGCATCGGAGCCGATTTTGTTCAGCTTCACCGTGGCCTGCTCTCCGCCGCCGATATACTTGCTGATCAGGTCCAATTGGGTGGCCGGGACGTACAGGGTATCTGTCCCAGCATAGGCAATTTTGATATAGTCTTTGACTACCTTGTCTACCCGCAGCTGCTCCATGGCCACAAACCGGCCGATGCCGTACTGCTCATGGACCACCAGGTCCCCGGGGGACAGGTCGGTAAAGGAGGCCAGCTTTTGCCGGTTGGTCTTCCTGGCCTTAGGCTTGGGGGCCTGCTGGGCCAGGAGCTGTCCCTCGGACAGTACCGCAAGGCGGATATCCGGATATTCCATGCCGCTGGGCAGCGCCCCTTCTGCCAGCAGGATCTGCCCCGGCTTGGGCATGGCCGTCAGCGGGAAGGCCAAAAAGCCGGACAGTCCCCGCTCCGACAGCATTCCCTGCAGCAGCTCCGCCCGCCGGCGGGAGCCGCAGAGCACCAGGCTGGAAAATTCCAGCCGCTGGTAGTGGGCCAAATCCGACACCGCCGTTTCCAGGCTGCCGCCGTAGCCTGGCAGCTGCTTGGCGGTGAAGGTAAGCAGTGCCTGGGGCAGGCGCTGCTCCGGATAGGCGGCCCCGGCAAAGGCATCCATGTAGACCACCGGGCGGTTGGACAGGTTGGCGCAGAAATCCTCCCACTGCCAGGCAAAGTCGCACAGCTCCCCAGCCACCATGCCGGACTGGAGGAGGCTATCCAGCTGGAGGCCCAGTTCCTCCATCCGCCGCCGGGCTGCCCGGCGGAGATTGCCCTGGTCGCAGACCACCAGCAGCGTATCCTGGGACACATAGTCCAGGGCGGTGGCCATTTCCGGGTAGATCAGGGCCATATACCGGTCGGCGGCGGAAAGCAGTCGCCCGTCTTCCAGCTTTTCCCGGTCCTGGGTCAGGGTGGCAATCAGCGGCTCGTTTGGGGTTTTCCGCCGGCGCTGCCGGGCAATGAGCCGGTTCAGCTCCCCGGCCAGGCCGGCTTCGCCGCCGGGGTGCAGCCCCGGTTGGGTTTCCGCCACAGGCAGAACCATGATCGTTTCCACGTTCTCCGTCCGCCGCTGGGTGCCCGGATCGAAAAAGCCCATGGCGTCCAGCTCATCGCCGAAAAATTCCATGCGCACCGGCTGGTTCTGGGCAGGGGAATACAGATCCAGAATTCCGCCCCGCTGGGCAAATTGCCCTGGGCCTTCCACCATATCCGCCCGGCGGTAGCCCATGCGCACCAGCCGGTCCAGCAGCGCCTGCACCGGCAAGGTATCCCCCAGGTGGAGGGAAAAAGACGCATCCAACAGCACCGCCCGGGGCATGGTTCGCTGGCTCATGGCCGTCCAGGAAAAAATTTGCAGCCGGGTCTGCCCTTGGGCCAGTTCATAGAGCTGGCCTAACCGCTGCTGCTCCCAGTCCCGGGAGGTAACGGCGGCGTCGTACAAGTTCAAATCCCGGCTGGGCAGCACCGCCGCCGGCTGGCCGAGAAACAGCTGCAGATCCTCTTTCAGCCGCTTGGCTGCCAGATCGTCCTGGCAAATCACCGCCACCGGCCGTTTGCCCAGGGCGGTCAACGCGGCAATCACGTGGCTGCGGTTGATCTGGGCCAGGCCTGTGGCTGCCGTGGCTTGGCCGGCGTCTGCCGCCGACAGTAGCGCGTCAAAGCCCGGCAGGGCTCTCAGCGCGGATAACAGCAGCTCCATGCACATCCATCCTTTCCGCTGCGCTTCCACGCAGCAACGCGGAAAGCAGGCAATTCCCGCTTTCCGTCGAAAAATAGGGGCCGGCCTTTGGCCGGTTATGAAAAAATGCCCTGCCGGGCGGTTTGGGGCGGGCCGGTAGCGCCGGCCCGCAAAGTTACAAATCGGCTTTGCCGTTGAAGCGGTTGGCAGCCGCTTCCACCCCCTGGGTGACAATGGTTAGCGCGGCCTCTGCCGCTCTGTCCCATACCGGGTCAAGAATTGTTTCATCCCGCTGGGAAAAGGCGGACAGTACCCAATCGGCCATATCGTAGTCTGGGTGGGGCTTATCCCCCACCCCAATCTTCACCCGAGGGAAAGATTGGCTGCCCAGCCGGGCGATGATGCTTTTCAGCCCGTTATGGCCGCCGGCAGACCCTTCTGCCCGCACCCGCAACCGGCCCAGGGAGAGGGACACATCGTCACACAGTACAATCACCCGCTCCGGCGGCAGATGGTAAAACCGGGCGGCCTGGGCCACGGCGTCTCCGGACAGGTTCATGTAGGTCTGGGGGGCCAGGAGGGCCAGCCACAGCCCTTGGAAGCTGCACTGACCCACCAAACTTTGAAACTTTCCCTTGTCCACCCGGCAGCCGCACTGCCTGGCCAGCGCCTCCAGGGCGCGGAAACCGGCATTGTGCCGGGTTCTCTGGTACTGCTTGCCAGGATTACCCAGGCCCACCACAATCCACTGGGGTTTGCCAAACATCAAAACAGGCTGGAGATGGAGGTCTCGGTGTAGACCCGGTTGATGGCTTTGGCAAACAGAGGCGCCACATCCAACTGCCGGATCTTTTTGCCTGTGTATCCGGCAGGCATGGGGATGGTGTTGAGCACCATCAGCTCTTCAATATAGCTGTTTTCCACCCGCTCCAAAGAGGGGCCGGACAGTACGCCGTGGGAGGCGCAGGCGTACACCTTTTCCGCGCCGCCTACCTCCACCAGGGCGTTGGCGGCGTTGCACAGGGAACCGGCGGTGTCCACCAGATCGTCAAAGAGGATACAGGTCTTGCCTTTCACATCGCCGATTACATTCATCACTTCACAATAGTTGGCCTTCTGCCGGCGCTTGTCCACAATGGCCAGATCCATGTGTACCTTGGCGGCAAAGTTTCTGGCCCGGGCCACGGAACCGGCATCCGGGGAGACAACCACAAAATTGTCGTGGTTATACTTATCCTCGCTGAACTTCTCCATATAATACTTCACAAATACCGGCGCGCCCAGCATATTGTCCACGGGAATGTCGAAAAAGCCCTGGATTTGGGCCGCATGCAGGTCCATGGTCAGCACCCGGTCAGCCCCGGCGGCGGTGATCATGTTGGCCACCAGCTTGGCGGAGATGGGATCCCTGCCCTTGGCCTTCCGATCCTGACGGGCATAGCCAAAATAGGGCATCACCGCAGTGATGCGCCCGGCGGAGGCCCGGCGGAACGCATCCATCATGATGAGCAGCTCCATCAGGTGGTTGTTCACCGGGTTGCAGGTGGATTGGACTACGAATACGTCGCAGCCGCGGACAGTTTCGTTCACCGAGACGGAGACCTCGCCGTCGGCAAACTGCTTCACTTCGCTCCGGCCCAGATTCAGGCCCAGCTCGTCGCAGATGCCCCTGGCAAAGTCAGGGTTGGAATTGCCGCAGAACACCTTGATTTCCTTACCATGTGCAATCATCGGAAGGTACCTCACTTTTATTCATTTCTGAAATTCCGGCTTTGGCCGGAACAACATATGGAGAAAGGGCCAGCTGACCGGCCGGTTCAACGGGAAAACAGCTGCATTATACCATTTCCGCCAGGGCAAAGGCAACCGTTTTTCCCAATTTGTACCCTGGAATTGTGCTGAATCTTCGACAATTCCCGGCAGGAAACTAGGACGTTTCGCCCAATTTCTCCGGTTGCGGTACAGAAGACCAGCCCCTTGGGGCTGCTGAAGCACAACTCCGGCAGCCCCAAGGGGTAGCATTACTGCTGCTGAATCAGCAGTTTCACCGCTTCCACACCGGCGCGGATGGCGGCGCTGGTATCCTCGGTCATGGCGCAATCCAGACCGGCTTTCTCCCGCTCCTGGTTCCAAATGACATGGAAACAGCTGCCGCACCGGACGCCCAAGGCGGCGGCCACCACGAACAGAGCGGCAGATTCCATTTCACTGGCCTTGACCCCCAGGCGCTTCCAGGCGGTCCACTTTTCCGCCAATTCTCCGGCCACGGGCATCCGTTCCGGCTGATGCTGGCCGTAGAAGGAGTCCTTACACTGCACCACCCCCAGATGGGTGCGCAGCCCCAGGGCAAGCCCGGCCCGGCGCAAGGCGTCGGTGACGGTGAAATCCGCCACGGCGGGGAACTCAATGGGCGCATACTCCCGGGAGGTATGCTCATAGCGCACCGCCCCGGTGGCCACCACCAGATCCCCCGGCTCCACCGCCAGGTCAATGCCGCCGCAGGTGCCTACCCGAATAAAGGTATCCGCCCCGATGGCGGCCAGCTCTTCCATGGCAATGGCGGCAGAGGGGCCGCCGATGCCGGTGGAGCAGACGGAAACCTTCTCTCCCAGCAGATATCCGGTGTAGATATTGAATTCCCGGTTCATGCCCACATGAACCGGCCGGTCAAACAGCTGGGCGATGGCCTGGCACCGGCCCGGATCACCAGGCAAGATGCAGTACCGGCCCACGTCACCGGCAGTACAGTGGATGTGAAATTGTCTTCCGGTATCCTGCATAATGATCCCCCACAGTCTTTCTGTATTTCCGTTTTTTGTCAAGATTTCGAATCCCTTTGTGGATATTGTACCATATCCCGGCACCCGCTGCAAGGCCAACGCCCCCGCCAGAAGGGGATTTTTTTGCCTGACGGCCAGCCGCCATTCTGCCTGGCCGGCCTAAAACAGGCTGACCTGGCTGGTATCCGGCAGGTCGCCGAAGGCGCCGGCGGCTTTCAGATTCTCAATGTGGGTTTTGGATACCTTGGGGCAGGCGGCGGCAAATTCCTCAATGGAAATAAAGCGCTTGCCCTTCCGTCCCTCCAGAATATCCCAGGCTGCCGCCTCGCCCAGGCCCGACACGGACACAAATGGGGGCAGGAGCTTGCCGTCCTGGAGGATAAACTTGGTGGCGTGGGATTGGTACAGATCCATGGGCAGGAAGGAAAAGCCCCGGAGGTAAAATTCGTAGCACACCTCCAAAGTAGTGAGCATATCCTCATCTTTGTCCGTTGCCTGGTCGTTGCCGGAAATGGCGGCGATGTGGCTTTTCACTTCTTCTATGCCCTTTGTCATCATGGCCGCGTCGAAGCCGCCCTTTTGGCTCCGGCGGTAAAAATAGGCGGCGTAAAAGGCCAGGGGATGGTGCACCTTGAACCACGCGATCCGGAAGGCCATCATCACATAGGCCACGGCGTGGGCCTTGGGGAACAGATACTTGATCTTTTTGCAGGAGCCGATGTACCAGGCCGGTACCCCGGCGGCCTGCATTTCTTCTTCCGCCCCCTCCGGCAGGCCCCGGCCCTTCCGGACGGATTCCATGATTTTAAAGGCCCGCTTCTCCGGCAGTCCGCAGGAAATGAGGTAAATCATGATGTCATCCCGGCAGCCGATGGCCTGGTCTACTGTGGCGGTTTTGGAGGTAATCAAATCTTTGGCGTTGCCCAGCCACACGTCGGTGCCGTGGGAAAAGCCGGACAGCCGCAGCAAGGTATCGAACCGCTTGGGCATGGTGTCCAGGAGCATGCCCCGGGTGAAGCGGGTGTTGAACTCCGGAATGGCTACCGCGCCGGTGGGGCCCAATATGGGGTCGTTTTCATAGCCCAGGACCTTGGAGGAGGTGAAAATGGACATGGTGTCCGGATCATCCAGGGGAATGCGGGTGGCGTCCACCCCGGTGAGATCCTCCATCATCCGGATCATGGTGGGGTCGTCGTGGCCCAGCATATCCAGCTTCAGCAGATTTTCCTCCATGGAGTGGTATTCAAAGTGGGTGGTGATGGTGTCTGCCGAAGGGTCGTCCGCCGGGTGCTGCACCGGGCAGAAGTCCCAGATTTCATTTTCCTGGGGGATGACCACCAGGCCCCCGGGATGCTGGCCGGTGGTGCGGCGGACGCCGACGCAGCCGGCGGCCAGGCGGTTTTCCTCCGCCCGGGATACGGTGCGGTTCCGCTCCGCCAGGTACTTCTTCACGTAGCCGAAGGCGGTTTTCTCCGCCACCGTGCCAATGGTGCCGGCCCGGAACACGTGGGATTTTCCAAACAGCTCCACGCAGTAGGCGTGGGCTTTGGCCTGGTATTCCCCGGAGAAGTTCAGGTCAATGTCCGGCACCTTGTCCCCGCCGAATCCCAGGAAGGTTTCAAAGGGAATGTTAAAGCCGTCCTTTTCCATTTTTGTCCCGCACTTTGGGCAGGTGGCGTCCGGCAGGTCGGCCCCGCAGCCGTAGCCCTTGGGCACGTCGAAGGTGGTGAATTTGCACGCCGGATTTGGGCAGCGGTAGTGGGGCGGGAAGGAGTTTACCTCCGTAATCCCCGCCAGATAGGCCACAATGGAGGAGCCCACGGAGCCTCGGGAGCCCACCAGATAGCCGTGCTCCAGGGAATTTTGCACCAGCTTTTGGGCGGACATGTAGATCACGTCATAGTGGCAGCGGATAATATCCCCCAGCTCGGTTTCCACCCGGCGGGTGATCAGCTCCGGCGGATTCTCCCCATACAGCCGGCGGAGCTTGCCATAGACCAGGGCCTTGAGATCCTCCACCGAATTTTCGATGGATGGGGCAAACAGGTTCTTGGGCACCGGCCGCAGGGTTTCGCACATGTCGGCGATGCGGTTCGGGTTGGTGACCACCACCTCGTAGGCTTTCTCCTCTCCCAGGTAGGAAAACTCCCGGAGCATTTCGTCGGTGGTGCGGAAATACAGGGGGTTGGGCTTGTCGCAATCCTCAAACCCCTTGGTGGCCAGCAGAATGTGGCGGTAAATCTCATCTTCCGGGTTCAGGAAGTGCACGTCCCCGGTGGCCACCACCGGCTTGCCCAGGGTTTGCCCCAGGCGGACGATGGTGCGGTTGAATTCCCGCAGCTCCTCTTCGTTTTCCGCCAGGCCCTTGTCCAGCATGAAGCGGTTGTTGGCCAAGGGCTGGATTTCCAGGAAATCGTAAAATGAGGCAATGCGCAGCAGCTCTTCCTCGCTTTTGTGATTGATCACCGCCTGGAACAGCTCCCCGGCTTCGCAGGCAGAGCCGACGATCAGCCCCTCCCGCCAGGTGATCAGCTCCGACTTGGGGATGCGGGGGTTGCGCTTAAAATACTGCAGGTTGCTTAAGGAGATCAGCCGGTACAGATTCCGCAGGCCGGTTTGGTTTTTGGCAAACAAAATAATGTGCCGGGCATGGCGGTCGCTGATTTTGTTCTTGGCCCGGAGGGCGGGCATGGCCGGATTGATGGCCTGCAGGCGGTGGATATCCATCTCCGCCAACCGGCGGCTCAGCCGGTGGAAAATCAGGCCGCAGGTCAGGGCGTCGTCCGCCGCCCGGTGGTGCTGAAATTCCGGCAGGCTCAACGCGTCCGCCACCACGTCCAGCTTAAACTTGTTCAGGTGGGGCATCAGGTTCTGAGCCAGCACCAAGGTGTCGGCATAGGTGGGGGAAAAGGCCAGGCCAAGCCGCCGGCAGGCGGCGGCCACAAACCCCACGTCAAAGTCGGCATTGTGGGCAACCAAGGGCAGGCCCTGGCAGAAGGCCAGAAATTCCGGCAGCACCGTCTCAATGTCCGGGGCGTCCTGGAGCATGCTGTCGGTAATGCCGGTGAGATCCACAATTTTCTGGGACAGGGGCCGGCCTGGGTTCACAAAGCGCTGGAACCGGCCCAGCTCCTTGCCGTCCTGGAGGATTACCCCGCCGATTTCAATGATCTCGTCCCGGAGGCTGGACAGGCCGGTGGTCTCCAGGTCAAAGGCCACATAGGCCCCGGAGAAATCCATGTCCCCCAAGCCGTGCACCACAACCCGGTCGTCCACGTCGTTGACATAATATCCTTCGCAGCCGTAGAGCACCTTGATGGGCTTGCCGGTTCCCGCCACCATGGCCTTCCCGGCGGCCTTCATGGCCTCGGGAAACGCCTGGGCACAGCCGTGGTCGGTGATGGCAATGGCGGCGTGGCCCCAGGCGGCGGCCTGTTTTACGGCGGCGGCCGCTTCGGTGAGGGCGTCCATGTTGGACATGTTGGTGTGCAGGTGCAGCTCCACCCGCTTGTCCTTGGCGGTGTCCAGGCGCTGTGGGGCGCTGTGGGGCGCAATGGCCATGGGCTCCAATACCATCTCATTGTCGTACCGGTTGATCACCGGTTTGCCCAGTACTTTAATCCAAGCGCCCACCTTGGCGGCGTCCACAATGGCCCGGCCCTTGGCCACCTCGCTGGGGCGGAAAAACCGGTTGATCCGGATGGAGCCGGTGAAATCGGTGATGTCCATGCTCACCACCAGGGCGTTGCTCTTGGTCAGCTCCCGGTGCTCCACCGCAAAGACCTTGCCGGCCACGCAGGCAGAGCGCATGTCCAGGTTCACCTGCCCGATGGGCACCGGCGCTTCCACAAAGGGCTTGCCAAAAATCACGCCGGGGGCTTGTACGGCGGGTTTGACCGGCTGGGCCGCCTGGGGCGGGGGCCCAGCCGGGGCGGCCAAATGCTGGCGCATCTGGGCCATTTCTTGGAACAGCGCATTGCCCTCCAGAGCGTGGTTGGCCTCCACGGCGATGGACACCGGGCAGCCGAACCGGCCGGACAGGTACCGTCTGGCCTCAGGCAGGCAGGCCTCCAGCTCCGCCTTTCCGTTGGCCCGGAGGCCAATGGTCAGTTGATTGCCGGACCAGGTCCACCGGCACTGGGCCAAAATACCCATGGCCCGGGAATCCAGGGCCACAAACAGCTGCGTCAGCTCTTCGGCCTCAATTTTGGCCAAATCCGCCGCTGGGAACTGGGGGTGGATTTCCACCTGCCGCACATCGTAAAGGCCGGTGAGATCCCGGCCGGCCTGCTCCAGCAGCCGCCGGGGGATATAGCCTGGGCAGCCCAGGGAAAGGCGGATGATTCTGGCTTCCGTGTCCACCTCGGCATCCTGAATTTCCGCCCGGGCCAGCAGACTGTCCAGGGGCGGCGGCGGGGCATATTGGGCAAACATCTGGAAAAAGGAAATTCCCATGTCTGATTTCTCCTATGTGGGGTGAACATACAAAGGGCCTGTTGCCCCATTGTGCAACAGGCCCCAGGGCTTATCTGGATTCTACGTAGGCCAGCAGGGCAGGCAGCAGCTGGTCGTAAGGCAGCTTTTGCTGGGGTTGTCCCTTGACAAACAAAATGCCGCAGCCGTCGCCCCCGGCGATGCCCACGTCCGCCTCCCGGGCTTCCCCCGGCCCGTTGACCACGCAGCCCATCACCGCCACGGTGAGGGGTTTTGTGCAGGTCTTCAGGGCCTGATCCACCTGCTCCACCAGGCCGATGAGATCAATGGAGGTTCTGCCGCAGGTGGGACAGGAGATGATGTTTACCCCGTCCTTCCGCAGGCCGGCTGCCCGGAGAATCTCCCGGGCGGCGTACACCTCCTGCACCGGGTCCGCCGTCAGGCTCACCCGGATGGTGTCGCCGATGCCATCCAGCAGCAGGGCACCCACCCCCATGGCAGACTTGATCAGGCCCATGCGCACCGGGCCGGTTTCCGTGACCCCGATGTGCAGGGGATAGTCGCACCGCTGGCGGAACAGCCGGGCGGCGGCCACCATGGTGGGCACCGACGAGGATTTGATGGACACACACACGTCCTGGAAATCCACGGCTTCCAGAAGCGCCAGGTGGGAAAAGGCGCTTTCCACCAGGGCTTCGGCGGTGGGATGGCCGTATTTTTCCAGCAAAGCTTTATCCAGGCTGCCGCCGTTTACGCCGATGCGGATGGGGATATGCTTGGCGCGGCAAACTTCCGCCACCGCCCGCACCCGGTCCGGCGAACCGATGTTGCCGGGGTTGATGCGGATTTTGGCCGCGCCCCCCTGGGCGGCGGCAATGGCCAGCCGGTAGTCAAAGTGAATGTCCGCCACCAGGGGCAGGGGCGACTGGGCGGCAATTTCTCCGAAGGCCTGGGCGGCGGCCATGTTGGGCACGGCCAGCCGGGCAATCTGGCAACCGGCGGCTTTCAACGCCGCCAGCTGGGCCAGGCAACCGGCCACGTCGGTGGTCTTGGTATTGAGCATGGACTGGATGGACACCGGCGCGCCGCCGCCGATGGCCACATCCCCCACGTGAATCTGTCTGGTCATGGCACACTAACCTCAAACGATAATTTGAACGACGTCTTTAAACAGGATAAATACCATAAAGAGCATAAGCACTACCATACCCCCGGCGTGGATATAGCCTTCCACCTTGGGGTTCAGCTTCTTTTTGGTGATGCCTTCAATGGCGGCGGTGAGCAGCACCCCCACAATCCGGCCGCCGTCCAGGGCGGGGATGGGCAGCAGGTTCATTACCCCCAGGTTGATGGCAATAAACGAGGCGATGGAAATCACATTCCAAATGCCGGCGGAGGCATTCATGGTCTGGGTGGAGGAGGTGCCGATATCGGCAATGGTTTTCACGATGCCCACCGGGCCGGTCATCTCGTCCAGGCCCACCCGGCCTTGGATGAGCAGCTGCAGGCTCAGCCGCACGGTCCGGACGTAGTTGACAGACATGTTCCAGCTGTGAGACAGGATATTGCCTAGATTCCGGGGGGCGGTGGTCAGGTTCATGCCGTAGCGCAAGCTGGCGCCGCCGCTGCCGTCCGGCAGTTCCCGGGGCTCCATGTTTACCTGGCCCAGGGTGATTTTTTCTCCGTCCCGGATAATCACCAGGTTGTGGATATTTTCCTGGCCGGAGAGGTTCAGGCTCAGCAGGGTGGTAATGTCATCGCTGGTGTACACCCGCTCGCCGTCGATTTCATAAATTTGGTCCCCCGCCTGGAGCCGGTCGGAGAAAGAGCTGCCCGGTTCCACGCTCTCCAGCACCGGGGTGGCAAAGGCCGGGAAAAAGCCGGAAAAACACACCAGCATCAGCACCAAAAGAAAGCCCAAGAGGAAATTCATGCAGGCGCCGGCGGCCAGGATGATGATTTTTTTCCACCACTTGGCATTGCCGAAGGCCCGGGGATCGTTGCTCTCCTGATCCTCCCCCTCCATGGCGCAGTAGCCCCCCAGGGGGATGCAGCGGATGGCATACAAGGTCTCTCCCCGCTGCCGTTTCCACAGGGCAGGCCCCATGAAAATGGAAAACTCGTTGACTTTGACTTTGAACAGTTTGGCGGTGAGGAAATGGCCAAGCTCGTGAACCAGAATGAGAATGCCGAAAATGAGAATGGCAAACAGAATATAGAGAAAATACAAGATATCAGCCTCCTGCGTGTGCAATCACCGACTGCCGGGCCAGGCGGTCGGCTTCCAGAATCTGGGCCAGGTTGGGCCCGGCCGTCTGGGGTACGTCGTCCAGGGCCTGCTCCACCAGCCGGGAAATGTCGGAAAAGCCGATTCTGTCCTGGAGGAACAGCTCCACCGCCACTTCATTGGCGCCGCTGAGGACGGCTCCGGCGGTGCCGCCGGCTTTGGCGGCGGCCATGGCCAGCCCCAGGCAGGGAAAGGCCTCCATATCCGGCCGGTCAAAGGTGAGGGGGCCGCACTGGAGCAAGTCCAGGGCCGGGGCGGGACAGGGCTTCCTGTCCGGCCAGGTCAGGGCCAGCTGAATGGGCAGGCGCATGTCCGGCGAGCCCAGCTGGGCCAGCATGGCCCCATCGGTAAACTCCACCAGGGAGTGGATCACGCTCTGCCGGTGGATGACCACCTGCACCTGCTCCAGGGGCATGGCGTACAGGTGCATGGCTTCAATCACCTCCAGCCCCTTGTTCATCAAGGTGGCGCTGTCAATGGTGATTTTTGCCCCCATGGCCCAGTTGGGGTGGCGCAGGGCGTGGGCCCGGGTTACCCCGGCCAAGGCATCCCTGGTCATGCCGTAAAAGGGGCCGCCGGAGCAGGTGAGGATCAGCCGCTTTACCTGCTGCCGGTCCCGGCAGCCGGCCAAGCACTGGAAAATGGCGGAATGTTCCGAATCCACGGGAATAATCTCCGCGCCCGTTTCCTTGGCCGCCGCCATCACCAGCTCCCCGGCGCAAACCAACGTCTCTTTGTTGGCCAGGCCAATGCGTTTCCCGGCGGCAATGGCAGCCAGGGTGGGCTCCAGCCCTACCATGCCCACCACGGCGGTAATCACCGTATCCGCCGCCGTGGCGGCGGCCAACAGTCCGGCCTTGCCGGACAGGATGGCGATGGGCAGCCCCTGCAGCTGCTTAGCCAGCGCTTCCGCCAGCTCCGGCGTAGACATGACCGCCAAGCTGGGGCGAAATTCCCGGCATTGTCTGGCCATTTCCGCCACATTGCTCCCGGCGGTTAAGGCCTGCACCGGCAAATGCAGCTGCCTGGCCACGTCCAGGGTTTGCCGGCCGATGGAGCCGGTGGAACCCAAAACAGCAATGCTCATCTCAGCCAACCCCCGCCATGGGCACGGCAAAGGTCAGCATCCGCAGCAGCAGCTCTACCAGGGGGGCCACCAGCATCATGCTGTCAAACCGGTCCAGCACCCCGCCGTGACCGGGGATCAGATTGCCGTAGTCCTTGATGTTCACTTGGCGCTTGATGACGGAAAAGCTGAGATCCCCCAGCATGGAAATCAGGGCGCCCAACACGCCGTAGATAATCCCATACCAGTAGATTACGTCAAACCCAAAGGATTTATCCAGAATCAGGCCATACAGCAGCATCAGGACAACGGCGCTTGCCACGCCGCCCAGGGCGCCTTCCACGGTTTTGTTGGGGCTGATCACCGGGGCCAGCTTGTGCTTGCCCAAAGCCCGGCCCACAAAGTAAGCGCCGGAGTCGGCGGAAAAGGCAATGATAAACGCAATGAGAATATAGTATTTGCCCAAGGTATTTTGGGCCGGGTCCATGCCGGCGTACATGGCCCGGATCCGCACCAGGGCGCAGAGCAGATAGGGCAGCAGCACCCCGGCGGCCATGCACAGGCAGATCTTTTCAAACCGGAGTTTGGCGTGGGCCAGGAGCATCTCCCCCAGCAGCAGGCACAGGTAAGCCAGCAGGCCGATGGCGGCCAGGTTCACGTCCTGGCGCAAGCTCCAGAAGGCCACCAGCACGGCCATGACCATGGCATAGATCACCAGCCGCCGGTTCTTCACCAGGCCGGTGCGGTACAGCAATTCATAGGCAGCCACGGCGCCGGCGGCGGCGAACAGGGTGGCGGTGGCCCAGGCGGGCAGCACCAGCACGATGACCAGCAAAATCGGCAGCAGGGCCACGGCGGACAGCACACGGGTTTTCATGCTTTATTTCACACCTCCAAACCGGCGGTTGCGCCGGTGGAATTGGGCAATTGCCTCGTCTAATTCTCTGGGGCCGAAGTCCGGCCACAGCACGTCCATAAACACATATTCGGCATAAGCCGACTGCCACAGCAGAAAGTTGCTGATCCGCTGCTCCCCGGAGGGGCGGATGATCAGCTCAGGGTCCGGCACCCCGGCGGAATACAGGTATTGGGCAAACAGGGTTTCGTCCAGCTCCTCCGGGGTTTTCCTGCCCAGGGACACGTCCTGGGCAAAGCGGCGGGCCGCCTGAACCAGCTCGTCCCGGCCGCCGTAGTTAAGGCAAAAGTTTACCTGCACCTGGCTGTACACCCGTGAGCGGGTTTCTGCGTCCCGGCACAGGGCCTGCAGCTCCGGCGACAGCCGGGACAGGTCGCCGAAAAACACAAAATGCACCTGGTTTTTCTCCATATCCCGGAGGGCCTCCTCCAGATAGCGGCGGAGCAGGGTCATAATGCCCCCGATTTCCCCCTGGGAGCGTTTCCAATTCTCTGTGGAAAAGGCATAGACCGTGAGATACCGGACCCCCAGCGTCCGGCAGTAGTTGGCAATGCGGCGGAAAGCTTCCGCCCCGGCGGCGTGGCCGGCGGTACGGGGCAGGCCCCGCCGCTTGGCCCAGCGGCCGTTGCCGTCCATGATAATGGCGATGTGCTGGGGTGGGGAAAGGGATTGGTCCGGCGGTTTTCTGAACAATCGTCTCATGGGTATGATTCCGCCGGGGCGGCTAGCCGCCCCGGCAACCTTTCGTGAATTGGGGCTCAGATGGCCATCAGTTCCTTTTCCTTGGCGGCGCAGGCAGTGTCCACCTTTTTGATGTATTTGTCGGTGAGCTCCTGCAGATCCTTTTCCGCCTTCTTCTGATCGTCCTCGGTGATTTCACTTTTCTTTTTCAGGGCTTTCACATAGTCCATGGCGTCCCGCCGGACGTTCCGCAGGGCCACTTTGGCGTCCTCGGCGTATTTGCGCACCTGCTTAGTCAGCTCCCTGCGGCGTTCCTCGGTGAGCTGGGGGAAGACCAGGCGGATCACCCGGCCGTCGTTCTGGGGGTTGATGCCCAGGTCGGAAACCTGGATGGCTTTCTGGATATCCTTCAGCAATTTGCTGTCCCAGGGCTGGATCACCAGGGTGCGGGGATCCGGGGAGGAGATGTTGGCCACCGCCGCCAACTGAGACTCTGCTCCATAGTATTCCACCGTGATCCGGTCCAGAACCTTGGCATTGGCCCGGCCGGCCCGAACGGCGTCGAAGTTGTCCTGGAGCACGTCCAGGGTTTTGTCCATCTTTCTGGTGTATTCCTTGAAATCAACGCTCATGGTTAATCCTCCTTCACAATTGTGCCGATATTTTCCCCCTGAACCACCCGGAGGATATTTTCCGGGTCCTTCAGGGCAAAGACGATTAGGGGCATATGGTTGTCCATGGCCAAGGCCATGGCGGTGGTGTCGGTGGCCTTCAGCCGCTTGGCCAGGGCCTCGCCGTAGGTCAGGCAATCATACTTCACCGCCTCCGGGTGCTTGGCCGGGTCGGCGGAGTACACGCCGTCCACATTTTTGGCCAGCAGCACCGCGTCGGCCTCGATTTCCACCCCCCGGAGCACCGCGCCGGTATCGGTGGAGAAGTAGGGGTTGCCGGTTCCGCAGGCAAAGAAAACCACCTTGCCTTCCTTCAGGTAGCGGTGGGCCAGATCCCGGGTAAAGTACTCGGCGAACTTGGGCATCTCCACGGCGGAGAGCACCCGGCTGTCCACGCCTTGCTTTTCCAGCGCGTCGGACACGGCCAAGCAGTTCATCACCGTGGCCAGCATCCCCATGGCGTCGGCATGGGAGCGCTGCATCTTGTCCGCTCCGTCCTTGACGCCCCGCCAGAAGTTGCCGCCGCCGATGACCACCCCCACCTGAACCCCGGCCCGGACGCAGTCGCCGATGGCTTGGCAAACCTGGCCGATGACGGAGAAGTCCAGCCCGTGGTGGGCGCCGCCGGCCAAGGCTTCGCCGCTGAGTTTTAGTAGGATTCGTTTGTACCGCAGCTGGGACAAGGGAATCCACTCCTTTCTGTCCGGCAAGGCAGAAGCCTTGCCATGGGAAGATTCTGCCCTTATTCTATAATAATCTTGCCGGATTGACAACTGAAATTTTCCGGTTTGGACAGGGTTTTTCCATGTCTGGACAATTGTCCCGGCGGGGAAACGACAATTCTGGCTGGGAACCGGAAGGCTCCCAGCCAGAAACGGGTTTGTCATGGATTAGAACACGCCCTGCTCCATCATGGCGGTGGCCACTTTCTTAAAGCCGGCGATATTGGCGCCGGCCACCAGGTTGTAGCCCAGGCCGTACTCCTCCGCCGCCTCCACCGAGGCTTTGTGGATGTTGCGCATGATTTCCTTCAGCTTCTGATCCACCTCTGCCTCAGACCAACTCAGCCGCTCGGCGTTCTGGCTCATCTCCAGGGCGGAGACGGCCACGCCGCCGGCGTTTACCGCCTTGGACGGCGCCACGATCATGTCCGGCTGCTGCATCAGCAGGTACAACGCTTCGTTGGTGGTGGGCATATTGGCCACTTCGATGTAGTAGCGGATATGGTTGGCGGCAATTTTCTCCGCCCAGGGCAGGGTGACGTCGTTCTGGGTGGCCGAGGGCATGAGAATGTCCGCCTTGACCCCCCAGGGCTTCTCCTTGGGGTAGAAGGCGCAGCCGAACTTGTCGGCATAGTCCTGCACCTTATCCCGGCCGGAGTTGCGCATGGTTACCAGGTAATCGATCTTCTCGTCGGTGCTCACGCCGTCGGGGTCATACACGTAGCCGTCGGGGCCGGACAGGGTGATCACCTTGGCGCCCAGCGCCCGGGCTTTCCGGCAGATGCCCCAGGCCACGTTGCCAAAGCCGGAGATGGCGATGGTCTTGCCCTGGATGGTGTCCCCCACGTGGTCCAGCACCTCGCACAGGTAGTACACCGCGCCGTAGCCGGTGGCCTCCGGCCGGATCAGGGAGCCGCCGTAGCTCATGCCCTTGCCGGTGAGCACGCCGTTTTCAAAGGTGCCCTTCAGCCGGCGGTACTGGCCGAAGAGGTAGCCGATTTCCCGGCCGCCCACGCCGATGTCTCCGGCGGGCACGTCGATGTCCGGCCCGATGTACCGGTACAGGGCGGTCATAAAGCTCTGGCAGAACCGCATAATCTCCCCGTCGGACTTGCCCCGGGGGTCAAAGTCCGAGCCGCCCTTGCCGCCGCCGATGGGCAGGCCGGTGAGGCTGTTTTTGAAGGTCTGCTCAAAGCCCAGGAACTTGATGATGCCCGGGTACACCGAGGGATGGAAGCGGATGCCGCCTTTGTACGGGCCGATGGCCCCGTTGAATTGGCAGCGGTAGCCGGTGTTGGTGTGGTACTCGCCTTTGTCGTCCTGCCAGGTGACCCGGAAGGTGAACATCCGCTCCGGTTCCACCATGCGGCCCAGCAGATCCACCTGGGCATACTCGGGATGCTTGTCGATCACCGGCTCCAGGGAGGACAGCACTTCCTCCACCGTCTGGACAAATTCCGGCTCATTGCCGTATTTTTGCTTTACGTGGGCAATCACGCTGGCCAGATACGCATTCATTTGACAACGTCTCCTTTTTATTTGTTATGCTCAGGCCGGTTTTCACCGGCGAAAAAACTGGTGATGACCTGCACCACTTCCTGACCCACCCGGGCCTGGGCCTCTTGGGTGGCCGCGCCGATGTGGGGGGTGCAGGAGACCCGGGGATGGCTGTACAGGGGGTGGTTATCCGTGGGCTCTTTTGCCCACACGTCCAGGCCGGCGGCCCGGAGTTTGCCGGAGTCCAGAGCGGCCAGCAGAGCAGCCTCGTCTACATTGGCCCCCCGGGAGGTATTGATGAGCACGGCGCCGTCTTTCATCTTGGCGATGGTGGGGCCGTCCATCAGGGGCCGGCCG
Organism: Candidatus Faecousia faecigallinarum; assembly: GCA_018712145.1. Classification (GTDB taxonomy): domain Bacteria; phylum Bacillota; class Clostridia; order Oscillospirales; family Oscillospiraceae; genus Faecousia; species Faecousia faecigallinarum. Next base: position 10,239 of record DVHJ01000006.1, on the reverse strand, counting down.
GTATCCGGGGTGTGGAGGCTGACAAAATCCGACTTGGCCAGCAGTTCATCCAGGGAGACGAACCGGGGATCGTCTTTCGGGGGATTGCGGCGGTAGGCCAGCACTGTCATGCCCAGGGCCTGGGCCATCTGCCCCAGGCAGGCCCCGATGCGGCCGTAGCCCACAATGCCCAGGGTCTTGCCCCGGAGCTCGATTCCCTTGCCATAGGCCTTCTTTTCCCAGCGGCCTTCCCGCATGGAGTGGCCGGCGGCGGAAATGAACCGGGCGCAGGAGAACATGTGGGCCAGAGCCAGCTCCGCCACGGAGGCGGAAGAGGCGTTGGGGGTGTTGGCCACGGCAATGCCGTTGGCCCGGGCGTAGTCCACATCAATATTGTCTACCCCCACGCCGCCCCGGACAATGAGCTTCAGCCGGCGGGTTTCCAGGGCCGCATCCAGGTGCACTTTCCGCACTTTGGTGGCGGAGCGTACCACCACCCCGTCCACGGTTTGCAGGGCCTGGCCCAGGGTTTCCGGGGGATAGAATTGCTGCACCACGGCAAAGCCTGCCTGTTCCAGGGCGGCAACGGCGCCGCTGTCCATGCCGTCGGTGACGAGAATTGTTTTCATGGCGTTAACCCCTCTCCTGCTCAAATTGCTTCAGGCACTGCACCAGCGCCTCCACGCCGGCCTTGGGCATGGCGTTGTAAATGGAGGCCCGCAGGCCGCCTACGGACTTATGGCCCTTCAAATTGTCAAAGCCGGCGGCTTTGGTGTAGGCGATCACTTCCCCGTCAAGTTCTTTCGAACCGGTGACGAAGGGCACGTTCATCAGGCTGCGGAAGCCCTTGTCCACGGTGCCGTGGAACATGGCAGAATTGTCCAGGAAGTCATAGAGCACTTGGGCTTTTTCCTGATTGCGGCGGTGCATGGCTTCCAGCCCGCCGTTGTTCAGCAGGTACTGGAACACCTTCCCGCAGACGTAAATGGCCCAGCAGTTTGGCGTGTTATACATGGAGCCGGCCCCGGCATGGGTGTCGTAACGCAGGTACACCGGCGTCCTGGGGTCTAAGTCGCTGCGGATCAAATCCTCCCGGATGATCACGATGGCCATGCCTGCCGGGCCTACGTTTTTCTGCACGCCGCCATAGATGACGCCGTAATCGGCGACATTGCAGGGCTTGGACAGGAACATGGAGGACTGGTCGGAGATCAGGATTTTCCCTTTGGTGTTGGGCAGCGCCGGGTAGGTGGTGCCGTGGATGGTTTCGTTTTCGCAGATGTACAGGTAGTCCGCTTCCGGGCGGATGGGCAGATCGGTGCAGTCGGGGATGTAGGCGTAGTTCCGGTCTTCGGAAGTGGCGATGCAGCGTACGTCGCCGAACTTCTTCGCTTCGGTAAAGGCCTTTTTGCTCCAGCCGCCGGTGACGATATACTCTGCCGCGCCGTGGGGCATGAGATTCATGGGCAGCATGGAAAATTGCAGGGTCGCACCGCCTTGAATGAACAGGACTTTGTAATTGTGGGGAATGGCCATGAGCTTGCGCAGGTTGGCCTCCGCCTGGTCGTAGATCTCCTGGAATACCTTGGACCGGTGAGACATCTCCATGACGCTCATGCCGGAGCCCCGGTAGTTCAGCAGCTCGTCCCGGATCTCCTCCAGCACTTCCACGGGCATGGTGGCCGGGCCGGCGGAGAAATTGTAGATGCGATCGTACATGCCAGAAACCTCCTGTGATATAGTGGGAGTCCGCAACAGGCGTACAATATCCGCCTGTACGTCGAGTATACTCTACTTGGGCAAATTAATCAACCCCAATTTCGGCGCTTTCACCGTCTTTGTGGTATCTGTACAAAATACTGGGGAGAGACCTGTGAAAAATGCCAGTGTCCCATTTAAAGCAACACCACGCGTTCCTGCTGCACCGGCGCTTCGGTTTCCCGGGCGAACAGGCCGTACAGGGCAAGGCACCGGTCCTCCAGGTCCTGCCAGGGGTGCTTCTCCCGGCGGCCCAGGTTGGACAGCCCTTCTTTGGGCAGTTCCCCCAGGGCCTGGCGGCCTCGGGGGGTAAATCCCAGCACCCGGACATAGGGGGCCGGCTGGGCCAGGGTTTCCTGGCTCAGGCCCAGAAAGGCGCACATTACCATTCGCTCCAGCCGGGTGCGGGGATAGCGCTTGGACTTGGCGGCAGCCAGAATGTCGGTCAAGGTATTTTCCTGGCGGCAGGCCCGGCGGAGCTTCCGCCACAGCCCTTCGGTACCGCCAGGCAGGGCGGCAAAGGCAGCCTCCTCCAGGCTCCGCAGCCGGGCCAGCACTGCCCGCTCTCCCCAGGCCATGGTGTGAGGCATGGCGTTTTCGTAGGCTGGGCGGGATTCCGGCGGCACATAAGGGGAAAAATCCTGCCCGGCGGAAATCAGCGCCCGCAGGGCGGTGGCCGACGGACTGTCCGGTTCCGGCGTGGCGGCGTGGTAGTCTCCGGGCCGGTCCAGCACCACCGGGGTCATGGTGCTGCCTTGGGTTAAAATGGCCTTGCAGTACTCCACCGCCAGCGCGTCGTTGGGGCGGCGCAGCACCGCCGGATCCGCCCCCAGGGCACAAGCCGCCCTGGCCCGGGCGGCGGGGAAGGACAGCCCCGCATCCAGATAGGGCCGGAGGGCTTGGGGCAGCTCCGGCCGCAGCAGCACCCTGGCTGTGTCCATCAAGGGCGGCAGGCTGCCGGTTTCCGCCCCAAAGCACAGGGCCTTTGCCCCCAGGCCGTCCAGGATTTCCACCGCCCCGGCGGCAAAGCCTTCTGCCGAGCGCAGGCTGACGGTCACCGGCAGCTCCAGCACCAGGTCCGCCCCGGCGGCCAGTGCCGCCCGGGTACGCACCGGCCTGGCGTACACCGCCGGCTGTCCCCGTTGGACGTACAGCCCGCTCATGAGGCACAGCGCCGCCGCCTGGGGGAAGCGCCGGTGCATTTGCGCCAGCAGCCGGGCGTGGCCCAGGTGGAAAGGGTTGAATTCACAGATCACGCCAAAGATATCCATGGGGTTTTCCTCCAAGTGCCGAAAATTTTTCCGGAAAGGGCTTGTGAGTTCCGGGAAAATGGTATACAATACAAAACAGGTTTTCTCCCGAATTCCGGGATGCTTGTCAGATAGCAATATCCTACCACAGGTGAGGAAAAAAGGAAAGTTTACAGGAGGACATGTAACATGAACATTCTGGTTATCAATGCCGGCAGCTCCAGCCTGAAGTATCAGCTGATGGATCCCCACACCGGCGAGGTTGCCGCCAAGGGCCTGTGTGAGCGCATCGGCCTGGACGGCCGCCTGACCCATAAGGCCCCGGCCCGGGGCATTAAGGTGGAGCGGGAGATCCCCATGCCCACCCATGCCGAGGCCATTTCCGCCGTGCTGGAAATTCTGGTGGATCCGGAAAACGGCGTGATTGCTTCTACCGATGAAATTGACGCCGTGGGCCACCGGGTTCTCCATGGCGGGGATAAGTTTATTCAGTCCTGCATCATTGACGAAGCCTGCAAGCAGGCCATCCGGGATTGCATCCCTCTGGGCCCCCTTCACAATCCGGCCAACCTGATGGGCATCGAAGCCTGCGAGAAGGTCATGCCCGGCAAGCCCCAGGTGGCGGTGTTTGACACGGCGTTTCACATGACCATGCCCCCCAAGGCGTACCGCTATGCTATCCCCACCAAGTATTATGAGGAGGATCATCTTCGCCGCTATGGCTTCCACGGCACCTCCCACCGCTATGTTACCCGCCGGGCCATTGAACTGATGGGCCGCTCGGATATCCGCCTAGTGAACTGCCACCTGGGCAACGGCTCTTCTCTGTCCGCGGTGAAGGACGGCAAGTGCCAGGATACCTCCATGGGCCTGTCCCCCTTGGCCGGTGTGCCCATGGGCACCCGCTCCGGCGACATTGACCCCTGCGTGGCCCAGTTCATCATGAACAAGTACGGCATGACCGCAGACGAATGCCTGAATATGCTCAATAAGAAATCCGGTGTGCTGGCCCTGTCCAACGGCCTGTCCTCTGACTTCCGGGATTTGGAGGCCGGTGCGGAAAGCGGCAATGAGGCCTGCTGCCTGGCGTTGGACAAGTTCGACTACGAGGTGAGCAAATACGTTGGCGCCTATGCCGCTGCGCTGGGCGGCCTAGACTGCCTGGTATTTACCGCCGGGGTGGGAGAAAACGGCCCGAATACCCGGGCGGCGATCTGCCGGAACTTAGGCTTCATGGGCGTAAAGCTGGACCCGGAGCGCAACCAGGTGCGGGGCAAGGAGGCGCTGATCTCCGCCGACGATTCCCAGGTCAAGGTGTGGGTAATTCCCACCAATGAGGAGCTGATGATTGCCCAGGATACCGCAGAACTGGTGGAGAAATAAGGTAATTTTCCGGAAAATGCTCAAAAAATGACGGCGGGAGAAAGCGCAGGTACGCGCTTTCTCCCGCCGTTTTGGACAAGGCAATCCGTCCCGTTTTTGCGGGGATTGCTCCGCCGCCCCAAAGTAACCCTCCCTTGGCGCCTTGCCGCTGAAAACGGCCGGCTAGTTCTCCCGAAGCTGGCGCCAGGGACCGACGGCCAAGCTGACCCCCAGGGCCTCCCAGGCCGGCAGCCGGGCACGGAGGGAATCCGGCGTGTCAAACAGATTTACGGTGACCCCTTGGGAATTGCCCCGGCTGACATATTGGAACAGACGGCGGGGAGCCAGGAAGCTCTGCTCTCCCGCCGCCAATTCTGCCAGGGCCTCCGGCTGGCGGGGCTGAATGTCCACCCCACCGGCCCGAATTTCCGCCTGATAGCCGGTGAGGGCCGCTTCCAGCCAAACTGTCCGGCCCTGCCAGGGGGCCATCACCTTGGCCGGATCGGCGTAACAGGGGGGCGCCGGCAGGAACACTGCCGCCGCAAAATCCCCCAGATAGTCCGGGGGCATGGCAATGGCCCGGCCCAGCCGGTGGCAGCGGGCCGCCAGCGCCGCCGCCAGGCTGCGGGTTTCCGGCAGGGCGGGCCGTTCAAAGTCCAGCAGCAGTCCCATGGCGCCGGTGTTCAGCAAAAGGGACTCCACCGTCCGGCACACCATGTCCCCGCTGTGTCCGGCCCAGGGAATTTGATCATCCAGAATCAGCAGGCTGCCGGGGGGCAAGGTGGCCGGACAGTTGCTCAGCCCTTGGCCGGCAGGGGAGAAGTGGAGGGCCATCCAGGCCACCGGCTCCGGCAGCAGGGGACAGTGAGAAAAATCTGCGGCTGTCATGGCAAGATATAGGGCAATGGACATGGACAACGCCTCCTGTCTGTGGTATACTGACCCCATAGACCTTCTATATCCTATGCCATAAGGAGGCGCCTATGCCTGTTTCACTGCTGCCCAAGGCCATCTACCGCCGCCTTGCCGATCTGCCCCTGGAGGCGCTGTACCGGCAAGGTGTCCGCTTGCTGATGCTGGATTTTGACAATACCATCGTTCCCTATACCACCGATCAGCCCACGGCGGAAATGGCGGCGTGGATTCAGGCGGCCAAGGCGGCCGGCCTGCAGCTTTGCGTGGTGTCCAACAGCAAAAAGCCCCGGGTGCAGCAGGTTTGCCGGCGCATGGAAATTCCCTGGCAGACCAATGCGAAAAAGCCGATGGCCCAGGGCATCCGCCGGTGTATGGAGCGCTTCGGCCAGCCGCCCCAGGCCTGCGCCCTGTGCGGCGACCAGATCTTTACCGATGTGCTGGGGGCCAATGCCGCCGGGGTTTATTCCATCCTGGTGTCCTCCATTGACAATCACAACATTTGGCTGAAGCTGCGCCACCTGTTGGAATTGCCGGTCATCTTAATTGCGAAAGGGAGAAAAGCACAATGAACAACCTGGATAAGTACAAATCCCTGCTGGGCAGCGGCCTGGACGGCCTGCTTCTCACCAGCCGCTACAGCCGCCACTATGCCGCCCAATTCGACATTGCCGAGGGCGTGGCTCTGGTATCTGCCGCCGGCTGCCAGTATTTTACCGACAGCCGGTACATTGAATCCGCCCAGAATAACCTTCAGGGCTTCCAGGTGCTGCCGGTGGACCGGACCTGCGGATACATTGCCCGGATTAACCAGGCCTGCGCCCAGTTTGGGGTGAACACCCTGGGCTATGAGGAAGACTATCTCACCGTGGGGGAGTTCCGCCAGTACGAAGAGAAGCTGACGGCTAAGCTGGTCCCCTGCCAAAGCGCCATCAACGCCTTCCGGGCAGCCAAGGAGCCCTGGGAACTGGCGCGGATGGAAAAGGCCCAGGAGATTACCGACCGGGCGTTTGCCCAGGTGCTGGAGCGTATCCGGGTGGGCATGACGGAAAAGGACCTGTGCGCCGAGCTGATCTACTGCCTGTACAAAAATGGCGCAGAGGGGCTGTCCTTTGACCCCATTGTGGTCTCCGGCCCCAATACCAGCATGCCCCACGGGGTGCCCGGGGACCGGAAGCTCCAACCCGGGGATTTTATTACCATGGACTTTGGCGTTCTGTATCAGGGCTACTGCTCCGACATGACCAGAACCGTGGCCCTGGGCTGGGCCAGCGAAGAGATGGAAAAGGTGTACAATACCGTTCTGGCCGCCCAGCTGGCGGGCCTGGCCGCCTCCAAGGCCGGTGTGCCGGGTAAGGTGGTGGACGCCGCCGCCCGGCAGGTGATCGCCCAGGCCGGCTACGGGGACTATTTCGGCCACGGCTATGGCCACAGCCTGGGCCTGGAAATTCACGAGGCCCCCAACTGTAACCCCAGCGGGGAGACTCCCATGCCGGAAAATGGGGTATGCTCGGCGGAGCCGGGGATTTATCTGCCGGGGAAATTTGGGGTGCGGATTGAGGATGTGGCGGTGTTTACCCAGGACGGCTGCCGGATTTTGACCCACAGTCCCAAGAATTTAATCGTGGTTCCCGGGGAAAATGGACAATAAGCCTTGCAATTTCCGGGAAAATCGGTTAGAATAATTTGGGAATTTTGCGGCCGGCACATGGCCGCCGGCGAAACAATAGGAGGACAAGATTATGATTTCTGTCAGTGATTTTCGGAACGGCGTCACCTTTGATCTGGACGGCAAGGTGATGCAAATTGTGGAATTTCAGCACGTCAAGCCGGGCAAGGGCGCGGCGTTCGTCCGGGTGAAAATGAAAAACGTGATTACCGGCGGCGTGACGGAGACCACCTTCAACCCCAACGATAAGTACCCCACCGCTTACATTGAGCGCAAGAAGATGGAGTATTCCTACTCTGACGGGGATCTGTATTACTTCATGGATATGGAGACTTACGAGATGACCCCGGTGGAGAAGAGTATCCTGGACGACAGCTTTAAGTTCGTCAAGGAGAACGACACCTGCACGGTCATGTCCTATAAGGGCAAGGTGTTCGGCGTGGAGGCCCCCAGCTTTGTGGATCTGGTGGTCACCAAGACCGACCCCGGCTTCGCCGGCAACACCGCCACCAATACCCTGAAGCCCGCCACGCTGGAGACCGGCGCGGAGGTGAAGGTGCCCCTGTTTATTAACGAGGGCGATAAGATCAGCATCGACACCCGCACCGGGGAGTATCTGGGCCGGGCCAAGGGCTAAACCGCTGGAAAAGGAGAAGAACCATGACACTTTCTGAAAAGTCCGCCTATCTGAAGGGATTGATGGAGGGCATGAAGCTGGACACCGCCACCAACGAGGGCAAGCTTTTGTCCGCCATTGTGGATCTGCTGCAGGACATCACCAAGACCGTTTCCGATGTGGAGAAGACCACCCTGGCCATCTCCGATGAGCTGGATGACATTGAAGACGAGCTGGACGAGGTTTACCACTACCTGGAAGACGACGACTTTGACGACGACTTCGATGATGATTTTGACGGCGAGGACGATCTGGACGACGAGGATTACGACGATCTGGAGGACGACACCACGGTTTACGAGGTGGAGTGCAAGTGCGGCGAAGTCATCGATTTTGACGAAGAGACCTTGGAGCACGGCAGCATCGTCTGCCCCAACTGCGGGGAAGTGCTGGAATTCACCACGGAGGATGAGGAGGACTGAGGTCTTCCCAACCTGGGAAAAAATATGTACCGGGGGCGGGTGCCAATTCGGCACCCGCCCCTGCCTTCTGCATACGCATCGCGCCCCATCTTTTTACAGCCGCAGCAACGCCCCCGCCTTCTGCATGTCATTGCGAACCAGTGGGCACACCTGTGGCAATCCGCTTCTCCGCAGTAATACAGAACAATGAGCAGAACCCAAGGCAAATCCGTAATCACCTGCGAATTCGCCTGGCACCGCCTCCTTGCACCTGCAGAAACGCTCCACGGCGGAAACCCGGTACATTCCTGCGGTGTGCTTTGGCAGTCAGAAGGATGGCGCCGATTTTTCCGATTCCCGAATATGCCGTCTGATCTCTTCCTCATGGCGTTGGCAGTAGGCGTAGCTGCTTCGCATAAAATCCGAAATGCTTTGTTCTCTATACAGTTTGTCCAGTGTATCCAGGATTAGATGGCCACCGGCCTCCATGTCAAAGAAATAGGGATAGATACAGCCGCCGGCCTCCCTGGGGAAATATGGGTTGATGGAGCTGAGCCGGGGATCTTTCATCACAGACTCCACCACCATTTCGCTCAAAATCCATTTCAACGATGGGCGCTCGTATTCGTCATAACAATCGCCAAATAACCGGTTCCATACATAGAACCAGACAAAGTGAATGATCTCATGGATGCTCTCGCCAATGGCGCCTTTGGGGCTGTTTAAATAGAAAATATCAAAGCGATGTTCTTTTAGAAACCGGGGTTCAATGGGGTTCATACTGACATGACAGCGCAGGTCATTAAACAAATTCGTACAGTCCACAGCAAAAGCATCAGACAGAGCAGCCGTGATTTGTGCCTTGCAGGCAGCCCAATGCTGGCCATACCGTAACACCTTTTCGTTAATCTCCTGCTCCAGCTGGGGATAAGCCCCGCGCAAAGTACACCCAATGTAGTTCTTCCTTTCCGGGAAAGGCAGGCTTTCAGCGTAAGCTTTGTCCAACTGCGGATAGAAATGATACAATGGTTCCGACCAAAAACCGGATTCCCCTTCGGCTTGAAATGCCATCATTTGCTGGATCATGTAATCCACGCCGGGATTGAGAAAGGTTACTTCCATCTAGATTCATCCTCCGGTTTATTCTGCGCCCCTTGGCGGCGCAGCCTCACCGTTTTCGTGTCTGGAAATCCTGGTCAATTTCCGCTTTCCACTGGGCCGTCAGGGGGCGGCCCGCCCGGCATTGGGTGACGGCCTGGCTGACCGCCCGGTAATTCAGCCGGGCGCCCCGGCTGTCGGCGTGGAAATTGGCTGCCCGGCCGGGGGCGATGCCGAACCGCCCCGCTGCGGCGATGGCGTCCATGTTGGCCCCCAAAAACAGGAATTCCCAGCCTTCCTCCTGCTGCCGGTGCACCATGCCTTGGATCTGGGCATAGGTGTACCGGCGGCTGGCGTTTTCCAATCCATCGGTGATGATGACAAACAATACCTTGCCGGCCCGCAGTTCCGGGGCGGTGCTCCGCTGCACCGCCATGATTTTTTCCATGGTTGCCCCCATGGCGTCCAGCAGGGCCGTGGTACCCCGGGCGAAATACTCCCGCCGGGTGATGGGCCGCACGCCCCGGATATCCAGCCGGTCGTGGAGCAGGGTATAGGCGTGGTCAAACAGAACGGTGGTCACCGTCACCGCCCCGTCCCCCTGCCGCTGCTCTTCCAGCAGGCCGTTAAAGCCCCCGATGGTGTCCGATTCCAGGCCGGACATGGAGCCGCTCCGGTCCAAAATAAATACCAGTTCCGTCCGTTTTGTTTCCATTTCTGTATCCTCCTTGCGGTTGTTGTACTGGGAGGATACCATAAACCGGGGCGGGAATGGTCGCTTCCCAAGCGACAAATTCATGCCCCCAGGAGCTTCTGACCGTAGGAAAACAGGGCTTCGTTGATGGTGTAAATGTCAAAGATGCCTTCTTGGATGAAGTAAGAGACGATTACATCGGCTTTGTTGCTGGCCGACAGGGCATACCCTGCCCGGCGGAGCAGATCCTGGGTTTGATCCAGGTTCAGCTCCAAGGCAATGGCCAGGGCGATGGCGGTGGGCTTGCTGGGGTTGTAGCCCTCCTTTCGGAGTTTGGAAAACAGCTTCCGGTCCAAATTGGCCCGCTTATAGACCTGCACGTCGGTCATGCCCCGCTGGTCAATGAGCCTCAGGAGCATCTGGCTAAAGGAGTCCTCCAG
>DVHJ01000091.1 GCA_018712145.1 Candidatus Faecousia faecigallinarum | reverse complement strand
AGGAGCTGCAGGCCGTGGACCCGGATTCTGCCGCACGGCTTCACCCGGGGGATGAAAAGCGGATTATCCGCGCGCTGGAGGTATACCGCCAAACCGGGAAAACCCTGACTCAGCACAATGCGGAAACCCGGCAAAAACCGGACAAATACCATCCTGTCTGGTTGGGGCTGGACTATGCCGACCGTGCCCAACTGTACCGCCGCATTGATCTGCGGGTGGAGCAGATGATCTCCGGCGGCCTACTAGAGGAGATCCGCAGTCTGTTGGCTGCCGGTCTTGGCCCCGAGACTACGGCTTTGCAGGCTATCGGCTACAAGGAGTTTCTGGATTATCTGGCCGGCCGGTGCACCTTGGCTGAGGCCGTGGCGGCTGTACAGCAGGCTACCCGCCGGTATGCTAAGCGGCAGTTGACCTGGTTTAGGCGGAATCCTCAGATGATTTGGCTGCACCGGCAGCCGGGAGATTTTTCCCAAGTGTGTGCTGAGGCGGCGGCTAATATTTCTTTTTTCGACGAAGGCAAATGGTAAGATATAGGTATCCCAACAGAAAGAAGGTGTACTTATGTCTGAGACTGCCAATTTGCAGGATACTTTGCTGCGCCAAGCCTTGAAGGAGCATATGCCCGTGACCTTATTTCTCATGAACGGCTTTCAGCTCCGGGGTGTGATCGCCGGGTTTGACAACTTTGTGGTGGTCCTCATGAGCGAGGGCCGGCAGCAAATGATCTACAAGCATGCAATTTCCACCATGGTTCCCGTCCGTCCGCTGAAGAGCGGCGCCCCAGTCTAGGGCAGCTTTCATGGGGACGGCCTGGAAGGAAAGGACCGTCCCCATGAAACAGGGCAACAAATTTCTGAAAATTATCACGGTAGTCCTGGCCGTTATGGTCGTGAGCTACATTTTATATAATACAATTGAATCTGCAAGCACTGGCGTGGCCACGGCGCAAGCGGTGTATTACACTGCATCGACAGGGGTATATACCGAGGGTTTTGTTGTCCGCCAGGAATCGGTGATTCCTGCAGGCTATGATCTGGTGCTGCCGACGAAGGCCGAGGGGGAGAAGGTTGCTGCCGGGGAACAGGTGGCGCTCAGCTTCCGCACTACCGCTGCCCTGGAACGGCAAGAGGAAATCCAGGCATTGGAGAATAGTATCCAGCAGCTGGAGACAGCGCTGGGTTATCAAACCTCCCTGACGGATGGGGATGCCGTTGCCCAGCGGATCATTGAAATGGCGGCAGAATTTTCTGCCCAGACGGCCAGGGGGAGTTTGGATGCGGCGGTGGAAACCGGCAGCACCCTAAAATCTTTGGTACTGCGCCAGAGCGCAGGAGCAGAGGATGACTCCATCCTTCGCAGGCAGATTAGCCAGCTGGAGACCCAGTTGGCCCAGATAAGCGCTGGAACAGCCGGGGATACGGTGACAGTTACCGCCAGCCAGGCAGGCTACTACTCGGCGGTGTGTGATGGGTACGAGACGCTGCTCAGCCCGGAATACCTGGAGACGGTTACGCCGGATGAATTCCAGAGCCTGTGGGAGCAAGACCTGCCCCAGGCGCCCACCGGAACGGCCGGACGTCTCATTGATTCTCCCCGCTGGTATTACGCTACGTTGGTGGAAAAAGACTATCTGGAGGATATCCAGCGGGGCCAGACCCTGACCGTTGTGCTGGGCGGTGAGGTGAACCGGGAACTGGAAATGACGGTGACAAGGGCTGACCGCAGCGGTACGGAATACGGACTGCTGGTGCTGTCCTCTGACTGGCAGCTATTTGATGTATCTGCTCAACGGGTGCTGCAGGCGGATGTGATTTTCCGGTCTTACGCCGGGCTGCGGGTACCCAAGGAAGCGGTGTGCTATAGCGAGGAGAGCGGCTCTGCCGGCGTATATGTCCTGGTCAGCGGCAAGGCGGTGTGGAAAAACGTAGAGCTGCTTTACGACAACGGGGAAAACTATATTGCCGCCCTGGATCAAAGCAGCACAGAAAATCTTTGGCCGGAGGATCTCATTTTGTTGGACACCAGAGAACTGTATGACGGAAAGGTTGTGGAAGACTCATGACAAGCATTGCAGAGAATGTGGCCAATGTGCGCCGGCAAATCCGCCAGGCGGCCCTGGCCTGCGGCCGGGATCCAGAGCGCATAACCCTTTGTGCCGCCACCAAAACCAATGGCCCCGCTGCCATCCAGGCGGCCATTGCCGCCGGGGTGGATTGCTGTGGGGAAAACCGTGTACAGGAAATGGTGCAAAAAATGGAGGCCGGCGCCTATCACGGCGCTCCCCTGCATTTCATTGGTCACTTGCAGACAAATAAAGTGCGGCAAGTTGTGGGTAAGGTAGAACTGATTCAAAGTGCCGGCAGGCGGAACTTGCTGGAAGCCCTGGAGAAGGAAGCTGACCGGCAGGGCATCCGGCAGAAGATTTTGCTGGAGGTGAACATTGGCCGGGAGGCCAGCAAGTCCGGCTTCCTGCCGGAGGAGCTGCTGGCAGAATTGCCAGAATTTGGCAAATATCCCCATCTTTTTGCTGTGGGCCTCATGGCAATTCCCCCTGCCGCCGCCTATCCGGGAGAAAATTTGCATTTTTTTCAAGAAATGTCGCAGCTTTTTGTTGACATAAGTAGAGAAAAATATGATAATGTGACCATGGCGCAGCTGTCCATGGGAATGAGCGGGGATTACCTTGAGGCAATCGCCTGCGGCAGCACCATGGTGCGCCTCGGCACCGCCATTTTTGGACCGCGCAACGATCATCCCGCATGATTGCAATATAGATAGTTTAGGAGGACATAGCACAATGGGATTATTGGATGAACTGAAAAAGCTGACAAAACCTTATGCCGATGACGAAGAGGACGATTATGATGATTACGAAGATGAACCGGTAGAAGAGCAGCCGCCTGCGCCCCGGTCTACCCGCCGGTCTACCCAACCGGAGCCTGCCTTTTCTACGCCCACGCCGCTGGAGTCCCGCCGGGACGGCAGCCGGGTAGTGAATATCAGCACCACGGCGCAGCTGCAAGTGGTGCTGGTGAAGCCGGAGCGGTTTGATAACGTGTCGGAGATTGCCGACCACCTGCGGGACAAGCATGCGGTTCTGCTGAATTTGGAAAACACAGATAAGAGCATTGCCCGGCGGCTGGTGGATTTTCTGTCCGGCTGTGCCTACGCGGTGGATGGCAAGATCAAAAAGGTAGCGGCTTCTGCCTACCTCATCACGCCGTTTAACGTGGAGATTGTAGGCGACTTGGTGGAAGAACTGGAAAATAACGGCATGTACTTCTAAGCCGGCAGGAAAAAGGAGAAGATATGTTTACACCCCAGCAATTAGAGCAGATTTCTTTTGACAAGGCGGTTTTTGGCGGCTACGATATGCAGTCGGTGGATGAATTTTTGGAGCCCCTGCTGGAGGATTACGAAACACTGTACAAGGAAAACGCCACGCTGAAAAGCAAGATGCGGGTCCTGGTAGAGAAGCTGGAGGAATACCGGCAGAATGAGGGCAGCGTCCAGGCCGCCCTGCAGGCTGCCCAGAAGACCTGTGACAACATGGTGCGCCAGGCGGAGGCCAAGTGCCTGGCCATGCTCCGCCAGTCGGAAGCCGGCGCTGGACAGCAGACGTTGGCAAACGCCCGGGCCACGGTGTTGGAAGGCGTGGAAAGCCTGGAGAGCAAGGTGCAGGAAATCCTGGATAAGCTGTCTGCGCTAAAGGCGGAAGCCTCCGCTGCGCCGGCGCCTAAGGCAGAAAGTGAGGATCAGGTGGCCCGGGAAATTGCGGAAAACCTGGAGAAGCTGGTGGGTACCACCACCGATGAAGCGCCGGTCACGCCGCCGCCCCACCGGACGGAGAGCGGAACCAGCCGGTTTACCAATCTGCAGTTCGGCAAAAACTACGATCCGACCAAGCGGTGAATTCCATAGACCCAAAGCGCAGATGAGGACAGGCGCGTTGCCGGACCCGCTTTCAGAGAACTGCCGGATGGTGCAAGGCAGCAGGCGGCGGCAGGGCGTATCCCCTCGGAGCAGCTCCCCGAAACAAGAAAGTAGGCGGGGCCGGTTCATGGCCGATATCCCATGACCAGAGTGGCCGGGTGTTCCCCGGCAAGAAGAGTGGTACCGCAGAGGTTATGCGCCTTTGTCTCTTTACCGGAGGCAGGGGCGCTATCTTTTTTATTTTACCGACAAGGAGAAATATGCCCAATGGACTACAAAAACACCATTATTACCCCCAAGACGGCCTTCCCCATGAAAGCGGGCCTCCCGGCCCGGGAGCCGGACATGCTGGCCAGATGGAACCAGTCGGCGCTGTACCAGACCATGTTGGAGAAGAACCAGAATTTTCCCCGGTTTGTCCTCCATGACGGCCCGCCGTTTTCCAACGGCGATATCCACATGGGCACCGCCATGAACAAGATCTTGAAGGACTTTATTGTCCGCTCCAAGGCCATGACCGGCCACTATACCCCCTACGTTCCCGGCTGGGACAATCACGGCATGCCCATCGAATCGGCCATCATCAAGAAAAACAAGCTGAACCGGAAGGCCATGCCGGTTCCCGAGTTCCGTTCGGCGTGCCAGGAATTTGCCCAGTCGTATATCGACCGGCAAATGGCCAGCTTCCGCCGCCTGGGGGTGGTGGGAGACTGGGACCACCCCTACAAGACCATGGACAAAGCCTTTGAGGCGGAGGAAGTGAAGGTCTTTGGCGCCATGTACCAGAAGGGGTATATTTACAAGGGGCTGAAGCCGGTGTACTGGTGCCCCAAGGATGAGACAGCCCTGGCGGAAGCGGAGATTGAGTATGCCGACGATACCTGCACCTCCATCTATGTGAAGTTTGCTCTGGCCAACGACCAGGGGAAGCTGCCTGGCGGAGTTGCCAATACCTACGTGATTATCTGGACCACCACCCCTTGGACCCTCCCGGGCAACCTGGCCATCGCCTTGCACCCCCAGGAGAGCTATGTGCTGTTAGAGGCCGGACAGGAGCGGTATATCGTGGCCAAGGCCCTGGCGGAGAAAACCATGGCCGAGGGCGGCGTGGCGGATTACCACATTGTGGCCGAATATCCCGGCAGCTTCTTTGAGGGCATGACCGCCCACCATCCCTTCCTGGACCGGGAAAGCCTGCTGGTTACCGCAGACTACGTGACCATGGATTCCGGCACCGGCTGCGTCCACACGGCGCCTGGCTTCGGTGCAGACGACTACCAGACCTGCCGCCGGTACGGCATTGAACTGGTGGTGCCGGTGGACGACCGGGGCTATCAAACTGAGCAGGCCGGGAAATACGCCGGCATGTATTACGCCCAGTCTAACGAGGCCATTGTGGCGGATATGAAAGAATCCGGCGCTCTATTTGCCGCCAAGGAAATGGTTCACGCCTATCCCCACTGCTGGCGGTGCAAGAGCCCCATTATCTTCCGGGCAACCCCCCAGTGGTTCTGCTCGGTGGAGTCATTTAAGGAGCAGGCAGTGGCCGCCTGCCAGGAGGTGGAGTGGTTCCCCGCCTGGGGTAAGGAGCGGATGGAGGCCATGATCCGGGAGCGGAGCGACTGGTGCATTTCCCGGCAGCGCCGGTGGGGCCTGCCCATTCCGGTGTTCTACTGCAAGGACTGCGGCAAGCCGGTATGCACGCCGGAGACCATTGAACACATTTCCGCCCTGTTTGGCCAGTATGGCTCCAATGTGTGGTTCCAGCAGGAGGCCATGGATCTGATTCCGGCAGGGTTGACCTGCCCCCACTGCGGCGGAACCACCTTCGACAAGGAGAGCGACACCCTGGACGGCTGGTTTGACTCCGGCTCTACCCACTATGCCTCCCTGCGTCGGGACAACCCGGAGAACTGGCCGGCGGATGTTTATCTGGAGGGCGCGGATCAGTACCGGGGCTGGTTCCAGTCCAGCTTGCTTACGGCAGTGGCTACCCTGGAAAAGGGCGCGCCCTTCCGCCAAGTGATCACCCACGGCTGGACCGTAGACGGGGAAGGCCGGGCCATGCACAAGTCCCTGGGCAACGGCATGGATCCCAATGAGCTGATCCGGGAGTACGGGGCGGACATTGTCCGGCTGTGGGCAGGCTCCTCGGACTATCACGCCGACGTGCGCTGCTCCAAGGAGATCTTCCGGCAGCTGAGCCAGAACTACCTGAAGTTCCGGAATACCGCCCGGTATTGCCTGGGGAATCTGGCGGGATTTGACCCGGACAATCTGGTGCCCCCGGCGGATATGCTGAGCTTGGACCGGTGGGCCTTGACCAAACTGGATAAGCTGATTGCCGCCTGCCGCCGGGCCTATGACCGGTACGAGTTCCATGTGGTGTCCCACGCCATCAACGACTTCTGCGTGGTGGAGCTGTCCAGCTTCTACCTGGATATCATCAAGGACCGGCTGTACTGCGAGGATGCCAACGGCGTAAAGCGGCGGTCTGCCCAGACGGCGCTGTATCTGATTGTGGATGCCCTGGCTAAGCTGTTTGCGCCTATCTTGGCCTTCACCTGTGACGAGATTTGGCAGGCCATGCCCCGGCGGACTGGAGACGACGGCCGGAATATCCTGCTGAACCAGATGCCGGAGGGCTGCGGCGCTTATGCCCTGACGCCAGAGGAAATGGGCCGGTGGGAGGTGGCCATCCGGCTGCGCCAGGACGTGAATGCTGTGCTGGAGAGCGCCCGGGCCGCCAAACGCATCGGCAAGGCCCTGGAGGCCCATGTGGCCCTGTGGGCCGGGGATCAGGGGGCCCGGGACGCCCTAGCCGCCGTGGAGGGCATGAATCTGGCGGAGTTGTGCATTGTCTCCACCTGCGCTGTGGAGGAGCCGGATCCGGAGGCCACCGTGGGCACGGGAACCAACTTCCCGGGTTTGCGGATCGGCGTTACCGAGGCCCGGGGGGTCAAGTGCCCCCGGTGCTGGATGCACTCCACCCAGGCCAATGACCAGGGCCTGTGCCCCCGGTGCGCCGGGGTGATTGCCCGGCTGAATCCGGAAGAATTGCAGGGGTAAGCATTTCCCGTTTTCCCAAGATAGACGAGGCCCACAGCAAGCATTTTGCTGCGGGCCTTGTTTATGGGGAAATTTTGTTCCGCCGGGCGCAAAAGGGCGGGAGGATTGCCCCGTTGCATGCAGCTTGCCTGGCACCCTGGGCCGCGCTGCGCTTATTGCGTACCGGTTTCCTCCGGCGGACGCTCCGGGGCGGATTCCGGCGGGGCGGGGCGCTTCTTCCGGCGGGCCCGCCAGAGGAGCAGGACAATGCCAACGATGAATAGCACACCCGCCCCAATGCCCAAGGCCAGGGGCCAGCTTTC
>DVHJ01000090.1 GCA_018712145.1 Candidatus Faecousia faecigallinarum | reverse complement strand
GAAGGTGGGCAGGTGTCAGCGTGTGCAAGGACGCATAACATGCAGAAACTTGCCGGGTGTCTGCGTGTGCAAGAACGTGGTGCCATGGCAAATTCGTAGTGCTTTTCGTATTTGCCCAAAGTATTACTTTTCGTTATGTGCTGCCGCAGGAGAAACGGATTGCCACGTCGCGGGGCGGCTGCCCCGCTCCTCGCAATGACATGCAGAAACATGGCAGGTGTGCGCGGGTGCAAGGACGCAATGACATGCAGAAACTTGCCGGGTGCCTGCGTTTGCCAGGGGGCGCTGCCAGGGTACTGCCGGGAAACGCTCTTGCAACCGCTGACATGGGGTAACTTGCAGCGTGGCAGCGCGCGCTGCCGGGGGTCACGGGGGGCGCAGTCCCCGCCCCGGTTCTGCGGCCCTGCCGAAGCCCCCCGCCGCAGCCTTACAGTTCCCCCGCCGCGGCCTCCACGGCGGCCACCAGGCTGCCGTCGGTGAGCAGGGCCTCGCACCGGTTGATGTCCTCGTACAGGGGACGGTCCTCCTGCAGCATGGGGCACACCTGGCGGATGGCCCGGTAGGCCGGCTTCGTCCCCCGGCCCAGCTTCTCCGCTCCGCCCATCAGATCCACCGCCTGGCAGGCGCACATCATCTCCATGGCCAGCACCCGGCGCACATTGGTCAGGATCTCCGCCGCTTTCCGGGCGGCGATGGTGCCCATGCTCACGTGATCCTCCTGCCCCGCCGAGGAGGGGATGGAGTCCACGCTGGCCGGGTGGGCCAGCACCTTATTTTCCGACACCAGGGCCGCCGCCGAATACTGCACAATCATAAATCCCGAGTTCAACCCCCCGTTTTTCACCAAAAACGCCGGGAATCCCCCGAGATTCGGGTTCACCAGCCGCTCCAACCGGCGCTCGGAAATGTTGGCCAGCTCCGACAGGGCAATGCCCAGAAAGTCAAAGGCCAGGGCCATGGGCTGGCCGTGGAAATTCCCGCCGGAAATCCCCTCCATGGTCTCTTTAAAGATGATGGGATTATCCGTCACCGCGTTCATTTCAATGTTCACCTTATCCAACACGTAGCCGATGGCGTCCTGGCTGGCCCCATGGACCTGGGGCACGCACCGCAGGCTGTAGCCGTCCTGGACCCGGATTTCCCCCTGGCAGGTGACGTTGCCGCTGTCCATCAGCAGCCGGCGCAGGGTTTCGGCGGTGGCCATTTGCCCGGCGTGGGGCCGGACGGCGTGGACCCGGGGATCCAAAGCGTCCTCCACCCCCCGGTTGGCCTCAAAGCTCAGGGCGGCGGCAATGTTGGCCGCCTTCAACAGGGACAGAGCGTCATACACCGCCAAGGCCCCCACGGCGGTCATGGCCTGGGTGCCGTTGATCAGGGCCAGGCCCTCCTTGGCCACCAGCTCCACGGTGGGGATCCCCGCCCGGGCCATGGCCTCGCCGCCGGGGAGCACCTGTCCCTGGTACTCCGCCTGGCCCAGGCCCAGCATGGGCAGCACCATGTGGGACAGGGGCGCCAAATCCCCGCTGGCCCCCAGGGAGCCTTTCCGGGGGATCACCGGGGTGACGCCCCGGTTGAGCATTTCCACCAGCGTCTCCACCAGGTTGAGCCGGGTGCCGGAGAAACCCTTGGCCAGGTTATTCACCCGCAAAAGCATGATGCCCCGGGCAACGTCCCGGGGGAAGGGCTCCCCGGCCCCCACCGCATGGGTGACGATCAGGTTCCGCTGGAGCTGCTTGCACTCGTCATGGGTGATGGTGACGTCGCTGAATTTGCCGAAGCCGGTGGTGACGCCATAGACTGTGGCGGCTTCGTCCACCAGCATGTCCACCACCTGGCGGGATTCCAGGATCTGCTTGGTTGCCTGGGGGGACAGCTGGACCTGGGCGCCGTCCCGGCACACCGCAGCCAGCTCATCCAGGGTGAGGGTTTGTCCCGTGATGAAAATCGTTTTCATTGCTCAGCCTCCCATGTTGCCCCGGAGCTCCCCCCGGGGGATGTGGTAATCTTAATCTACACCCCAGGCGGGGTGGGGTTTGCCCGGCAGTGGGTTCGGGAACACGTTGCCGCCTTCTGCGAATTACTGCCTTGCATACGCAAAAACGCAGCTGCCTTTTGCATGTCATTGCGTCCTACGTTCTTGCACCCGCTGACACGTCTCTGTCTTCTGCATGTCATTGCGAGCCAGTGCGCACACTGGCGTGGCAATCCGTTTCCCCGCAGGGAAACCTGGCAACTTAGCACTACTTCGGGCAAATTCGCAGTTTCTACGTATTCGCCGGGAAAAGTTGCTCTCTGTCATGTCCTACCGCAGGAGTTACGGATTGCCACGTCGCTTCGCTCCTCGCAATGACATGCAATAACTTGCCGGGTGTCTGCATAGGCAACTATGTTATACCCCGCCTTAATTCTCCTGCACCACCCGGCCCCGTTTAATCACCGTCCCGGCCAGGTTTTCCCCGAACCGGTAGAACAGGTAATCCAAATCCGGAGCCTTCCAGATCACCAGATCCGCCTGCATCCCCGGCTCCAGGGTACCGATCCGGTCCCCCCGGCCCAGGGCGGCGGCGGCGTTCCGGGTCACCGCCGTCAGGGTTTCCGCCGGGGTCAGGCGGTACTGCCAGCAGGCCAACTGCATGGCCAGCTGCAAATTCAGGCTGGGGCAGGAGCCGGGATTGTAGTCCGTGGCCACCGCCACCGGCACCCCGGCGGCAATCATGTCCCTGGCCCGGGCATAGGGCTTGCCCAGGTAGAAGGAGGTGGCCGGCAGCAGCACCGCCACCGTGCCCCCCTTGGCCAGGGCGTCAATCCCCCGGTCCGTGGCGGCAATCAGGTGCTCCGCCGACACCGCCGGCAATGCCCCCGCCAGCTCCGTGCCCCCGATGGCATCAATCTCGTCGGTGTGGATCTTCGCCCCCAGGCCGTGGCGCAGCCCCGTCCGGAGAATTTTCTCCGCCTCCGCCGCCGTAAACACCCCGGTTTCACAGAATACATCGCAAAATTCCGCCAGCCCCTCCCGGGCCACCAGGGGAATCATCTCCTGGGTCAGAAAGTCAACATAACCCGCCCGGTTCTCCCGGTATTCCGGGGGCAGGGCGTGGGCACCCAGGAAGGTGGCCGCCAATTCCACCGGCTGCACCGCCTTCAGCCGGGCAATGGCCGCCAGCTGCTTCAGCTCCGTGGCCCGGTCCAGGCCGTAGCCGCTTTTGGCCTCGCAGGTGGTGACGCCCAGGGCCAGCATCTGCTTAAGGGCCCCGGCCCCTTTGGCCACCAGTTCCTCCAGCCCGGCTTTCCGGGTCATCTCCACGGTGGACAGAATCCCCCCGCCCCGGGCCAAAATCTCCAGGTAGGGCACCCCCTGCCGCTTCAGGGTCAGCTCATGCTGCCGCCAGCCCCCGAAAATCAGGTGGGTGTGGGCATCCACCAGGCCGGGGGTGACCAGCTGCCCCCCGGCGTCTACCACCGCAGCCCCCTGGGCCTCCGGGGGCAGCCCCGCCCCTAGGGCGGTGATTTTCCCATCCTCCGCCGCCAGCCAGGCCCCGGTGCGCTGTAGGAAGGCGCCCCCTGCCAGGGGGGTGGCCAGGCAGCCGATGTTGTGGACCAAAAGCCTCATCCCAGTTCCTCCAGCACCTCCCGGATCATCTCCGGGTCCGCCACCTGGGGCAGGGTGATGTGGTCCGTGGCGGCAAAGGCCTGGTTGTAGGCCGCCGCGGTTCCCATGGCGTTTTCGTTCCTGGCCCAGGACCGCCGGGCCACCCCCACCATGGTATCCCAGGGCATGGCCATGCGCAAAATGGTATCCACCCGCGCCGAGCCGTCCAGCACCATGCCGAAGCCCCCGTTGATGGCCTTGCCGATGCCCACGCCGCCGCCGTTGTGGAGGGCCACCAGGCTCATGCCCCGGGCGCAGTTGCCGGCATAGCACTGCACCGCCATGTCCGCCATGATGTTGGAGCCGTCTTTGATGTTGGAGGTCTCCCGGAAGGGGGAGTCGGTGCCTCCGGTGTCGTGGTGGTCCCGGCCCAGCATCACCGGGCCGATTTCCCCGTCCCGCACCATTTGGTTAAACTTCAGGGCGATGTTCATCCGGCCCAAAGCGTCCTGGTACAAAATCCGGCACTGGGTCCCCACCACCAGCTTGTTTTTCTTGGCGTCCCGGACCCAGATGTAGTTGTCCCGGTCCTGGTAGCGCCGGTTGGGGTCGATGCAGGCCATGGCGGCAGCGTCGGTTTTGTCCAGATCCTCCGGCTTGCCGGACAGGCAGCACCACCGGAAGGGGCCGTAGCCGTAGTCGAACAGCTGGGGGCCCAGAATATCCTCCACATAGGAGGGGAACACGAAGCCGTCCAGGTCGTTTTCCCCGTTGCGGCACACGGATTTCACCCCGGCGTCGCACACCGCCTTTAAGAAGCTGTTGCCGTAGTCAAAGAAGTAGGTTCCCCGCTGGTGGAACTTGCAGATCATCTCGTAGTGGTGGGCCAGGCTCTTGTCCACCAGGGCCCGGAAGCCGGCGGGGTCCTTGGCCAGCATTTCCGTCCGCTGGGCAAAACTCAGGCCCTGGGGGCAGTAGCCCCCGTCATAGGGCACATGGCAGGAGGTCTGGTCGGACAGCAGGTCAATGTGGACGTTTTCGGCATACAGGTATTCCAGCAGGTCCACCACGTTGCCGTGGTAGGCAATGGCGCAGGGGGCCTTTTCCGCCTGCTTTTCCCGGGCCCAGGCCAGGGCTTGGGGCAGGGAACCGGTGACTTTGCTCACCCAGCCCTGGGTGTACCGGGTTTGAATCCGGGACATGTCCACCTCGGCAATGATGGACACCGCCCCGGCAATCTCCGCCGCTTTGCCCTGAGCGCCGCTCATGCCCCCCAGGCCGGAGGAGACGAACAGCCGCCCCGCCAAATCCTGATCCTTGGGGATGCCCAGCACCAGCCGCCCGGCGTTGAGCAGGGTGTTGAAGGTGCCGTGGACGATGCCCTGGGGGCCGATGTACATCCAGCCCCCGGCGGTCATCTGGCCGTAGTTGGCCACCCCCAGGGCGGCGGCCCGGTTGAAGCCGGCCAGGTTGTCGAATTCCCCCACCATCAGGCCGTTGGTGATGATCACCCGGGGGGCCAGCTTGTGGCTGCGGAACAGGCCCAGGGGGTGGCCGGACATGACCACCAGGGTCTGCTCGTCGGTGAGGGCCTGGAGGTACTGCTTCAGCAGCCGGTACTGCATCCAGTTCTGGCACACCTGGCCGGTTTCCCCGTAGGTCACCAGCTCGTAGGGGTAAAGAGCCACGTCGAAGTCCAGGTTATTGTCGATCATCACCTGGAAGGCCTTGCCCTCGATGCAGTTGCCCGGATATTCGCCGATGGGTTTGCCGTAAATTTTCCCCGCCGGGCGGAACCGGTAGCCGTAGATCCGGCCGTGCTCCGCCAATTCCTGGGCAAATTCCCGGGCCATGACCTGGTGGTGGGCCTTGGGGATGTACCGCAGGGCGTTGGCAATGGCCAGGGCCCGGTCGGCGGGGGAGAGCTTGGATTCCCGCCTCGGCGCCCGGCGAATCCCCGGGACAAATTCGGGGTAATCCGGTAAGGTTTCGTCTAACTGAAATTGCTTGATTTCCATGTCATAGCCTCCTAAATTCCCCCGGTTGGGGTGGATGATGGGATAATTCGTATTCGCCGGGAAAAGTTGCTCTCTGTCATGTCCTGCCGCAAGGAGTACGGATTGTCCCGTCGCTTCGCTCCTCGCAATGACATGCAGAAACTTGCCGCCTGTCCGCACAATACCTGGGCACTGCCGGTGTACTGCCGGAAAGCGTCCTTGCACCCGTAGGCACGTTTCCGCCTTTTGCATGTCATTGCGTCCTACGTTCTTGCAACCGCTGACACGTCTCTGTCTTCTGCATGTCATTGCGAACCACCCCTTGCAACCGCTGACACGCCACCGCCTTCTGCATGTCATTGCGAACCAGTGCGCACACTGGTGTGGCAATCCGTTTCCCCGCAGAAAAGCCTGGCAAGCTGACTGCTGTTCGGGCAAATTCGTAGTGCTTTTCGTATTCGCCCAAAGTATTACTTTTCGTTATGTGCTGCCGCAGGAGAAACGGATTGCCACGTCGCTTCGCTCCTCGCAATGACATGCAGAAACATGCCGGGTGTCTGCACAATACCTGGGCACTGCCGGTGTACTGCCGAAGCGCCCTTGCAACCGCTGACACCCGGCATGTTTCCGCGCACCTTGCGCGCCGCGTCCCTGCAACCGCTGACACGTATCTGTCTTCAGCATGTCATTGCGAACCACCCCTTGCAACCGCTGACACGCCACCGCCTTCTGCATGTCATTGCGAACCAGTGCGCACACTGGTGCGGCAATCCGTTTCCCCGCAGCAATACCTGGCAAGCATGTAGAACTTAAGGCGAATTCGTTACGCCTTGCGTATTCGCCTAAAGTACTGCTGCACTGTTATGCACTACCGCAAGGAGAACGGATTGTCCCGTCGCTTCGCTCCTCGCAATGACATGCAGAAACATGGCAGGTGTGCGCGGGTGCAAGGACGCAATGACATGCAGAAACTTGCCGCCGGTCAGGGCAGCAGCGACGGATACAAATCCGCCCACTGGGGATTTTTGCTTTCCACCAGCTGGTTTTTCTTCCGGCGGCTCCAGCTTTTGATTTGCTTTTCCCGCTGGATTGCCCCCCGGACGTCGGTCCCTGCCTCGTAGTACACCAATTTGTGAACATGGTACTGAGCGGTGAAGCTCTCCGGATCCGCCGCCGTGCGGTGTTCATAGACCCGGCGGAGCAGATCATTCGTCACACCAACGTAAATGGTTGTGTTGGTGGCATTGGCGAGAATGTAAACGTAATATTGCATCGGGCTGCTCCTGTCCATTGGGGAAAACGCCCTTGCACCCGCAAAAGCGTTTCCGCCTTTTGCATGTCATTGCGTCCTACGTTCTTGCAACCGCAGCAGCGCCTCTTCCTTCTGCATGTCATTGCGAGGAGCGAAGCGACGTGGCAATCCGTTTCCCCTTGCAGTAGCACAAAACAAATAGTAATTCTTCCCGGCAAATCCGTAAGGCGTAACGAATTTGCCCCAAGTATTTCTTATGTGGTAGGTTTCTCTGCGGGGAGAACGGATTGCCACGCCAGTGTGCGCACTGGCTCGCAATGACATGCAAAAACTTGCCGCCTGTCTGCGTGTGCAAGAACGTGCTGCCATGGCAAATTTGCAGCTTTTCCGTATTTGCCCAAAGTATTACTTTTCGTTATGTGCTGCCGCAGGAGAAACGGATTGCCACGTCGCTTCGCTCCTCGCAATGACAGTGGGGGAGGTCCTTGCACCCGTTGACACGCCCTGCCTTCTGCACACCTTACGCGCCCCACGTCCTTGCACTCGCGCACACGTCCCCGCCTTCAGCATGTCATTGCGAACCAGTGCGCACACTGGTGCGGCAATCCGTTTCCCCGCAGGGAAACTTGGCAACTTAGCACTACTTCGGGCAAATTCGCAGCTTCTACGGATTTGCCGTGAAGAATTGCTTTTCGTTTTGTGCTGCTGCAAGGAGTACGGATTGCCACGTCGCTTCGCTCCTCGCAATGACATGCAGAAACCTGCCGCCTGTCCGCACAATACCTGGGCACTGCCGGTATACTGCCGAAGCGCCCTTGCACCCGTAGGCACGTTTCCG
>DVHJ01000089.1 GCA_018712145.1 Candidatus Faecousia faecigallinarum | reverse complement strand
ATATTACACACATTTTTACGACAAAATTATCAGATAAAAAACACGATTTTCGGGAAAAGGAAATTACACCGCCGCACGGTGTGCTGGACATCTCGTTTGCCTTCTTCTAAAGTTGGGATAGCGGCCACCGGCTCTGCCTTAACACAGGCCGTCCTGATTTGCCATTTTTTCGTTCAATCCGGAAAATCGCGCCGTAGCTATTGCAGCCGTGCCTGTGGGAATGGGTGTCAACGGCTTTGCGGTTTCCGCATTTCCACTGCAGTGAAAATTTGATTGACAGTGTTCTGAATTTATAGTATACTAGACATTATCAGAATAAAGAAAGAGAAGGTGGTAGTGATGTCCCCAATCTGTCCCTCCTGTGGGACGCCCTGTCAGGACGGCCAAAACTTCTGCCCCAATTGTGGCGCCAAACTGTCCGGGGCTTTGCCCATTCAGCACGATTCCCCGCCGGATCCCTATGGGCAGTGGATTTACCGGACGCCGGAGTATGGCATGGGCCCCGGCCAAAACATGGCCTGGTTTAAGTTCATTATCTATTTTCAGCTGTTTTACACCGCGATTGTAGGTTGCTTGTCTGGAATTGTGGCCTTTTTCGGAAGTCAGTATGATATATTCACGAAAGATTTTGTGTACAGATTTACATACATGGGGATTGTGGATAAGGTATATGGAGCGGCATGCATTGTCCTGGGCGCCCTTGCCCTGGTGGTGCGCTCCCAATTGGTGCATTTCAAACGTGGAGCGCCGCGGCATTACCTTTGTTTATGCGGGTGCTCTTTGGCGGTCAGCGTGCTTTACGCTGCCGCGTTCTACATTGCAGCCGGAAGCTTAGACGGTTATTTGGATTCTAGCGGGTTATTGACCGATCTTCTCCAATTGCTTACATCCGCCGCAGTGCTGGCTGTAAATGTTGTCTACTTGAAAAAGAGAGCGGGCTTGTTTGTCAATTAAGGGTAAAGTCAGATTGACAGGTTTCCCGTTTTGCAGTATACTGAACGTATCTTCAAAAAGAAAGAGGAGGTAGCAATTATGTCCAAAGTGTGCCCATCCTGCGGGAGTTCCTGCCAGGATAGCCAAAGCTTCTGCCCCAACTGCGGCGCGAAGCTGCCTGCATCTCCAGCCGGGCAGCAGAATCCCCCAGGCTGGCAGTCGCCCCCAACGTGGCAGCAGCCCACCGGCAACTACCAGAACCAGCCCCCTTATGGCCAAAATCCCCAGAATCCCTACGGTCAGAATCCGCCCTATGGTCAGTCCCCCCAGAACCCCCAGGTTCCCCCCAGCAATCCCAACCCCTACGGCCAGCCGGCTTACGGCATGGGACCCGGCCAACAAATGGCCTGGTTTAAGTTCATCATCTACTTCCAGCTGTTTGCCAGTGCGGTGATCAGCCTGATCACCGGCTTTATGGTGCTGACAGGCGCCCATTATGGTTCGGATGGGGAAGCGGAATTTGTATACGCTTTCTTCCCTGGCATGAGTCCTGTGGATAAGGTGTATGGCGTCGTCCTCATTGCCTTGGCGGTGTTTGCCATTGTGATTCGGATGCAGCTGGCCAAATTCCAGGCCAAGGGGCCGAAAAATTACATGGCTTTTCTGCTGGCCAACGCGGTGCTCAGCCTGGTCTACGTGATTGCTGCGGCGATTGCCCTAGGCGAGTTGGCCGGTGAGCTGGACTACAGCACCTACATTGTGCAAACCATTTGGAGTGCAGTGCTGCTGATTGCCAACTATACGTATTTCAAAAAGCGCGCCGGTTTATTCGTCAACTAACCATCGTTACCGGGGGAAGCAGGTGCTTTCCCCGGTTATCTTGTGTATTGCCGGTTCCACAATTGGCAAATCCAATATTTCCGCCGGGATACTTGACAAGTTTTTTTGCCCTCTGGTATAATGTTTTTGGGTTATGCATGCCAATTACCCAATCAGAGGAGGAAGATATCCATGTCTAAAATCTGTCCATCGTGCCAAACGGAGGGCCAGGATAATCAGCTGTTCTGCCCCAACTGCGGCGCACGCATGGTTGCCCAGCAGCCCCCTGCGTGGCAGCCGCCGAAACCCAACTGGCAATCTCCGCCGGCTCAGCAGCAAACTTCCGGTTGGCAGCCTCCGTCTGCCCAGCAGCAGGCGCCCGATTGGCAACCGCCCCAGAATCCCTACAATCCCGGGGTGGGCAATTCTTTGGCCAGCCGGCCGTCAGACCTG
Organism: Candidatus Faecousia faecigallinarum; assembly: GCA_018712145.1. Lineage (GTDB taxonomy): Bacteria > Bacillota > Clostridia > Oscillospirales > Oscillospiraceae > Faecousia > Faecousia faecigallinarum. The sequence goes on along the minus strand of DVHJ01000089.1, from coordinate 46,882 downwards.
CTGAAAATCGTGTCCATTGCTTTGCTGGTCATAGCAGTGCTGAATGTGATTTTCGGATTTGTGCTGCTCATTGGCAAATTCAACGTCTCTGCCACGGTTAGCGGTATGGGGTTGTCGGAATCGGCCAGCGGTCCCATTGCCGATATTTATGATTCCGGGGAGTTTGGAGGACTGCATGCCATCAACGTGATCTATGGCCTGGTGTTGCTGGCCCTGGGCGGCTTTGCCCTGTACCTGTGGAAGGAAATGTCCGCCCGCTCCAGTAAGTCTCTCCGGCTGTTCCGCTTGTTTGCCATTGCCAGCATTGCCTCGGTGGTGGTGTACCTGCTGCTGCACTTGCTTCTGGGTTCATACAGCGAAGAGATGTACGGGATAACGGCAAGAGTCCGGGTTTCACCCCACTTTTCTGTGTGGATTATTTTCATTCTCAACATTGCAACTGTAGTTTGCAACTTCCTGCTGCTCCCCAAGGCAAAGGATCAGCTGGCTGCCTAACATACCAGAATCCATAAACGGGGAGGCGTTGTCCGCTTCCCCGTTTTGCTATACTGTAGCTAAGATAGGTATGGAGGGATCATGCCATGTATAGATGGAGCTGTGCCAGCGCATGGGCTACCGGAAAATTGGCCTGGCTTTTTGCTGGGGATTGCGGAAGGCGGCCAAAATCCCGGACGGCATTTTGCGCCGGGCCGGGTTGGAGGTGGTTTCCGTTATCTGCAAAACCGGGGGCGTCAGCAAAGCCAGCTGCGGCATTGCCCATCAGGTGCATCCCGGCGAATTTGAAGCTACCCCATTGCCCATGCGATTGAACCAGCAGGAGACGGAATTCCTTTGGCCTGTGCCCTGTTTTGCCGGTACGCCCAGGCTTTGGCGACCGTTCTGGCGGTCAAAGACCGGGTGCTGGCCCACAACCCGGTTGGCGCGCTATACCGCGCCGATGGGTACTACAAAAACAAACGGTAAGGAGAATTGCCATGCTGAACGTTGCCCTTTTACAACTCACTGCCGGACAGAATCCGGCGGAAAACTTGGAAAAAGGCCTGGCTGCTTGCCGCCAGGCCAAGGCAATGGGTGCGGACATTGCCCTTTTCCCGGAGATGTGGAACACCGGCTATTGTATCTCCGCAGACCCGGAAGTTCTCCGGGCCTCGGCCGTTGGCCCGGACAGCGCTTTCCTTTCTGCTTTTCAAACCCTGGCCAAAGCGCTGGATATGGCCATTGCGGTGACGTATCTCGAAGCCTATGCCCCCCGGCCCAGAAATACGGTGAGCCTCATTGACCGCTTCGGCCGCACCGTGCTCACCTATGCCAAGGTGCATACCTGCGACTTTGACGAGACGGAGCGCAGGCTAACCCCTGGCGACGGATTTCCGGTGGCTACCTTGGACACTGCTGCCGGGCCGGTGAAGGTGGGGGCGATGATTTGCTTCGACCGGGAATTTCCGGAAAGTGCCAGAATTCTCATGCTGCAGGGAGCGGAAATCATTTTGGTGCCCAACGCCTGTCCCATGGAGCTAAACCGCCTGGCCCAGCTCCGGACCCGGGCCTATGAAAATATGGTGGGCATCGCCACCTGTAACTACGCTTACGGGCAGCCGGACTGTAACGGCCACTCCACTGCTTTTGACGGCATGGCTTATGGGGAGATTCGCCCCGGCGTGGTGGAGTCCAGGGACACCTTGATTCTGGAGGCAGGGGAGGCGGAGGGGATTTATCTGGCCCGCTTCCCCTTGGAAAAGCTCCGGCAATACCGGCAGGAAGAGGTCCACGGCAATGCCTATCGCCGCCCCCGGCTGTATGGACTGCTGACCGGCGAAGCAGTGGCCGAGCCCTTTGTCCGGCCGGACCGCCGTCCGTAAATAAAACGGCACGCTATTTTACAAACATGATATTTCGATATTATGAATATAGTTAAAATATCGAGGGAACATATCGAAGAATGCGTAGATTTATTTATTGATGTGTTCACAAAAGCCCCGTGGAATGATACATACAGCTCCAGAGAGCAAGTGGTTGACTTCTTTCGAAGTTATATTAACAACAACTACTTTGTGGGTTATATTTTAAAAGAACAAGAGCATATTATTGCAATGAGCATAGGAATGAAAAAACCGTGGATCAGCGGGATGGAATATTACATCGATCAATTTTGCGTGAAAGCCAGCTGGCAAGGGAAGGGAATTGGAATCTATTTTTTGAAACTGATTGAGCGTGAAATCCGTATGGAAAAAATGAACGCAATTATTTTAAATACCGAAAGAGGTTTCCCGTCCGAAAAATTCTATTTAAAAAACGGATTCGAATCTATTAATGAACTTACTACTCTTATAAAATATCCTGCTGAATAATTTGTGCCTATTTAAGCAGACATGGAATAAACCCAGGACAACAAAACAGGCGGTATGCTCCCTTTCCAGGAACATACCGCCGTTTTCCGCCATCAGCCCGATTCATGGCCAATTTGCCCTTTGTAAAGTTTGGCGTGATGAACAAGGAAAAGAAAAGCCGAGCAGCGCATGACTGTATCTGAAATTCAGGCATTTGTCCTGTAATTTGCAATTATGCATCCCTGAAAGACATTCTACGCCAACTGTTTGATTTGCGTGAAAACTTTAACCAGGGACCGGTCGTTCACTGATCACGGTTAAACGCCGTGTACAGGTTGAAACCGGGAGATTGGTTTTGCCCGGAGTACCTGTCGGCATTGCCAAACACCCGCAATTTCATCTTTCGGAAACAATTCACAATCAATTCCGAAACATGGGCCGTTTATCCTTAGATCATCCGGTGCGAGAGCACGAAATAAAAATTGGAGGCAACAAAAAATGAAGAAGAAAGATTTTATCACCCTTATCCTGAGTACGGTGGGCGGCATTCTGTTTGCCCTGGGCATGTGCATGGCGCTGCTGCCAGAGTGGAACGCCATGACGCCGGGCATTATTACCGGCGTAATTGGTGGGGTGATTTTGCTGGCGATGATCCTTGTCCGCCGGAAAATGGACGGAAAGCCCGCCATTGTGTTCAATGGAAAGGTAATTGGCACTACCCTTCTGGGCATTGTGGGGGCAATTATCCTCGGCGTTGGAATGTGCATGACAATGGTTTGGGAAATAATGATTCCTGGCGTCATTGTTGGCGTCGTTGGCATTGTGGCGCTGCTTTGCCTGATCCCGGTAATTAAGGGCCTAAAGTAAGCAGCAATATTCTGTAAAAGCATAGAAAGGATAATAAATATGGAAAATTTTCTGAAAAAAGCATTCTCTGACATGAAAGAAAGCGCCCACGCCCAGCACGAGGTGGACAAAGCCAACTTTGCCGCGGTGAAGGCGGAATCCAAAGCCGCCTGGGAAGAGGCCAAGGCCCAGAGCCGGCCGGAGGTGTTCAAAGCCGCCCAGCAGGCCAAGCGGGAGGAGGCCATTGCCCAGGCGGAGGAGAGAATCGCCCAGGCCCAGGCCCGGATTGAGGCGGCAAAAGCCGGGCAATAACCGGCGCCGTCTTCGGCATGGCATTGCAAACCACGTCCTTGCAATCGCAGACGCCTGGCAAGTTTCAGTATGTCATTGCGAACCGGTGCGCACACCTGTGGCAATCCGCTTTCCCCGCAGAGAAACCCAAAAGTGAGCAGTACTTTCGGCGAATTCGTAGCCACCTACCATTTCGCCGAAAGTACTGCTCTTTGCTGCGCCCTACCGCAGGAGTTACGGATTGTCCCGTCGCTCCGCTCCTCGCAATGACATGCTGAAATCTGCCGCCTGTCCGCCCAATACCCGGGCGCTGCCAGGCAAACATTTGCCCCGTGACTGTAGCTGGCCTGCAAAGACATGGCCGGCTGGCAGAAAATTGACAAAAAGGACAGGCCTGCTGCAAAATTCCCCATTTTGCAGCAGGCCCGTTTTTTGGCGCGCCTGACGGAAAACCCGTCAGCCGTTATCGCTGGTGGTTGTGCGGTAGGCGCAATTGTCTCCGCAGCCGCAGGGGGCAGAACCGCCGGAGCTGCCGCACCCCTTGGGGAAAAATGCCCGCACCGGGAAGTCAATTTTGGAGAACATCTCGCAGGGATCTTCGGCGCAGCCGGGATTGTCGCAGCATTCCTTGGTGGGCAGGGCGCTCTCCAAGGTGGGGACAACCAGCTGCACATCCCGCTCCAGCCGGATGATGGAGAACTGGCCCAGGGTCACATACAGCCGGCGCTTCTCCCCGGACAGCACCAGCTCGTCGCCGAACATCCGGAGGATTTCCTCCGGCAGGTGGCAGGGGGCGCTCTCACCGCCGGGACAGTCGCATACATCCCGCACCTTGGCGGCCAGGATCATGGGATCCAGCACCTCCACCACGGCGGTGGGATGGTTGGAGGACAGACGGGTCAGGCCGTCAGGGCTGCCCAGGACGGTATCGCTGGTGAAAATCTTGGCGCTGCTGTCCTCACCGCACAGCACGGCCCGTTTGGAGAACACGGCCAGGCCGCACAAGGTGGCCGGGCGGGTGCGGCCTGCTGCGGTATCCGCCAGAATTCGGTAGTAAAACGTGATGTCAATGCAGTAGTGGTTCCGATTGAAGGCCACAGGCTCCACGTCCAGGTAGGCGTACAGCAGTTCGGCGCACCGGGCCTTCACCCCGGCGCAGCCGTCCAGCAGGACCTGGGACTCCCGGGTCAAATAGACCCGCAAATCTTCGATGCAGTCTTTGTCCTTGCAGCTGTCGGTGATTTTGCGGGTATGGATGCTCACCGCTTCCCGCAAATCCTCCGGGCGGCAAATGGCTTGCTCAGGCATGGGAAAAACCTCCTTCTCTGGAAAGCAAATGCTTTCAGCACCATCTTATGCCGGAGGATTTCGCCTGTGCAGAAAAATTGCTATTCGCCGGGGTGCATGTGGACGACTTTGCCCCGGTTCCACAGGGTGGCAACCTGGCGCTGAGCTGCCGCCTTTTCTTCCTCTGTGGCGTATTCCACAAAAACGGTGTGGGCGCCGCAGTCGGCACATTCCACATATACGCACCAGCCGCCCTCGCTGCACAGCATACCGGCGCCCCGGCAGTCCGGGCATTCTTCCAGTTCGATGAGTTGGTTATCCATTTGTTTTACCCTCGCTTTGTTGCTTCATCCATTCCAAATATTCGTCATAAGTGCCCATGCGGTCGATGATGGTGCCGTCCGGCTGGAAGGCAATCACCCGGTTGCACACCGTCTGCAACAGCTCGTGGTCGTGGCTGGCCAGGAGCACTACCCCGGGGAAGGCCATCAGCCCCTTGTTCACCGCTTGAATGGACTCCATATCCAGGTGGTTGGTGGGTTGGTCCAGCAGCACCACGTTGGCCCCGGAGAGCATCATTTTGGACAGCATGCACCGCACCCGCTCCCCGCCGGACAGCACATTCACCGGCTTGAACACGTCCTCGCCGGAGAACAGCATCCTGCCCAAAAAGCCCCGGAGATATACGTCGTCCTTTTTGGCCGAGTACTGACGCACCCAGTCCACCAGCGCCATATCGCAGCCGGTAAAGTAGGGGGAGTTATCCTTGGGCAGGTAGCTGCGGGTAGTGGAGATGCCCCACTTGATGCTGCCTTCGTCCGGCTCCAGTTCCTCCATGAGAATTTTGAACAGGGTGGTCTGGGCCAGCTCGTTGTCCCCCACCAGAGCCACCTTATCCGTGCGGCTCAGGGTGAAGTAGACGTTATCCAGGAGCTTTACCCCGTCTACCGTTTTGGAAATGTGTTTTACCGTCAGCACATCTTTGCCCAGTTCCCGCTCAGGCTGCAGGCCCACAAAGGGATACCGCCGGGTAGAGCAGGGGATTTGCTCCACGGTCAGCTTGTCCAGCAGCTTCCGGCGGGAGGTGGCCTGCTTGCTTTTGGATTTATTGGCGGCAAACCGGGCGATAAAGGCCTGCAACTCCTCAATTTTCTCTTGGTTGCGCTTGTTTTTGTTCTTCAACAGCGCCTGCACCAGCTGGGAGGACTCGTACCAGAAATCGTAGTTGCCCACATACAGCTTGATCTTGCCATAGTCGATGTCCACAATATGGGTACACACGGTGTTGAGAAAATGCCGGTCGTGGGAAACCACAATCACCGTGCCGGGGAAATCCAGCAAAAAATCCTCCAGCCAGTTGATTGAGCCGATGTCCAGGTTATTGGTGGGCTCGTCCAGCATGACGATATCCGGATTGCCAAACAAAGCCTGGGCCAGCAGTACCTTCACCTTTATCCTGGGGTCCGTATCTGCCATCCGGTCTTGGTGCAGGGCGGTGGGTACCCCCAGGCCCTGGAGAATCTGGCTGGCGTCGGACTCTGCCTCCCAGCCCCCCAGCTCGGCAAACTCCGCCTCCAGTTCAGAGGCCCGGAGGCCGTCCTCATCGGAGAAATCCGGCTTCTCGTACAGTGCGTCTTTTTCTTTGCCCAGGTCGTACAGCCGCTTGTTGCCCATGATCACCGTTTCCAGGACGGTATACTGGTCATAGGCAAATTGATCCTGCTTCAGGACAGACATTCTCGCCCCAGGCTGAATGGCGATGGCGCCGCCGGTGGACTCCAGTTCCCCGGACAGCAATCGGAGGAAGGTGGATTTTCCGGCGCCGTTGGCGCCAATGACGCCGTAGCAATTGCCGGCGGTAAACTGAAGATCCACATGCTGGAACAGCCATTGCCCCCCGAATTGCATGCTGAGATTGTTGATGGTAATCATGTGAAATTCCTTTCCAAATCATACTCTGCCCACAGTCTACCACAAAATGCCAGAGAAATAAACCGCCATTTTTCCCAAACTTACCCTGAGAATATGGGCCAATCTGGCAGAAATAGCAGGCCATTGCGGTTTTCACCGGAATTGCCTGCTATTTTTGCTGGGACTCCGCCATTTGTATATCGATGGCGTCGTTGATGAAGCGATTGACGCTTTTGCCCTGGCGCTTGGCAAAGTCGGCGATCACCTGCCGCTTCCCTTTGGGTACGACGATACTGATGCGGTCATAAGCTTTTTTGTTGTATCGCGCGGTGGCTTCCTTCTGCACTTCGGAATAGGCCATGCCAACACCTCCGCCTTACGTATGGTATGGATATATACTACCGTAAGTATGCAGCAAGTTGTATAATTGTGTAAGTATATTTTCGGCTATTCCGACAATTGACATACTTACATAAGTATATTACACTAACCACCGCACGGGCAGGAATGGAGCTTTGGCATGGATAAACATCACCGGCGGGCAGGACAGGATACCTTTATCCCATGGTGGACGGGCTGTTCGCCGCAGCGTTTTTCTACGCGGCAGATTTACCTGGCCCCTTTCCCGGGAAATGGTGGATTCTATATAAGGAAGTGGGCTGGATTTTTTTGGCACTGGCGCTGGCCGGCCTGGTCTGATGTATGCGCGCTGCCTGTAAATTTAATGTAGCGAAAATAGGCACGTGCCCGGTTTGCGGCAGAAAACGAACGGCGTCAATCAAGCTGGGAAAGGAGAGCCGTTGGCGCTGCCAACACTGCGGCTTTCCCCATGGCGGCAATCCGGGAGGCCGGAGCGAGGGAGAAAATGGTGCGGGAATTTGGACAGAAAATGGGAAAAAATCATGACAATTAACCGGCCGACGAGGCAGGGCAGCCGGAGGCACTGTGGGGCGCAGACAGCACCGGAGCCGGTTTCCAATGCCGTGCAGAAGGCACAAACATGTCTGCAAAACAACCCCGGTGATTTTTCGAAAAAAATTTCCGGAATGACAAAAAAATCAGACAATTCCTATTGACAACCGAGGGAAGATAAGGTAAAATGTCCTAGCGCGTGTGGGGATGCTCTGCGCGCAAAATGCGATGATGCAGGAGATTGCGGCTTGCGCCGGTAACTTCTGCGGAGTATGTCCGGTCATCGGGCGGCTGAACGGTTCTGTTTGCGCTTGCGTATATCGCTGCGCCTGCAGGAACGGCCGGCTTGCGTCGGCCTTTTTTCGTGGGCGGGAATGATACGCACGGCGGCGCGGACAGGAAGTTCGACCGTACCCAGACAATCCTGAGTACGTTGTTCAAGGAGGAAACAGCAACATGGCAAACCAAATGATCAGAATCCGGCTGAAGGCCTATGATCACCAGCTCATCGACGCCAGCGCGGCGAAGATTGTGGAGACGGCAAAGCGCAACGGCGCTACGGTCTCCGGTCCCATCCCTCTGCCCACCAAGAAAGAGGTGGTTACCATCCTGCGGGCTGTCCATAAGTACAAGGATTCCCGTGAGCAGTTCGAGCGCAGAACCCACAAGAGATTGATCGATATTCTCAACCCCAACCAGAAGACGGTGGAGTCTCTCATGGCTCTGGATCTGCCGGCTGGCGTTGAGATTGAGATAAAGCTGTAATTCCCCCGTCAGGAAATACGGCTTGCCCGCCACAGTCTGTCAATTAGGACGGACGGGTCATGTTGGCGGCGGTTGACCAATGGCTGCCTGCCAACCAATAACCTAAAGTAAGGAGAAGGAAACATGCAGAAAGCAATCATCGGCAAGAAAGTGGGCATGACCCAGATTTTCGATGAGAGCGGCAAGGTGATCCCGGTTACGGTTATCGAGGCCGGTCCCTGCGTCGTCACTCAGAAGAAGACCATGGAGAATGACGGTTACGTCTCTGTCCAGCTGGGCTTCCAGGATGTGAAGGAGTCCAAGCTGTCCAAGCCCGAGGCCGGCCACCTGAAGAAGGCCAACGTCCCCTTCAAAAAACACCTGAAGGAATTCAAGCTGGACAACGCCGGCGAGCTGAACGTGGGCGACGAGGTGAAGGTGGATACCTTCCAGCCCGGGGACAAGGTGGATGTGATCGGCACCTCCAAGGGCCACGGCTTCCAGGGCGTGGTGAAGCGCTGGAACGCCGGCCGCACCCCCATGACCCACGGCGGCGGCCCTGTGCACCGCCATGCCGGTTCCATGGGCTCCTCCTCTGACCCCTCCCGGATCTTCAAAGGCAAGATCGGCGCCGGTCAGATGGGCGTGGAGCAGGTGACCATCCAGAACCTGGATGTGGTGAAGGTGGACGCCGAGCTGAACATGCTGGTTATCCGGGGGGCGATTCCCGGCCCCAAGGGCGGCCTGGTGTATGTGAAGTCCACCGTGAAGAACAACAAGGTCAAGCGGGGCGACGCCGGCATCAGCAAGAACCCGCAGAAGGCTTCCGGCCGGAATCCCCAGAAGGCTTCCGCCAGAGGTTGAGGAAAGGAGAGCTTAAATCATGCCTAAGACGAATGTTTACGATATGTCCGGCAAGCAGGTCGGCGAGATCGAACTCTCCGAAGCACTGTTTGGCATTGAGCCCAACGAGTCTGTTGTCCATGACGTGGTGAAGAACCACCTGGCCAACTGCCGGCAAGGCACCCAGTCCGCCCTGACCCGGGCGGAGGTTTCCGGCGGCGGCAAGAAGCCCTGGCGGCAGAAGGGCACCGGCCGGGCCCGGCAGGGCAGCACCCGCGCCCCCCAGTGGACCCACGGCGGTATTGTCTTCGCCCCCAAGCCCCGGAGCTACCGGTACACCCTGAATAAGAAGGTTAAGCGCCTGGCCCTGAAGTCCGTCCTCAGCGCCAAGGCAGCCAGCCAGGACATCGTGGTGATCGACGCCATCAAGATGGACGAGATCAAGACCAAGGAATTCGCCAAATTCCTCTCTGCCGTCAACGCCGAGAGCAAGCCCCTGGTGGTCACCGCTCAGCCGGACACCAACGTGGTGAAGTCCGGCCGGAATATTCCCGGCTGCCAGGTCACCTTCGCCAACCTGATCAATGTCTATGACATCCTCAACGCCAAGAAGCTGGTGCTGGATCAGGCTGCCCTGGCCAAGATCGAGGAGGTGTTCGCATAATGAAGAACGCTTACGATATCATCAAAAGACCGGTCATTACCGAACAGTCCATGGAGGCTGTGAACGATAAGAAGTACGTTTTCATGGTGGCGGTGGACGCCAACAAGATTGAGATCAAGCAGGCCGTGGAGGAGATCTTCGGCGTGAAGGTGGACAAAGTCAACACCGTGCGGATGTAGGGTAAGCTGAAGCGCACCGGCGCTTATCCCCAGGGCCGCCGCCCTGCCTATAAAAAGGCGATGGTGAAGCTCACCCAGGACTCCAAGACCATCGAGTTCTTCGAGGGTATGGTCTAACCCAAATCTCAAAAAGGAGCGTAACGCAAAATGGCTATTAAAACATTTAAGCCTTATACCCCGGCGCGCAGAGGGATGACTGTCTCTGCGTTTGACGGTGTGGATAAGAAGGCTAAACCTGAGCGCAGCCTGGTTGAGACTCTGAAGAAGCACTCCGGTCGCAACAGCTACGGCAGGATTACCGTCCGCCACCGCGGCGGCGGCAACAAGCGTAAGTACCGCATCATCGACTTCAAGCGGGACAAGGTGGACATGACCGCCGAAGTCCTCCGCCTGGAGTACGACCCCAACCGCAGCGCGTTTATTGCCCTGGTGAAGTACGAGGACGGGGAGCTCCGCTACATTTTGGCCCCCAACGGCCTGAAGGCCGGGGACAAGGTTGTCTCCTCGGCTACCGCGGACATTAAGCCCGGCAACTGCCTGCCCATCGCCAACATTCCCGTGGGCACCGTGATCCACAACGTGGAGCTGAACCCGGGCCGGGGCGCCCAGCTGGTTCGCTCAGCCGGCACCGCCGCCCAACTCATGGCCAAGGACGGCCAGCTGGCCCAGGTCCGGCTGCCCTCCGGTGAGGTGCGGTACGTGCGGATGAACTGCACTGCCTGCATCGGCCAGGTGGGCAACCTGGATCATGAGAATATCCACATCGGCAAGGCCGGCCGGACCCGGCACATGGGCATCCGTCCCACGGTCCGCGGCTCGGTCATGAACCCCAACGATCACCCCCACGGCGGCGGCGAAGGCCGCGCTCCCGTTGGCCGGCCCGGCCCGGTGACCCCCTGGGGCAAGCCCGCTCTGGGTTACAAGACCCGCAAGACGAAGAACCGTACCGACAAGTTCATCGTCAAGCGGAGAAATGCCAAGTAAGGAGGACTAGAAATGAGCAGAAGTATCAAGAAAGGCCCCTTTGTTGCGCCTGAGCTGTTCAAGCGCGTGGAAGAGCTGAATAAGGCTGGCGACAAGAAGGTCCTGAAGACCTGGTCCAGAGCCTCCACCATTTTCCCCTCCTTCGTCGGCCATACCATCGCTGTCCATGACGGCCGCAAGCATGTTCCTGTCTATATCACCGAGGATATGGTCGGCCACAAGCTGGGCGAGTTCGTGCCCACCAGAACCTTCCGGGGCCACTCTGGCAGCAAGACCACCAACTCGAAGTAAGGAGGAACTGGAATGGAAGCCTTTGCACATGTGAAATATGTCCGTATGTCTCCTCGGAAGGTGAAGCTGGTTTGCGACATGATTCGCGGCAAGGACGTGGCCACGGCCACTGCCTACCTGATGCAGACCCCCAAGGCTGCCTGTGAGCCCATGCTGAAGCTGCTCAAGAGCGCCGTGGCCAATGCCGAGCACAACAACGGCATGGACGTGGGGAGCCTGTATATCTCCACCGTGGCGGCCAATCCTGGCCCCACCCTGAAGCGGGGTATGCCCCGGGCCAAGGGAAGTTACAACCGGATTCTCAAGAGAACCACTCACATCACCATCGGTGTGAGCCAGAAGGATTAAGCAGGAGGTAGCTATGGGTCAGAAAGTTAATCCCCATGGACTGCGCGTTGGCGTGATCAAGGACTGGGACTCCCGCTGGTATGCCCGTGCCGATAAGGTAGGCGACCTGGTGGTTGAGGACTACAATATTCGTAAGTACCTGAAGAACAAGCTCTACTCCGCCGGCATTGCCAAGATTGAGGTAGAGCGGAACAACGCGAAGATCAAGATCAATATTCACTGCGCCCGTCCCGGCGTGGTCATCGGCAAGGCCGGCGCGGAGATCGAAAACCTGCGTCAGGATATGGAAAAGCGTCTGGGCAAGAAGGTGAACCTGAACATCGTTGAGGTGCGCAGCCCCGACCTGAACGCTCAGCTGGTGGCGGAGAACATTGCCCAGCAGCTGGAGAAGCGGATTTCCTTCCGGCGGGCCATGAAGAAGGCCATGCAGCAGGCAACCCGCCTGGGCGCCAAGGGCATTAAGGTGACCTGCGGCGGCCGGCTGGGCGGCGCGGAAATCGCCCGCTCTGAGTCCTACCATGAAGGTACCATCCCCCTGCAGACCATCCGGGCCGATATTGAGTACGGCTTTGCCGAAGCTGCCACCACCTATGGCCGTATCGGTGTGAAGGTGTGGATCTACAAGGGCGAGGTGCTCAACACCACGCTGCGCGCCGCTACGCCGGAGCCCGCTCCTGCCCGTCGGGAGCGCCGGGATAACCGTCGGGGCGACCGCCGGGGCTACCGGGGCGACCGGAACAATGGCGGCGACCGCAGCCACAATCGTCGGGAAGGAGGCAACCGCTAATGCTGATGCCCAAAAGAGTCAAATACCGCAAGGTGCAGCGGGGCCGGATGACCGGCATCGCCTCTCGGGGGAATAAAGTGGTCTACGGCGAGTATGGCATTCAGGCCATGGAACCGGGCTGGATCACCGGTAACCAGATTGAGGCTGCCCGTATTGCCATGACCCGTTACACCAAGCGTGGCGGTAAGGTCTGGATCAAGATCTTCCCCGATAAGCCCATCACCAAGAAGGCCCTGGGTGTTCGTATGGGTTCCGGTAAAGGCGCTCCGGAGACCTGGGTTGCCGTGGTCAAGAACCAGAAGGTGATGTTCGAGATCGGCGGCGTAAGCGAAGAGGTGGCTAAGGAAGCGCTCCGTTTGGCCCAGCATAAGCTGTCCATCAAGACCAGAGTCGTGAAGAAGGAAGACCTGGATACGGAGATTGGTGGTGAATAATGATGAAGGCAACAGAAATTCGTAAGATGTCCCCGGCGGATCTGGAGGCCAAGCTGGCCGAGCTGAAGAAGGACCTGTTCTATCTGCGGATGCAGCACGCCACGAACCAGCTGGACAACCCGGTGAAAATCAACGCAGTGAAGAAGGACATTGCCCGCATCAAGACAATTATTCGTGAGAAAGAGACCAAGGTCTGAGGAGGTAAGCGATCATGAGTGAAAATACAAGAGCTTTCCGGAAAACCAGAATTGGTCAGGTTGTCTCCGACAAGATGGACAAGACCATTGTGGTTGCCATTGAGGACAGCGTGCAGCATCCTCTGTACAAGAAAATCCTGAAGCGGACCTACAAGCTCAAGGCCCACGATGAAGAAAACGCGTGCGGCATTGGCGACACCGTGGAGGTTATGGAGACCCGTCCTCTGTCCAAGGAGAAAAGATGGAGACTGGTCAGAATTATCGAAAAGGCTAAGTAAGGAGGTCGGACAACGATGATTCAGCAGGAAAGCTATCTGAAGGTGGCCGACAATACCGGCGCCAAGGAAATCCACTGCATCCGGGTCCTGGGCGGCTCCAAGCGGAAGTACGGCAACATCGGCGATGTGATTGTGGCCTCTGTCCGCAAGGCGTCTCCCGGCGGCACCGTGAAGAAAGGCGAAGTGGTCAAGGCCGTCATCGTCCGCTCCAAGCGGGGCGTCCGCCGTGAGGACGGGACTTATGTTCGGTTTGACGAAAACGCCGCTGTCCTGATCAAAGAGGACAAGAATCCCCGGGGCACCCGTATTTTTGGACCGGTGGCCAGAGAGCTCCGGGAGAAGGACTACATGAAGATCCTCTCCCTGGCGCCCGAAGTCATTTAAGGGGGACGTGTGGTATGATGATTAAGAAGAATGACACCGTGATTGTCCTGTCCGGCAAGGACAAGGGCAAAAAGGGCAAGGTCCTGGTGGCAATGCCCAAGGACAACAAGGTTGTTGTGGAGGGCGTGAATGTGGCCACCTGCCACACCAAACCCCGGAAGCAGGGGGAGACCGGCGGCATCGTGAAGAAGGAAACCCCGATTCGTACCTGCAAGGTGGCCCTGGTTTGCAACAACAAGAATTGCAAGAACAATGGCAAAAATACCCGCGCCGGTTTCAAGCTGGTGGACGGCAAGAAGATCCGCGTCTGCGTTGCCTGCGGCGCCGAACTCTAATCAGGAGGTGGGAGAACATGGCTGCTAGAATGAAAGAAAAATATGTGGCTGAAATTGCCCCCGCCCTGCTGAAGAAGTTCGGCTACAAGAGCGTGATGCAGATCCCCAAGCTGGACAAGATCATTGTCAATGTGGGCTGCGGCGAAAGCAAGAACAACGCCAAGGAGATCGAGGCGATCTGCAAGGACATCGCCACCATCACCGGCCAGAAGCCCATCACCACCAAGGCCCGGAAGTCTGTGGCCAACTTCAAGGTGCGTGAAGGGGAAACCGTAGGCGTGAAAGTCACCCTCCGGGGGGACAAGATGTACGAGTTCCTGGACCGGCTGTTCAGCGTGGCGCTGCCCCGGGTTCGGGACTTCCGGGGGATTAACCCCAACTCCTTTGACGGCCGGGGCAACTACGCCTTTGGCCTGAAGGAACAGCTGATTTTCCCGGAAATCGAATACGACAAGGTGGATAAGATCCGGGGCATGGACATCTGCATCTGCACCACCGCTTCCACGGACGAAGAGGCCAAAGAGCTGCTGACCCAGCTGGGCGCGCCCTTCTACAATTGATGGAGGTAGTTGAACCATGGCAAAAAAAGCAATGATCCTGAAGCAGCAGGCCGAGCCCAAGTACTCCACCCGCCGCTATAACCGCTGCAAAATTTGCGGCCGTCCCCATGCCTACCTCCGGGATTACGGCATCTGCCGTATCTGCTTCCGTGAGCTGGCCTATAAGGGCCAGATTCCCGGCGTCCGGAAGGCAAGCTGGTAAACGCCACCCGGGAATTACCGGGGATTGTAAATGTCAAACAGCCCGGGCAGTCTCGGGAAGATGGGGCCGGTTCCGGCCCGCATTCCCCAGATACTCCCGCGCTTAAACGGGTTCAGCCCGTAACTTCTCATAGGAGGATTACAACATGCAAATCACCGATCCCGTCGCAGATATGCTGACCAGAATCCGGAACGCCAGCTCTGCAAAACACGACACCGTGGATGTGCCCGCCTCCAACCTGAAGAAGGCCATTGCCCAGATCCTGCTGGACGAGGGGTATATCAAGGCCTTCACCGTTACTGACGAAGGGGTCCAGGGCAATATTCACATCACCCTGAAATACCAGGGCAAGAAGGAAAAGGTCATTTCCGGCCTGCGCCGGGTGTCCAAGCCCGGCCTGCGGGTGTACGCCGGGGCCGACGAGCTGCCTAAGGTGCTCAAGGGCCTGGGCATCGCCATCATTTCCACGTCCAAGGGCGTCATGACCGACAAGAAAGCCAGACAGCTCCATGTCGGCGGCGAAGTCCTGGCATTTGTCTGGTAAGGAGGTAGCAGCATGTCTAGAATTGGTAAGCACCCCATTGCGGTGCCTGCTGAGGTCTCTGTGCAGATTGACGCTGGCAATGTGGTCACCGTAAAGGGGCCGAAGGGCACCCTGACCCAGACTTTCCACCCGGATATGATCCTGAAGCTGGAAGGCAACGTGCTGACCGTCTCCCGCCCGGATGACGAGCATCTGCACAAGAGCCTCCACGGCCTGACCCGCACCCTGCTGAACAACATGATCGTGGGTGTGGAGAAGGGCTACAGCAAGGACCTGGATATCGTCGGCGTGGGTTACCGTGCCGAGAAGAAGGGCAATCAGCTGGTGATGAACCTGGGCTATTCCCACCCGGTGGTGGTGGATGAAATTCCCGGCATTACCATCGAAGTTCCGGCTGCCAACAAGGTGACCATCCGTGGCATTGACAAGCAGGTGGTCGGTCAGTTTGCCGCCGAGGTCCGGGGCAAGCGCCCGCCGGAGCCCTACAAGGGTAAGGGTGTCAGATACACCAACGAGGTCATCCGCCTGAAGGCTGGCAAGACCGGCGGCAAGAAGTAATTGGGAGGTGTGCCAACATGGTAAGAAAGACCGATAAAAACGCAATGCGGATGAAGCGCCACGTGCGTGTCCGCGGTAAGATCTCCGGCACGCCCGGCCGGCCCCGGCTGAACGTCTACCGCAGCAATGCCAACATGTATGCCCAGATCATCGACGATGTAAACGGAGCCACCCTGGTCTCTGCTTCCACTCTGGATAAGGACTTTGCAGGCGCTGCCGGTAACTGCGCTGCCGCCAAGCAGGTTGGCCTGGTGCTGGCCCAGCGGGCGAAGGAAAAAGGCATTACCGCCGTGGTGTTCGACCGCAGCGGCTATGTCTACCACGGCCGCGTGGCCGCCCTGGCTGAGGGCGCCCGCGAAGGCGGCCTGGAGTTCTAAGGAGGAGGAAGAAAAATGGCTTATAACAAGTCCAATGACAACAACGCCCCTGAACTCATTGAAAAGGTCGTTCACCTGAACCGGGTCAGCAAGACCGTAAAAGGCGGCCGGGTCATGAAGTTCTCCGCTCTGGTTGTGGTGGGCGACGGCAAGGGTACCGTGGGCTACGGCCTGGGTAAAGCTGCGGAAGTCTCCGAGGCCATTCTCAAGGGCATCGCCGATGCCAAGAAGAACATGGTGAAGATCACCCTGGCCGGTTCCACCATTCCCCATGAGGTCATCGGCGTATTCGGCGCCGGTTCCGTCCTGCTGAAGCCCGCCCCGGAAGGCACCGGCGTGATTGCCGGCGGCGCCGTCCGTGCGGTGATGGAGGCAGTGGGCATCCGGAATATCTGCGCCAAATGTCTCCGCTCCAACAATCCCCAGAACGTGGTGAAGGCCACCATGCAGGGCCTGGTGTCCCTCCGTGGACCCGAGCAGGTTGCTGCCATCCGGGGTAAGCGGGTGGAAGAAATCGTAGGTTAAGGAGGGCAATTAACATGGCTAATTTGAAAATCACGCTGGTTAAGAGCCTGAACGGCCGTCTTGAGAAGCACATTGCTACGGCTGCATCCCTGGGCCTTCGGAAGATCGGCCAGACGACGATTCAGCCGGACAATTCCCAGACCCGCGGCAAGATTGCAAAGATCGGCTATCTGCTTCAGGTCACCGAAGTAGAATAAAGGAGGAACGAAGTATGAAACTCTCTGAACTTTCTCCTGTGGCCGGTTCCACCCATGTGAATAAGCGCAAGGGCCGGGGTACCGGCACCGGCAACGGCAAAACCGCCGGCCGGGGCCACAAGGGTCAGAAGGCCCGCAGCGGCGGCAAGGTCCGCATCGGCTTTGAAGGCGGCCAGATGCCCCTGGCCCGCCGGGTGCCGAAGCGCGGCTTCAACAACATCTTTGCCAAGCCGCTGACGGCGGTGAATCTCTCCCAGTTGGAGATTTTTGAGGATGGCGCCGTGGTGGATGCCGCCGCCCTCTTGGAGCGGGGTGTGATTGCCAACTGCAAATACGGCTTGAAAGTGCTGGCCCGGGGCGAGCTGAATAAGAAGCTCACCGTAAAGGCTGCCGCATTCTCCGAATCTGCCAAAGCGAAAATCGAGCAGGCAGGTGGAAAGGCCGAGGTGGTATAAGTGATTACCACAATTCGCAATGCCTGGAAAATTGCCGACCTGCGGAAAAAGCTGCTGTTCACTTTGCTGATCCTGCTGCTGTACCGCATCGGCAATGCCATCGTGGTGCCCTATGTGGATACGGCCCTTCTGGCTTCCTACTTTGACACCACCCTGTCCAACACGGTGCTGGGCTTCTATAACACCATGTCCGGCTCTGCTTTCTCCCAAGCGACGGTGCTGGCGCTGTCCATTCAGCCCTACATCAACGCTTCCATTATCATCCAGCTGCTGACCATCGCCATTCCGGCGCTGGAGCGGATGCAGAAGGAAGAGGGCGAGGCCGGCAAGAAGAAGCTCCAGCGCATCACCCGGTTCACCACGGTGGGCTTGGGCCTGCTCATGGGCACCGCCTACACCGTGATGCTCCACAACTACAATCTGCTGGAAAGCGGCACCAACTTCCTGAACTACCTGGTCATCATCCTGGCCTTCACCGCCGGCTCCGCCTTGGTGATGTGGATGGGCGAACAGATTACCGAGTTCGGCATCGGCAACGGTATCTCCATTATCCTGTTTGCCAACATCATTTCCCGGCTGCCGGATAACCTGATTTCTCTGGTGACCAACCTGTCCAACGGCACCATGCAGTGGTGGGGCGCCACCATCCTCCTGGTGGGGATCGTGGCACTGGTTCTGCTCATCGTCTTTATCAATGACGCGGAGCGGCGGATTCCCATCCAGTATGCCAAGCGTGTGGTTGGCCGGAAGGTCTACGGCGGCCAGAATACCAACCTGCCCATTAAGGTGAATATGTCTGGCGTTATGCCGGTTATCTTCGCCCAATCCATTGCCTCCCTGCCGGCTACCATCTTTGCCTTTACCAGTGTGCAGGAGGGTGTGGGCTTCTGGGGGACTGTACGGAGTATTTTTGAAACCGACAGCTGGTTCTATGCGTTCCTGTACTTTATCCTCATCTTTGGGTTTGCCTATTTCTACGCCGCGGTGCAGTATGACCCGGTGGAAATTTCCAACAACCTAAAGAAAAACGGCGGCTTTATCCCCGGCTTCCGCCCGGGTAAGCCCACGGCTGACTTTATTGCTAAAGTCATCCGGAAGATTACTTTGTTCGGTGCAATTTATCTGGCCATCGTTGCCCTACTGCCCATTATCGGTGGGAATACCATCCCTGGCGTAAGCGCTCTGGGCATCGGCGGAACGTCGGTAATCATCGTGGTTGGCGTTGCCCTGGAGACTGTCCAGGCATTGGAAGCCCAGATGCTGATGCGGCACTATAAGGGCTTCCTGGAATAACCGGAGGCCGGCCATGAATCTGATTTTGTTGGGTGCCCCCGGCGCTGGAAAAGGAACCCAGGCTGAGCTTCTCACCAAGGAGCTGGGTATTCCCGCAATTTCCACTGGAAATATGCTCCGGGAGGCCATACACAATGGAACAGAAACCGGCCTGAAGGCCAAGCGCTATATGGATCAGGGCCTGCTGGTTCCCGACGATGTCATTATGGGCATCGTTGGGGATCGGGTGGCCCAGCCGGATTGCCAGAAGGGCTTTATCCTGGATGGCGTGCCCCGAACGGTTGCCCAGGCGGAGGCCTTGGCGGCGCTGGGCATCCGGATTGACCATGTGGTGTCGATTGAATTGCAGGACGCCGTGATTGAGGCCAGAATGACCGGCCGCCGGGTGTGTGGTCACTGCGGCGCTTCCTATCACCTGACCGCAAACCCACCTAAGGCGGAGGGCGTTTGCGACGACTGTGGCGGCGCGCTGACCATTCGGCCGGATGATGCGCCGGAGACGGTGCGTAAGCGGCTGACGGTCTATCATGGACAAACCGAAGCCCTAAAAGACTACTATGCTCAGGTGGGCAAGCTTCGCCTGATTGAAGGCAATCAGCCCATTGAGATGGTCCACCGGGCCATTCTTCAGGCAATAGAGGCGTAGTAGCATGATTGCAATTAAGAACGAGCGAGAACTTGAGGCAATGCGCCAGGCCTGTAAAATTACCGCGGCAGCCCGTGCTTTGGCAGGGGATATGGTAAGGCCCGGCGTTACGACCAAGCAGATCGATAAGGCCGTACACGATTTCATCGTGAAGCAGGGCGCCAAGCCGTCGTTTCTGCACTACGGCGGATACCCCGCCAGCGCTTGCATTTCCGTCAACAACGTGGTTATCCACGGCATTCCTGATGGCCGTGTGCTCCAGGAGGGAGACATTGTCTCGGTTGACGTAGGCGCATATTTCCGGGGGTTCCATGGCGATTGTGCTGCGACCTACCCCTGTGGGAAAATTTCCCCTGAGGCTCAGCGTCTGATTGACGTCACCCGGGAGAGCTTCTTCCAGGGCCTGAAGCAGGCAAAACAGGGGAATCGGGTTTCAGACATCTCCCATGCCATTCAAACGTATGTGGAGTCTAACGGTTACTCAGTGGTGCGCGACTTCGTAGGTCACGGCGTAGGCGCGCAGCTGCATGAGGAGCCTGAGGTGCGCAATTTCGGCGCGCCCGGGCACGGACCCAGGCTGCTCCGGGGCATGACCTTGGCCATTGAACCCATGGTCAACGAAGGGAACTACCCCGTCGTTGTCCTGAAGGATAAGTGGACCACGGTGACTGCCGATGGTAAGCTCTCGGCCCATTACGAAAATACTGTGCTCATCACCGACGGCGAGCCGGAAATTCTCACCGTCACCGAGGGACTGTAGCATGGAAATGGAAATATCGGATGTGGTGCTTTCCCTAGCCGGGCGTGACCGGGGCCTGCTGTTTTATGTGGTGGATGTTCAAGGGGAATATCTCCTGCTGGCCAACGGTAAGCAGCGCCCATGGGAAAAGCCTAAGCGGAAGAAAGCCATCCATGTCCGAAAGGTTCCTCGTACGGAATCCAGAATCGCCGGGAAACTTCGGTCCGGCGAGAAAGTGCTCAATAGTGAATTACGCAGGGACCTGGCGGCATTGCGCCAGGCGATGCAACAGTCAAAACCAAGGGAGGTTTTAACTTGGCCAAAGACGACGTAATCGAACTTGAGGGCATCGTTGTCGATGCACTGCCGAATGCGATGTTCACCGTTGACATTGGCAACGGGCACACCATTCTGGCGCATATTTCCGGCAAGTTGAGAATGAACTTTATCAAGATCTTGCCCGGTGATAAGGTAACTGTTCAGATGTCTCCTTATGATCTGACCCAGGGCCGGATCACATGGAGAAGCAAGTAAGGAAGCTTAGCAGCTTAAATGGAGGTTAACAGTATGAAGGTAAGACCGTCCGTTAAACCCATGTGCGAGAAGTGCAAGATCATTAAGCGCAAGGGTCGCGTTATGGTAATTTGCGAGAACCCCAAACACAAGCAGAGACAAGGCTGATAGGAGGTGCTTGAAGAATATGGCACGTATTGCTGGTATTGACCTGCCCCGCGAAAAGAGAATTGAAATTGGCCTGACATATATCTATGGCATTGGGCGCACCAGTGCCAACCAGATTCTGGCGAAGGCCGGCATCAACCCGGACACCCGGGTGAAGGACTTGACCGAGGATCAGGAAGCCGCCCTGCGTGAAGTGATTGACCATCACTACACCATCGAGGGTGACCTGCGCCGGGAAGTGGCAATGAACATCAAGCGGCTCATGGAAATCGGCTGCTACCGTGGTGTCCGCCATCGCCGTGGCCTGCCTGTCCATGGCCAGCGCACTAAGACCAATGCCCGCACCCGGAAGGGTCCCAAGAAGACCATCGCCAATAAGAAGAAGTAAAGGAGGGATATGTCATGGCGAAAGTAAACGCAAAGAAAGTCATTAAGCGCCGGAAAGAGCGCAAGAACGTGGAAAAGGGCGCCGCGCATATCCGCTCTTCGTTCAACAATACCATGGTGACCATCACCGACCTGAACGGCAACGCCCTGTCCTGGGCTTCCTCCGGCGGGATGGGTTTCCGTGGTTCCAAGAAGTCCACCCCCTTCGCAGCCCAGACCGCTGCGGAAACTGCCGCTAAAGCTGCCATGGAACATGGCCTGAAGACGGTTGAGGTCTATGTAAAAGGCCCCGGCCAGGGCCGTGAGGCGGCCATCCGCGCCTTGCAGTCCGCCGGCCTGGAAGTTGTTATGATTAAGGACGTGACCCCCATTCCCCACAATGGCTGCCGTCCCCCCAAGAGACGCCGCGTCTAATGGCAAGAGGAGGAGTTTAAGTTATGGCAAAAAATATGCAGCCCGTACTGAAACGCTGCCGTACCCTGGGCGTTTCTCCTGCGGCAATGGGTTATTCCAAGACCTCCAACAAGAACCCCGGCGGCCAGAGGAGAGCAAAGAAGTCCGAGTATGCCATGCAGCTGACCGAGAAACAGAAGGTCAAGTTTGTCTACGGTATGCAGGAAAAGCAGTTCCGGGGCTATTATGAGAAGGCCTCCCGGGCTGAGGGGAACACCGGCGAAGTGCTGCTGAGCATGCTGGAGCGCCGGCTGGACAATGTGGTCTACCGTCTGGGCTATGCCTCCACCCGCCGGGAAGCCCGGCAGTTGGTGAACCATGGCCACTTCACCGTCAATGGCAAGCGGGTGAACATTCCTTCCTACCTGGTGAAGGTAGGGGACCTGGTTGCGGTGTGTGAGGCCAGCGTGACCAAGCCCCGCTTCAAAAAGATGAAGGAGGACGACGCTTTTGTCGCTGCTCCCAAGTGGTTGGATCGGGACAAAAATACTCTGCAGGGTAAAGTTGTCGCAATTCCTACCAAGGAAGACATTGACTTTGAGATCGCCGAACACCTGATCGTCGAGTTGTACTCCAAGTAATGTTTTGCCCTCGCTGTTTGGTAAGCTGAATGACAGGGGGCTTCGGCCCCCGCAGGTGAAAAGGAGGGTACTCTATTCATGGTAGAAATTGAAAAGCCGCGCATTGTGTGCATGGATTCCCCTGAAGATGCCGCCTACGGCAAGTATGTGGTTGAGCCGCTGGAACGGGGTTACGGCACTACCCTGGGTAACTCGCTGAGAAGAATCTTGCTGTCCTCTCTGCCTGGCACGGCTGCCACCTCCATAAAGATCGCCGGCGTCCAGCATGAGTTCTCAACCGTACCCGGCGTCAAGGAAGACGTGACGGAGATTGTGCTCAGCGTAAAGCGGATCATTGCGAAGCTCCACTGCCAGGAGGAGAAGACGGTGTATATCGATGCCGTTGGCCCCTGTGAAGTGAAGGCTGGAGATATCAAGGCGGACAGCGATGTGGAGATTTTGAACCCTGAACTGCACATTGCTACTCTGGGTCCTGACGCAACGCTGAACATGGAGATCACCATGAGCCATGGCCGCGGCTATGTCTCTGCTGACCGGAATAAGACGCCTCAGACTGTGATTGGCGTCATCCCCATTGACTCTATCTACACCCCTGTTTACAAGGTGAACTACACCGTGGAAAACACTCGTGTAGGCAACATGACCGATTTTGACAAACTGACTCTGGAGGTCTGGACGGATTCCACCATCTCCGCCCGGGATGCAGTTTCCCTGGGGGCGAAAATTCTGTCCGACCACTTAAGTTTGTTTACCAACCTGTCGGAGACGGTTGCCAGCGCTTCTACCGTGGTGGAGAAGCCGGAGTCCAGCACCAATAAGGTGCTGCAGATGACCATTGACGAGCTGGATTTGTCCGTCCGTAGCTTCAACTGCCTGAAGCGGGCCAACATCAACACCGTGGAGGATCTGATTTCCAAAACCGGTGAGGATATGATGAAGGTGCGTAACATGGGTAAGAAGTCTCTGGATGAGGTGCAGAAAAAGCTGGAGATGATGGGCTTGTCCCTGGCCAGTGAAGATTCCGGCAATAACAACTAAGTAAAATAAGGAGGAAACGCGCATGTTCGGTACTCGCAAGCTTGGCAGAACCAGCGCACAGAGAAAGGCCCTGCTGCGCCAGCTGACCACTGACCTGCTGGAAAAGGGCCGGATTGAAACCACCTTTTACCGGGCCAAGGAAGTGCAGCCCGTAGCGGAGAAAATGATCACCCTGGGAAAGAAGGGCAACCTGGCTGCCTACCGGCGGGCCATGGGCTTTATCACCAAGGAAGATGTGGTGAACAAGCTCTTTAAGGAGATTGCCCCCAAGTATGCTGACCGCAACGGCGGCTATACCAGAGTAACCCGTCTGGGTGCCCGCCGGGGCGATGCTGCAGAGACCGCTGTAATCGAGTTGGTTTAACGCAAAAATGGGCCCGCTGCAAAATGCAAATTTTGCTGCGGGGCCCTTTTTTTGTGCCCATTGCGGGGACGTCCCATCGCTATGACCATTCCTTTCTGCTGCACACCAAGGCACCAAAGGGAAATAGGATCCTCTTGACCTGTGTAGCGTGGCATGATATAATTTTTTCAGAATAGTGACCTCCCGGCGTTGGACAGCGGAACTACCGCCTGTCTGTTACCAACGTGCAGGTGTTGTGGCAGAAGCCTTGGCCTATTCTCTTTCAAAGGCGGAATAGCGTGCAAAAACAGTCTATAGCCTGGGCTTTGTTTTTGTACGCTTTTTTGATTTTATCTGTTTTTAGCCCAATTTACGTTGTTTCAACCTTTCGCTCCTCACAATGACATGCAGAAACAGCACCTGTCCGCGTGGCAACTACGTTCTCCCGGGGCAAATCCGCAGCCACACACCCCGCCTTCTGTACACCCTACGCACCTACGCCCTTGCAACCGCTGCCAGGTTCCTGTCTTCAGCATGTCATTGCGAACCAGTGGGCACACCTGTGGCAATCTGCTCTATTTGCACCCGAAATGGAGTTGACACAAAATTGGGGATTGACCCCACGGGGCGGCCTTTGGCCGCCCTCTTCTTCCTCCTCTGCTTTGAGAGAAATTCTGTTCTCTTCTTGTTCTCTTCGGTTCTCTTCCCTTCTCTTCGGTTCTCTTCAGGTTCCAAAATTTTCCAACCTGGAATCCGGTGAGGAAAATCTGCCCGTCTGGGAAAAAATAAAACCCGCTGCAAGGATCCCCAGAACAGCGGGTTTTTTTGGATTAGTCGTGAATCTGAATATTGACGCCGTTGACCTGCACCCCTTCATCTGCCCGAATGAGGATGTACTTTGCGCCGCCCAACACCTTGGTTTGAATCAGCTCCGGCCGCTCCGGGTTCACCCGAATGGTCACATCCGGGGTGGTCACCTCCATTTGCCGGGGATCGATTAAATTCTTCGGCGGCAAATCCGTGTCCTCCCCAAAGGTCTCCCCGTACTGCTGGCCAAAGGCCTCCACTTTTGGTTCCGATATGCCGCAGGCGGCCAGAACCCCTTTGACGGTGCCCCGGGTGATGGTGAGCAGCTCCGGCTCCTTGCTTTCCTTGTGCTCCTGAATCATGGCGCACAGCTGATCCCGAACCGTCTGCACCGTCTCCAGGGAGCATTCGTCCCCCAGGGAATCGCCGAGAATGGTCTGAAAGTTTTCCCGCTGCTCTGCTGCAGGCATGGGGGCCGGGCGGTGGAATACGGCCTGGACAAAGTCCTCGTGGTTGTCGGCGCCGCTCTTGCAGTAGTACAGGGCGGCGTAAAGATTGGTGGCCCGGTTGTCAAAGGCGGGGAACAGAAAGCCCAACTCCGGGCTGCCCACCAGCCAGTCGGTGGCCCGGTTGTGAAACTCCCCGGCGGTGACGGCATAGGTCAGGGCGGTTTTCCCCAGCTTGACCGGGCAGATGGCGCACAAAACATACCGGAACACCGTTTCCGATCCTTCGGCTAACGTAAGATCGTCTTTGCCCTTGTGGGGCACGTCATAGGCGTCCCTGGCCAGGAGAATCAGGTAGCCGGTATCCAACTGCAATGCTCCGGCCACCGTCTCGTAAAATTGGCGGAGGGTTTCCGGATCCTCCGCCTCCCGCAGGGCAGTCAACCGCCGGTGCTCTTCGCTGTCCGCCACCTGCTGGGTGGTAAATTCCATGTCCATCAGGTTTTTCCCCACGGAGCCGGACAGAGCCCGGCGGAGGAGGGCCAGCAGACGTTCCCCCTCTTCCTCCGACAGTACCCCCAGGGGCTGGTCAAAGGTGGAGGCAATTTCCTGCTTCTCATTTACATAACATCCGAAGATGTGGGTGATGCTGGTTTTTTCCGGCTTCAGCCGGCGGCGCAGCTCGCCGATTTCCTTTTCGTTCATGGTATCCTTCTCTTCCGCGCCCAAGGCGCATAGTTGGTGTTATCCGCTACCGGATGAGGGTGATGCGGCTCAGGGTGGGGGCATCCGGGGTAACGGTGATTTCCCGGGTGGCCAGGGGCGGGAACAGGCAGAACCGGCGGCGGCCAACCCCCTGGCCCCGGTATACCGTCACCGGCCGGGAGCCGTCTGCCGGCTGCAGGGCCACCTGGAACGCGGTAATTCGTTCTCCCGGGTCTTCCTCCAGGACAAGGCCCCCCACCAGGCGGGTTTCCGGCAGGGTGCACCGGTAAACCCCTTCCGTTACCGCCACGGTGCAGGGCAGCACGTTGTCCTGAAACCGGCGGCGAATTTCCCGGCCCAGGCCGGTGAGCCGCTCCACGTCCTTTTCCGGCAGCAGGCCCCGGCGGTCCGGGCCAACGTTCAGCAGGAAATTGGCGTTGTTGCCCACGCTGGCGCAGTACAGGCCAAACAGTTCCTCTACGGATTTCAGTTGATCCTCGTTGGCGTCGCTGTAGAACCAGGTGTGGCCCCGGATGCAGCAGTCACACTCGGCAGGCAGGAAGGCCCGCCGGGCCATTTTCTGGGGATTGGGCACGTCAACTGCGGTGTCCAGGGTGTCCACATAGCTCCTGGTCTCCAATCCGGCCACCCCGGATTCGTTGCCGATCCACCGGGTATCCGGATCCCACAGGTTGAACAGGAGAATGTCCGGCTGCAACCGGCGGATCACCTGGACAATCCGGGGGGTGTCGTACCGGTGGTCCCCGGAGCCGCAGGCGTCAAACCAGAGGTAGTCGATTTTCCCGTAATTGGTCAATAGCTCGGTAATTTGGTTGACAAAGTAATCGTCGTATTCCCTGGGCTGCCAGTTCAGAAAACCGGCCTGGGCAGGGGAGTAGTACAGGCCAACCTTCAGGTTATCCGCCCGGCAGGCCTCCACAAACTCCCGCACCACGTCCCCTTTTCCCCCCTTCCAGGGGGTTTGGGCCACGGAATAATCGCTGTACCGGGTGGGCCAGTTGGCAAAGCCGTCGTGATGCTTGGCCACCAGCACCGCATATTTGGCTCCGGCCGCCCGGGCGGCAGCCGTCCACTGGCGGCAGTCCAGGGCGGTGGGGTTAAAGGCGCCGGCGGGCATGGGCTTGCCGTCCCAGTCCCGGTGGCCTTCATAAAACGTGCGGATGCCGAAGTGGAAGAACAGGCCAAAGGCCCAGTCCTGGAAGGCTGCCTGCTGTGGGGTAGGGATGGGGGTAAAATTCATGGCCGTTTATCCTTTCAAAAACAGTTCAATTACCGGCACCAGGCTGTCCGGCTTTACCGTGGGCAGCTCCAACACCAGCAGGTCCGCCTGCCGGCTGGCTCCCAGGGAGAAGTGATCCACCTGTCCCTCGGTAAAGCGGATCTCGCTGCCGTCGTGGAGGAACTGGGCATACTCCACCTTGCCTGCCAGGCCGGGCAGCTCCAGGTAGGCAAAGGGATAGGCAAACAGGTGGACATACAGCCGCTTGCCGTCCATGCTCTGGGTGAAGCGGCAGTCCCTGGGGGCCTGGAACTCCGGCTCGGCCATGGTGCAGCCGTAAATGGACCGGCTGTTGTACTTCATCCACTGGGCATACACCTCCAGGGCGGCGCAGGCCCGGCTGTCCAGATATCCCCGGGCGGTGGGGCCCACGTTCATCAGGAGATTTCCCCCCAGGGAAACCGTCTCCACCAGCATCCGAATGAGCATTTCCGGGGACTTCCAGGTCATCTCGTCCCGGTAGTACCCCCAGGAGCCGGAAAAGGTCTGGCAGGCCTCCCAGGTGACCAGATCCCCGGTTTCCGGATGCCGCACCCAGGCCTTGGGCTGGTACTGCTCGGGGGTCCAGATGTCCTGATCAATTTCCGCCCGGTTGTCGATGAGGATGTCCGGCTGCAGCCGCCGGGCCGTGGCAATGAGCCCTTCTGCATCCCAGTCCGCCTTGCCCTTGCCCTTCATCCAGCTATCCCCGTCGTGATTGCCGGAATAGGAAAAATCGAACCAGAGGATGTCAATTTTCCCGTAATTGGTCAATAGCTCCGTGACCTGATCTTTCATGTACTGGGCATAGCGCTTCATGTCCCGGCCCTGGTTGAGCTGCTGGGCGTTGGGGTCCCGGCGCCGGGGGTGGAGCATATCCACGGTGAAATCCGGATGGTGCCAGTCGATGAGGGAGTAGTAGAACCCTACCCGCAGGCCCTCGGCTCGGAAAGCGTCCACATAGTCCCGGATCAAATCCCGGCCGGCAGGGGTGTTGGTACACTTGTAATCGGTGTACTGAGAGTCAAACAGGCAGAAGCCCTCGTGATGCTTGGCCGTCATGACGGCGTACTTCATCCCGGCGGCTTTGGCCATCTTTGCCCATTGGGCCGGATCGTACAAATCCGGGTCAAAGTGGCGGAAATACCGGTCATAGGCTTCGTCGGTCATACACTCCCGGGTCTTTACCCACTCGTGCCGGGCGGGCATGGCATACAGGCCAAAGTGGATAAACATGCCGAACCGGTCCCGGATAAACCAGGCGGTATCCCCTGGGGTTTTCTTGGTGATGTAACTGGACATGGGGTTGCCTCCTTTGTGGGCATACTGGCATTTATCATACCTGGCCAGGGAGATTCCGTCAAGGGCTTTTTCCCCAGCCGGTTGGAAAAGGCCCGGATAGCCCTTTCGGGCCACCCGGGCGCTGAATGTTATCCCAATTTTCGGATCAGATCCTCCAATGCGTCTGCCATAGCCTCCTCAAAGGTGGGGTGGGGACGCATGGCCAGCAGAAGCTGCTGGGCGGTGAGGTGATTGGCCATGGCCAGGCTGATTTGGCTGATCATGTCTGTGCTGTGCTCGCACATGAGTTGGGCGCCGAGCATCTCGTGGGTTTCGCTGTGGGCCACCAGCTTGATAAAGCTGCGGCCGGGGTTGGCAATCATGGTTCTGGCGTTGGAAAATAAGGTGCACTTTCCGATTTTCGCCGGGATACCGGCGGCTTTGGCCTGGGCTTCCGTCAAACCAACCGATGCAATTTCCGGGCGGCAATAGATGCAGCTGGGCACAATACTCAGGTCCATCCCCACCGGCTTGCCCCACATTAGGTTGACGCAGGCAGTGCCCTGGGCGGCGGCTACGTGGGCCAGCTGAATGGTTGAGGACACGTCGCCAATGGCGTACACCCCGGGAATGCTGGTGGCAAACCGGCTGTCCACCCGGATACGACGGCCCTCGGTTTCCGGCTGAAGATCCCCGGGGAACAGCCCCGCCCAGGCAGGGCGGCGGCCGATGGCGCACAACACTTTCTCCGCCGTGGCCGCGCCGGGGCCGGTTTTGCCCTGGAACCGGACGGTGAGCCCATCCTGCCCCGGCTCCACGGCCTGCACCATGGCGTTGGTGTAAACGTTTAGGCCCTGCTTTTTGAACAGCTGGGCCAGGTTTTGGCCCAGTTCCCGGTCCAGATTGGGCAGCAGCCGGTCCAGCCCCTCCAAAATGGTGACCTGGCACCCCAGCTGGCGGAAAAAGCTGGCAAATTCCACGCCGATCACCCCGCCACCGATGATGACGATGGAGCGGTAGGGCCGGTCCATGCCCTGCAAAATCTGGTCGGAGGTCATGGCCAGCTCCAGCCCGGGAATCGGGGGCATGGCCGGCTCGGAACCGGTGGCGATCAGAATCCGTTCCGCGGTGAAGGTCCGGCGTTCTCCGTCCCGTTCCACCTGAACGGTATTCGGGGCGGTGATGGCGGCGGAACCGGGAATCAACTCTACCTTGGCATTGCGGAGCAGGCCCTCCACGCCGCTGCGGAGGGTTTCGGTGATTTTCCGCTGGTGGGCAAACATGGCCGGCAGATCCAGCTGCAAATCCTGGGCCAGGATACCGGCCTCCCCACCGGATTGGGCTTCGTGGTAAATCTGGGCGGCGTGGAGCAGGGCTTTGGTGGGAATGCAGCCCCGGTTCAGGCAGGTGCCGCCCACCTCCCGCCGCTCCACAATGGCGGTGCGCAGGCCCAGCTTGGCCGCCTGGAGGGCGGCGGTATAGCCGCCGGGCCCGGCGCCGATGACAAGCAATTGGTAATGGTTCATCTCAGATCTCCTGTTCTGTCAGCATTTGGCAAAGCTCTGCCCCCTGGGCCGGGCAGCAATCCGCCACCACCTGGCACAGGGCCGGGAGGGAGAAGGGGCAGTTCATGAGGCCCTTTTCCAGGGCCGGGGCAATTTCCCAGTCCATGGCGTCGGAGAAGGCCTGGGCATGCCGGACAATGCCGCCGTCCACTTGGAGGTGGAGCTGGAGATTTCCCCAGGCAAACTGTCCTTCGCAGCGGAAGGTAAAGGGCAGCTGCCGGCCATAGTTCCAGGCCCAGCTGCGGTTCCGCCGGGTCAGGGCCTCCACCTGGTCCATGTCCAGGGCCTCCTGTCCCAGAATGGGACAGGGGAGCCCATAGACGGCGGAAAAGGCGTGGAACAGCGCTTCTTTCAGCCCCTCCACCGTGATCTGGGGGGCCAGCTCCACCAGGTTGACCACCCGGGCCCGGACGGAATCCACCCCCTTGGCCTCCAGCTTGGCCTTGCCGGGGGTTAAGTACCGGCCCATGGGGCCGGTGTCCACATCCACCAGGAGCGTGCCGTGGTGGTAGGACCGGCTGCCGCTGCGGTAAAAGGCGTTCCCGGAGAATTTCCGGCCGCCGGCCAGCAGGTCGTTCCGGCCGGACCGCCGGGCATCAATCCCAAAGGACCGGCAGGCCAGCTGGATCACCGACAGCTGCTTTTCCAGATCATACCATTCCGTAGGCACCAGAAAGGTGAAATTCAGATTCCCCAGATCGTGGTACACCGCGCCGCCGCCGGACAGACGCCGGGCCAGATGGCCCCCCTCCGCCTCCAGCAGGGTGGTGCGGCATTCTTTCCAGGGGTTTTGATTCCGGCCAATGACCACGGTGTTCTGATTTTGCCACAGGTAGAGGATGCAGCAGTCCGGGGGAACGGTTTGCAATAGATATTCCTCCACCGCCAGGTTGCGGTATGGGTCCACCCCCTGGCCTTGGTACAGTGCCAGCCGCCCCAGCATCACGGCGTGTACCGCAAAACCGGGTTACGGGCGGCCCGAACCTCGTCCGGCCGGCCAATTTGGGTGTTGTGGGGCGCGCCGTGCATCCAATCCGGATCGGTATGGGCCAAATCATAGAGCTTGCGGAATACCTCCGCCGCCCAATCTAGGGTTTCCCGGCTTTCGGTTTCCGTGGGTTCCAGCATCAGTGCCTCGTGGACAATGAGGGGGAAGTACATGGTGGGCGGGTGCATCCCGTAGTCGATCAGGGACTTGGCCACATCCAGGGCGGATACCCCGGTTTCTTTCTTAAACGCCGACAAATCCAGCACAAACTCGTGCATGCAAATCCGGTCAAAGGCGGGGGAGAAGGTGCCCTTGATTTTCTCCATCAGATAGTTGGCGTTGAGCACTGCGTTCCGGGCGGCCTCAGGGATGCCTCCCCGGCCCAGGGTCATGAGGTAGGCCAGGGCCCACACCACCACCAGGAAGTTGCCGGTGAAGCTGCGCACCTGCTTGCTGCCGGGGCCGTCCTGGGTAACGGACTTGGGCAGATAGGGGATGAGGAAATCCTTGCAGCCCACCGCCCCTGCGCCGGGGCCGCCGCCGCCGTGGGGGGTGGCGAAGGTTTTGTGGAGATTCAGGTGGATGCAGTCAAACCCCATATCCCCGGGCCGGACCACACCCATCACGGCGTTGAGGTTGGCGCCGTCGTAGTAGCACAGGCCGCCGGCCTCGTGGACCAGCCGGGTGATTTCCAAGATATTCTCATCAAATATCCCCACAGTGTTGGGATTGGTGAGCATTAGACCTGCGGTATCCGGCCCCAATACCGCCTTCAAGGCATCCAAATCCACGCAGCCGTCTTGGGCGGAGGGAATATTCACCACCTGGTAGCCGCACATGGCGGCGGTGGCCGGGTTGGTGCCGTGGGCGGAGTCCGGCACAATGATCTTAGTGCGCCGGTGATCGCCTCTGGCCTCGTGGTACTGCTTGATCAGCAGCACCCCGGTGAATTCCCCGTGGGCTCCGGCGGCAGGCTGGAAGGTCATGTCTGCCATGCCGGTGATTTCACACAGGTAGGCCTTGGCGGTATCCAGCACTGCCTGGCAGCCCTGGACGGTGTGTTTCGGGGCCAGGGGGTGGATGTTGGTAAAGCCGGGCAGCGCCGCCATTTCCTCGTCAATCCGGGGATTGTACTTCATGGTGCAGGAGCCCAGAGGGTAGAATCCGCAGTTGACGCCGTGGACTTGCCGGCACAGCTGGCTATAATGCCGGGAGATATCGGTTTCGCACAGTTCCGGCAGTGCCGGCGTTTCTGCTCGGGCCAGGCCCTCTGGCAGCTCCACCGCTTCCACATCGCAGGGGGGCAGGATGGTGCAGCGGCGGCCGGGCACGCTTTTTTCAAACAGCAGTTTCATTGGGCCAGCACCTCCTTCACAATGGCAATGGCCTGATCCATGGCCGCCTTGGTGGCCTTTTCCGTGGCGCACCACAAAATGCCCCCGTCCACCGGCAAGCCGCCTAGGATACCGGCCTGCTCCAGGGCGGCCAGCACCTGGTCCAGCCGGGGCAGATCCGTGAGGAATTCGTGGAAGAAGGGGCCGGTATACCGCAGGGTCACCCCATCAATGGCGCACAGCCCCTTGGCCAGGTAATGGGCCTTGGCCATGGACTGCCGGGCAACCTCCGCCAACCCCTGGGGCCCCATGGCGGCCAAGTAAACGCTGGCGGTCAGGGCGCACAGGGCTTCGTTGGAGCAGATGTTGCTGCTGGCCTTTTCCCGGCGGATGTGCTGCTCCCGGGCTTGGAGGGATAGAACGTAGGCGGTTTTTCCGTTTTTGTCCAGGGTTTGCCCCACAATGCGGCCGGGGAGCTTCCGCATGTGCTTGCTGGTGGTGGCCATATAGCCCAGGTAAGGGCCGCCGTAGCCCAGAGGCAGGCCCAGGGGCTGTCCCTCACCCACCGCCACATCCGCCCCCAGCGCCCGAGGGGTCTTGGTGATGGCCAGGGCAATGGGGTTGCACCCCAGGATCACCATGGCCCCCGCCTCATGGACCAGCTGGCTGGCTGCCTGGGCATCCTCAAACTGCCCGAAGAAGTTGGGCTGCTGCAGGTAGAGGGAGGCCACGTCCCCGGTGAGCAATTGCCGGAGGGCGTCCAAATCGGTTTTCCCATCCTTGGCCGGGACCAGCCGCATTTCGTCGCCGGTGCCATAGCAATAGGTGGCGATGGTGTTGATGGTATCGGGATGGGCGGCGGCGGAGACCAGGGTCACCCGGCGCTTCCGGTCCCGGCACATGGCGGCGGCTTCCGCCGCGGCGGTAGCTCCGTCGTACACCGAGGCGTTGGACACGTCCATACCGGTGAGCTGGCAGATCATGGTCTGGTATTCAAAAATCGATTGGAGCAGGCCCTGGCTGATCTCCGCCTGATAGGGGGTGTAGGCGGTGAGGAATTCCTCCTTGGCGGGGATGTACTTGACGATGCTGGGGATGTAGTGGTCATAGGCGCCGGCGCCCCGAAGGATGGTGGAAAAGACTTTGTTTTTCTCCGCCATGGCCTGTAAGCTCCGGCTCACTTCCAGCTCGCTCATGCCAGGGGGGATGTCCAGGGGCCGGTGCAGGTACATTTCCTCCGGCACATCCCGGTACAGCTCCCGGAAATGCTGGAGGCCAATGGCCCCCAGCATTTCCTGCTGTTCCGCCGGTGTGGCGGGCACATAGCTTCCCATGGAATTAATCCTCCGCGCAGAAGGCTTCGTAACTGCCGGCGTCCAGCAGCGCCTCGGTTTCCGTCACATTTTCCACCTTCATGATCCAGGCGCCGTAGGGGTCGCTGTTCAGCAGCTCCGGGGCGTCCAGCAGGTCTTCATTGACGGCGCAGACCACACCGGTGACGGGGCTGATCAAGTCGCTGACCGCCTTTACCGACTCCACGTCCCCAAAGGCTTCCCCGGCGGTTACCTCGTCCCCTTCGCCAGGCAGGTTGACAAAGACCACGTCCCCCAGGGCATCCTGGGCATAGTCGGAGATTCCCACCAGGGTGACGCCGTCTTCGGTTTTGATCCACTCATGGGACTTGGTGTACTGCAATTCTTCCGGATACTTCATTGTGCTACCTCCATTAAGTCATATTGATTGGATTTACAGGGCAATTTGGTTGGCCAGATTTTCCAGGGCGGCTTGGAACTGCGGGTCCCGGAAGCAGTACTGCATTTCGGTGTGGGCAGCCCGGAGCCGCTCCACATCCCCGGACACGTCCCGGTTGCGGAGGATGCAGTCCGCCATCAGCTCCGCCAGCTGGGCAAACTCCGCCTTGCCAAAGCCGAAGCGGGTCATTTCCGCAACCCCCATCCGCAGGGCGCCGGAGGCGGTGAAGCCTTCCTCATCGGGGGTGGCCTGATAGTTGACGATGATGTTGTTTTTCTCCAGCCGGTTGGCCACCTGGGGGCCAGTGCCGTAGCCCACGGAGACGATCACCTGGTGGGTCTCGGTATAGCCGGTGGCGGGATCCCCGGCCACGTCCAACCCCTGGGCCTTCAGGCATTTGGCGAAGTGCTTGGCGTTTTCCACCACGGCTTTTTGATAGCTGTCCTTAAACTGGTTCATTTCGTAGGCGGCCATCAGTAGCCCCAGCTGGGTGCCCAGGTGGTGGTTGGAGACGCTGCCGGGGAATGCCCGGGCCTCGATGGTCTCCCAGAGGCCGTATTTCAAATCCTCTTTTTGGTAATTGACGCCGATGACGCCCCGCTGGGGGCCGAAGAAGGTTTTGTGGGTGGAGCCGGTGACAATTTCCGCCCCCTCGGCAAAGGGCTGCTGGAAGTAGGGGCCCACCAGGCCCAGCACGTGGGCCATGTCGTACATGATGGTGGTGGGGATCTTCTCCTCATCCACAAACTGCCGGATGGCAGCCACCGGCTCTTTGTGCAGCACCATGCTCTTGCCGAAGATAATCAGCTCCGGCCGGTACTGGGCAATGACTTTCTTGGTTTCCTCCACGTCGATGCGGTAAATATTGTCCTTGCACACCGGGAAATTCACCACGGCGTGACGCTCGGTTACCGGGTCGATGGCCACATAGTCGTGAAGGGCGCCCATGGGCTGGGCGGACAAGTGGCCGCCTTTGATGATGTGGTTGTTGAGGATGTAACCCAGCCGCCGGGGATCGTGCTTCCGGTCCAGCCGGTTTTTCCAGTCCATCAGGGCGGAGAAGGTGGCCATGTTGGACATCTGGCCGCTGATGGTTCTGGTTTCCACCTCGGTGCAGCCCAAAAATTCCCGCATCTGCTCCACCAAAAGCTGTTCCACCCGGTCGATAAAGGCGGTACCCTGGTAGTAGAAAATATCCTTGTCATAGAAGGACTTGATTTTCTTGTGCTCGGCGTAGCGGAATGCAGGGTCGGAGGCGCACAGCAGCTGCACAGCCCGGCTGGGGGTATTTTCCGAGGGAATCAGATTGATGCACAGCTTTTGCCGCCAGTGGTGGTTTTCCCCGGCCCGGCGGAGGAGATTCAGGGCGTCGGCGGCCCGGTTCCCGCTGCCGGTGACATTGGCGGAGGCTTCCAACCCGTAGAGGATGGGCCGGGCAAAGGGCGGCGCATCCACCCGCATGTGGTAGGGGGGGATGACGGCCTTCAGCCGCTTGCCCCGGATATCTACCTCCACCTGGTCATCTTCCAATACGTCGCTGTCAATGTAGCATAGGCCGATGGCCCGCTTGGCAGTTTCCTCCAGGATAACGGTTTCCAGCCCTTCGCCCTCGGCCCGGTAGTAGGGCACCATGGTGCCGCTGGTGACCCAGCCGATGGGCTTGCCGTTCCGGTACACCGGCATGCCTGCCCGCATGACCCCCCGGTCCAGCAGGGTGATGGGTTGAATGCGCCGGGGCAGATCCGTCATATCCTGAAATTCCCGGTTCATGATCCGGCGGAAGGCGGCATACTGGCGTTCCAGGGCCGCCCGGCCAATGTAGTCCCCCTTTTGGGGGGAAAAGCTTACGGCAAATTTGGCCAGAGGCACGGCGAAAATGGGCATGGGCTTGCCGCTGGGGTCAAGGCCCATTTCATGGCCGTACAGCGGCAGGGCCGCCTCCAGCCGCAGGGTGTCCCGGGCGCCCAGGCCGGCAGGCTTTGCCCCCAGCTCGATTAACCGGTTCCACAGCCAGGCGGCGTCCTGGCTCCGAATGTATACCTCGTAGCCCAAGGGCTCGCCGGTGTAGCCGGTTTTGGCAATCCGCACCGGGCGGCCGGCAAAGGTCAGGGTGTTCAACGCGTTGCGCATGGGCTCGGTCAGGGTTCCGCCGTCGGAGAGGGTTTGCAGAATTTCTTTGCTTTTCGGGCCTTGGACGGCGATGGCCGCGTAGTCGCCGGTGATGTTGGTGATGGTGCAGTCGTAATCCTTTAGGGCCTGGTTCAGGTGGGCCAGATCCTTGCCGGTGTTGGCGGCGTTGACCACCAGCATATACCGGTCTTCTTCAAAGCGGTAGAGGTAAGCGTCGTCCACTGCGCTGCCGTCGGCGGCGGAGATGATGCAGTACTGGGCGGTGTTTAACTCCAGCGCCGCAGCATTGCTGGTGAGCACGTGCTGCAAAAAGGCCAGCCGGTCCGGCCCAGCCACCAGGAGCCTGCCCATGTGGGAGACGTCAAACAGGCTGCAGGCGTGCCGGGTGTACAGATGCTCGGCCACAATGCCGCTGGGATACTGGATGGGCATTTCCCACCCCCCGAAGTCCACCATGGTGGCCCCTGCCGCCACGTGGACATCGTAAAGCTGGGTGCGGTTTAACTCGCTCATGGATGATCCTCCTTCATTGTTGTTGCAGGGGAAATTCAGAACGGAAAAAGGCGCAAAGCATCCGGTGGATACTTTGCGCCTCCGTTTTGAAACCTGAGAGATTCCCTGGCGGCCGCCAGGTTGCACCTTCGGCGCGCGGAAAACCGCGCTTTTCGGAGTATCGTCATGGCCCGGCCCTTTTGCCTGAGAGCTTTTGCGTTCCCCTTCGGCGCCGCCTGGACAGGCGGACTCTCCCGGGCCACTCATCCGATCACTATGGAATTATCCGGCAGGCAAAGCGCCAGCCTTCGCCTGTAGAGTAACACAACCGGATTCCGCCTGTCAAGAGCAAAGTGGGGATTTGTGCAACAATTTTCCCAAAGAAAACGGTTTGGTAAAGAGCTTTCTTGCACAAGTTTCCGAATAGCCATTTGCTGAAATGGTGAATTGCATAGAAAAATAAACGGCGCCCAGGCATATGCGCAGACGCCTGCGGACTTGCCCCGGCAGAACGTCCTTGCACCCGCAGGTGCGTGTCTGCCTTTTGCCTGTCATTGCGAGGAGCGAAGCGACGTGGCAATCCGCCTCCCCGCAGAGTAAGAAAACGATAAGCAACACTTGGGGCAAATTCGTAGGCAAAAATACAGGGCCGCCTTCCTGATTTCGGAAAATCATTTTACGGCAGCCCCAATGTTTAAAAAACGTCCGACTCCAGCACCAAGTGATCCACCCCGGAAGCTTCAAATTCGTCCATATAGCTGTCCATTCGCCGGACGATTTCCTCGTAATTCTCGTCGGTAATGTCCGCATAGTCCATATCCCGGCGGCTCAGCTCTTCAGCCAGGATTTCGTAAAAGATATTGTCCTCATAGTAGGCAATGGCCTCATGAATGCCGCCTTCGGTGTAGGCTTTGGAGGGTACGCACTGGCCCTGCCAGGTTTCCGCCAAGGCGTCCATGCCATGCTGGCGGCACAGCTGGAAGAGCTTGCTCTCCAAATTGTCGTAATCCGAAAAGCGATCGTCGCCGCGGGTGGAGTTCAGCACCCAATTGCCAATATACACCAGGTCCAACAGCCTGCGGAATTCTTTTTTGCTTAACTCGATCTGCATAACGCAGCCCCCTTTCCAGTTGGGCGCCGGCGAAACGTTGCGGCATCCTGACCGGATGCCGGGTTTTGCCTGGCGGCAAAGCGCTTTTTCCGGTGGCCGGCCAAATTGGAGGGACAGCGCCCAGGACAGGCCACCTTTGCGGCTATTATAGCATAGCCGCGCCAGAATTCCAGTGGAAAAAGTGAACCAATTGTAAATTCGGGCTTGTTTTCTGCTGCCTTGTCGCGTATAGTATAGGCGTGATTCTATATGAAAAAGAAATGGGGCGTATTGTATTGCGGAAATTAAGCGTCTGTGTGTTGTTCGGCGGCGTTTCGCCTGAGCATGAGGTGTCTCTGCGCTCGGCAGAGTTCGTGCTGAACCAAATGGATAAGCGTAAATATAACGTATTCCCTGTGGGCATCACCAAAGACGGAGATTGGATTTTGTATACCGGCGAGGATTACAGCCTGCTGCCCACCGGGGCCTGGCAGGACTATCCGGCAAACCGCCGGGCGGCCATTTCCCCCATCCGCGGACAGGGCCTGTTGTCTTTTGAGGGGGACTGTGTGGTGCGGGAGCGCATCGACGTGGTCTTCCCGGTGCTCCACGGGGAAAACGGGGAGGACGGCTCCATCCAGGGCCTGCTCCAGGTGGCCGGCATTCCCTATGTGGGCAGCCATGTGGCCGCCTCTGCGGTGGCCATGGACAAGACGCTCACCAAGCTGGTGGCGGACCGGGCGGGAATTCGCCAGGCTGCCTGGCAGCTGGTCAAGGTGGGCGAGCTGAAGCACCAGCAGGTGCTGGACAATTTGGAGAGCAAATTTGCTTACCCCATGTTTGTCAAACCAGCCGGCACCGGTTCCTCAGTGGGGGTATCTAAGGCCAAGGATCGGGACGGCCTAACTGCGGCGCTGGAAAAAGCGGCCCAATACGGCGGGAAAATCCTGGTGGAGGAGTTTATTGACGGCAGGGAAGTGGAGGTGGCGGTTTTGGGCAATGACAGTCCTGCCGCTTCCATTTGCGGGGAAATTGACTCCGGCGCGGAATTTTATGATTATGCGGCGAAGTATGTTACCGATACGGCTCAGGCGTATATTCCTGCCCGGATTTCTGAGGCTGCGGCCGAGACAGTGCGGGATACGGCAGTCCGGATTTACCGGGCCGTTGGTTGCCAGGGCCTTGCCCGGGTGGATTTCTTTGTGACCCGGAACAGTGAGGAAGTGGTATTTAATGAGATCAATACCATTCCCGGCTTCACCTCCATTTCCATGTACCCCAAGCTGTTTGCCGCCAGCGGCCTATCCTCTCCGGAGCTGATTGACCAGCTCATCGGCCTGGCCTGTGGGGAGAACTGCCCATGAGCCGGCCGGTGATGTTGACCATTCGGGGGGAGCAGCGGTATCACGGCCAAGAGCCGGATGTGATCGAGCTGGTGACGGAAGGCGTGCTGGACAGCATGCCCGATGGCTGGCGGATTACCTATGCGGAAAGCGGCCTCACCGGCATGGCGGGAACCCAGACCACCTTTGAGATGCAGCCGGGCAGTGTAGTGCTGGCCCGTACCGGTACGGTGCAGTCCCGCATGGTGTTTACCGAGGGCGTCCGCCATGATTCTCTGTATCAGTTGGATGTAGGCGCGCTGATGGTCGGCGTGTGCGCCAAGAAAATCCACTGGGAAATGACGGAGGACGGCGGCAAGCTGGATGTTTTGTATGCTGTGGAAATCGAACAATCCCTGGCCGGCACCGTGCGGTATACCATCGGTGTCGCGCCGCAGCCGGTGTGAAGGCGGCTATTCCGGTGGATTTTCCTCGCCCTGGAAAGCTCTGCGGAGCTTTTCCAGGGCCTTTTTCTCAATGCGCGATACATCCCGCCGGGGCTAAGGTAAGCCGCCGGGGGAGCCGCCGTTTTCCGGCGGGATCGAGACGGTTAAACCATCCTCCGCCGTTGGCTGCCGGCACCGGAGGATGAGCAGCACGGTTTTGTTTTCCGTCAGCTCCACCCGCTGGATCAGGCTGCATAGCAGCTGCCGGTTGGCCAAAGCGCCGTCCAAGAACTGCTGCACCAGCGCTTTGGCCCGCTCTCCGGCAGAGGTGTTGCAGGATTGCTGCCAAAAACGCTGTCGGGCTTCCAGCGCCTCCCGCTCCCGGCTTACCCGCCGGTAGATGCGCTGAAAATCCCCTTCGGCCAGCAGGCCGTTTAGCCGGTCCATGTATAGCTGCTCCAGGTGGGCAGTGAGCCGCTGAATTTGGCCAGGCTGTACGCCGGGGGAACAGGCGGCGTTTTTTGCCGCCGCCGTTGCAGCGGGCAGCAGCCACTCCGGCTGCAGCCAGGGCCTGCATATCCCGCTCAGCGTGTCGATGACTGCGCCGGTCACCCGCTGCACCTGGATGCAGTGGCTGGTGCAACGCCGTGCCTGGGTGAACTGCCGGTAAGTTCCGCAGAGAAAATACAGTACGTCTTCTCCCTTGGCGTTTTTCCGGTTTACCACGCCTAGCGGACAGCCGCACTCGTGGCAGAAAATCAGCCCTTTTAGTAGGAAGTCATATGTCCGCTGGCGGGTGTGTTTCCGGCTGCTCACCAGCTTTCCCACTTGGTCAAACGTCTCTTGGCTGATTAGCGGCGGGTGGGTCCCCGTCACGACGACCCAATTTTCCTTGGGTTGATGCTGGCATTTCCGGGACTTATAGCTGATTTTTACCCTGCGGCCCTGGACCATGTGGCCGATATAGGTTTCATTTTGCAGCATTTCCGAGATTCGCTCGCCGCTCCACTGCCCGGTGTGTGGGCCCGGCCGGGAAACCGTCAGCCCAGCGTAGGCGGCAGGGGAGGGTATGCCCTCCCGGTTTAGCTGGGCAGCGATTTGCCGGCAGCTCATTCCGGACAGCGCCATGGTAAATATGCGGCGCACCGTGGGCGCAGCCCCTTCGTCAATCACAATTCGGTTTTTCTCGGTGGGATGCATCTGATAGCCGTAGACCGGTTTGCCGCCGATGAACAATCCCTGGCGCTGCTTATCCCGTTTAACGCTTTTGATCTTCTTAGAGATGTCTTTGGCGTACATGTCGTTCATAATTGCCCGAAACGGGGTGATGTCGTTGGCGGTGGACTCCACCCCGGTGTCAATGCCGTCCAACAGGGAAATATACCGCACCCCATGTTCGGGAAAATACCGCTCCATGTAGTGCCCGGTGAGGATGTAATCCCTGCCCAGACGGCTTAGGTCCTTGGTAATGACCAAGTTAACCCGTTTTGCCTCAATGTCTCGGATCATCCGCTGAAATGCCGGCCGGTCAAAATTTGTCCCGCTCCATCCGTCATCAATATAAGTGTCGTAAACGGACAGCTGGTGCTGCCGGACAAACGCCTCCAATAGAGACTGCTGATTGCTGACGCTTTCCGACGGCCCTTCTTTCTCGTCTTCTTTGGATAGGCGGATATACAGGGCGGCCTGGTATGCGCCTCCTAGTTGCCGGTGCATTGCTGTTCCTGCAGTGTATAACACAAGTATAGGCGAAATGCCTCCGCCACAATACCGGCAATGTTGCAGCCGCCGTCCGAAAATATACAGTGAACTTCGATTGCTGAATTTGGCATGTATATCCCTCCTTACCGCTAAATCTATGTATGCCGGCGGGTGGATATCCCGGCGGAGGTGGGGCAATCCAATTTTGGTAAACCAAATTAGCACCGCTGGTGCCTGTAATTTCTTCCCGTTGGACAATATAATGTGACTAAAATTAACGTATTGCCAAGGGGACACGGACGATGGATGAAGCAGCCCTCGCCAAACAAATTGGGGAAAATATGGCCAGATATCGCGTAGAAGCGGGCTTGACACAAGCCCAGCTTGCCGATAAAATTAATGTAACGCCTGCATTCATTTCCCGCGTAGAGCGGGGAGAGAAGCGGATGAAAATCAGCACATTGGTTGCAGCGGCAAAATCGCTGCAAGTTAGCTGCGATGCATTGATTTTTAGAAATGATCCGGCTTCCCAGATGGCAACGATCCAGCGGCTGCTGGCGGACGAGCCCGCAGAATATGTGGAAGCCATTGCGGCAATGGTTCGCCTCTGTACAGAGCACTTTACCTGTAAAGGTGAAAAAGGATAAATGGGTTATATCAAGATGTGTAGGTGGATTGGATGAATTCGAAAGAATTTTATCAGCAGCTGGTGCAGGCGCAATATTCTGCCCTGTACCTGTATGCCATGTCGATACTCCACGACTCTTATTTGGCAGAAGACCTGGTGATGGATACCTTCCATACCGCCTTTGTGCGGATTGAGGTTGTTCAGGGGCATGAGAATCCAAAGGGTTGGCTAATTCAGGTATTGCGGAACAAAATTGGGAATTACCTGCGGGGCATTCGGGCAAATGAATGGCCTACCATTTCCCTGGATGATCGGGAAACACCGGTTGATTTGCCGGATGGCAGCCAGATGTCTCTGGGCGGCGATACGCATTTGCTTTTACTGTCCATCCAGCAGGTGCTGCCGCCGGAGGATTACCAGCTGTTGAGGCTCCGTTACATGGAGAATTGGCAATATGTGCAATTGGCGGAGAAGTTCGGCATTACGGTTTGGGCCTGCCGGAAGCGGCTGCAGCGCATCCGCCAGAAATTGCGGGAAGCATTTCCGGATGAATGGTCAAAAGGCAAATAGCTACATAGTAAATGCATCAATAAAGGGGGAAATGATACTCATCATGGCTGATACAAAAGTCGGGCGCCGGGCCAAGCTTGAACAGCTGCCGACGGCTCAGCTGGAGCATATGCTTCTGCTTAGCTTGGAGGATGAAGTGGATACCGAGACGGTGCAGTGCATACTGGATATCTTGCAGCAGAGAAAGCAGCCCGGGGAGATAGACACCCAGCGTGCCCTGGAAAAACTGGAGCAATATTATAATACGCCGGACGGGATGGGGCAGGAATTGTATTCTAGCTGCCGTGCTGCGCCTGCAGCTGCTCGGCAAAAATCCCGCAGGTTTCGATGGTTGACCCAAATTGCGGCGTGTTTGGCCATTGCGCTTTTGGTGTTGGTTGCCGCACAGGCTGCCGGGGTGGATGTGTTTGGTACCTTGGCCCACTGGACGGACAGTATTTTCCGCTTCTCAACTGCCGGCGGGGAAGATTCGGCGGATCTGCCCGGTGCGACAACTTCAGCGGAAACGGATGAGGCGTTGCGGCAGGCATTGACTCAGCAGGAACTGCCAACGGAGTTTGTGCCAACGTGGTTGCCGGAGGGCTACCAGCTAGTTGAACAGAAGCAATTGGATACTTTCGCCACCAGGGGACTGCGTTTGACATTTTCTGGAGCGGACGGCCGCCACTTGCAAATTACCATAGAGGCCAATCTGTACCCCGAGGCGGTGACTGCCTCTTTCTATGAGAAAGACGCCGGGGACGCGGAAACCTTAATCAGCCATGGGCGGGAATTTTATCTGTTTTCCAACAAAGGGCTGTGGACCGGGGTATGGTCGGATTGTGGATATACCGTCAGCATAGTTGGCGCGGAGTCCAAGGCGGTTTTGGCCGAAATTGTGGCGCACTTTGGCGGCGCATAGTCGGCCCAAGCCAAAGGATATACGGGACTGCCACAGCATGATTTTCCAAAATCATGCTGTGGCAGTCCCAGCATTTTTGGGGCTATCCCGAAGAAGAACGGATTGTCCCGTCGCTTTGCTCCTCGCAATGACAGGTGAAAGACGGAAGCGTGTACGCATAGCAAGGACGTTTTCCGCCAGTTCTTTGGCCGGAGCAGGGAATGGCGGACTTTGAGGCGACGAGGTGTGGCAATCCGCGTCCCCTGCCCAGAGTGTCCATTGCGGAAACGTCCTTACAAACATAGCCACGCCCCCGCCTTCTGCATGTCATTGCGAACCAGTGCGCACACTGGTGTGGCAATCCGCTTCCTCGCAGAAATACCTGACATGTCAGTAGTACTTAGGGCAAATTCGCCGTGCTTTTCGTATTCGCCCAAAGTATTACTTTTTGTTTTGTGCTGCCGCAGGGAGAACGGATTGTCCCGTCGCTTTGCTTCTCGCAATGACAGGTGAAAGACGGAAGCGTGTATGCATAGCAAGGACGTTTTCCACCAGTTCTCTGGCCGGAGCAGGGCATGGCGGACTTTGAGGCGACGAGGCGTGGCAATCCGCTTCCTTGCAGAAGCACTAAACAAAAACAGCACCTAAGGCGAATCCGCATGCTATCGCGCAATTTGCCCTAGGTGCCCCTTGTGATCCGTTTGGCCGCTTACCTTAGCCCCGGCGGGATACATACGACCGGCTGACACCGCATTGCTGAGCCACTTCCCGCTGGGGAAGGGGCTCCCTGCCGCCCAGGCCATACCGCAGGCGCAGTACCTGCCGTTCCCGGCTGTCCAGCACCTGATCCATGTACCGGCTTAGCAAGCGTACATCCTCCTGAGTGCTGATCTCCTCAAACAGATCCACATCCTGGCTGACCACGTCCATCAGGGACAGCGGCGTGCCGTCTTTTCCGGTCTCAATGTAATCCGACAGAGATACATCCGAGGCGCTTTTCCGTTGGCTGCGGAAGTGCATCAGAATTTCATTTTCTACGCACCGGGCAGCATAGGTGGCCAGGCGAATGCCCTTACCTGCATCAAAGGTGGAAATGGCTTTGATCAAGCCGATGGTGCCAATGGAGATTAAGTCTTCCTGATCTGCCGTTTGCGCGTAATATTTTTTCATGATGTGGGCCACCAGGCGAAGGTTTCGCTCAATGAGGATATTCCGGGCTTCCAGATCACCGGCAGCGGCACGTTCCAGGTAGGCTTTCTCCTCGGTGGGGGACAGCGGCTTGGGAAAGCTGCCGCTGTTTAACCGCAGGGAACAGAGCATATTGCTTAACATCAGGATTGCAGAAATCATGACCTCACCCCTTATGCAAGCTTATTCTTGACAGCAAGTCCAAATGTGCGGGAAGTTCTCGCCATTTCGGACAAAACACGGGAAATTTTTGCCGGCAGGAAGATATTCCCGGGCTTTTGCCAATAGCCAAACTAGCGAAAATGCGGCCAAACCTATTGCAATTTTCCAGGGGAATGTGTATAATTGTGTCAGTTGACAAACTGGGGGGCATTTGCTCCGCCGGCTGCATATACTGCCATAGAACCGCTGGACAAGTACCCGGCAATTTTCACATATGGAGGAATTTGTATATGGCTTTTTTTGAAGAGCTAGGACGCCGTGTTTCTGACTTTGGCCAGGGCGTTGCCACGAAAACGAAGAATTTCTCTGACGTTTCCAAGCTGAACAGCGCCATTGCCGACCTGGAGCGGCAGATTGCCAACGCCTATGCCGGCATTGGTAAGGCCTAC
Organism: Candidatus Faecousia faecigallinarum; assembly: GCA_018712145.1. Lineage (GTDB taxonomy): Bacteria > Bacillota > Clostridia > Oscillospirales > Oscillospiraceae > Faecousia > Faecousia faecigallinarum. Next base: position 2,046 of record DVHJ01000089.1, on the reverse strand, counting down.
TATGAGGCCCACAAGGATGACCCCAACGCGGAGCAGCGGGAGGGCATCGCCTACATCAACAGTGCGATGGAGCAAATCCGCCAGTATCAGGAGCAGGTGAAAGTCATTCGGGGGATTGTTAAGTGTCCCCATTGCGGGGCGGATGTCTCCGCTACCGCGCCGTTTTGCAGCAGCTGCGGCAAAAGCACCGGTTTTGCCGGGGCCAAGATTGTCTGCCCGGTGTGCGGCGCACAGATGGCGCCGGGTACCGCTTTCTGCACGGCCTGCGGCAACCGCCTGCCCCAGCAGGCGGCGGCACAGCCTGCCAATGCCCAACCGCCTGTCCAGCCTCAACAGCCGTCGGCAGAGCAGTACTGTCCCAACTGCCATGCGAAATTGGCCCCGGGGGATACCTTCTGTACCAACTGCGGCGCAGGGGTGGCCGGCAGCCGCTGATTGTTAGACAAAGAGAGAACAAGGAGGAAGACATGATGTTTTGCAAAAGCTGTGGCGCAGAGCTTCGCCAAGGGGCGAAATTCTGTCCCAAATGCGGCACACCGGTGACTGTCCAGCAGAGTGAGCATGCTGCCCAGCAACCCAACTTGCAGCAACCTAACCGGCAGCAGAATGGACAGCAGCCCAACCGGCAGCAAACCCAGGCCCCGGATTTCCCCCCGCCCCGGCAGGGTGAGGAACCAGCCGGCGGGTACCCAGGGGAATATCCCCAGCCGGAAAGTCCCCGGAAAAAGAGGAAGAAGGGGAAGATCATTGCCATTGTGGTGGTGGTCCTGGTTCTGGCCCTGGCGGGAACCGGGGCTTACCTGTTCCTCACCTCCCCGGCTTACCGCTCTGCCCAGGCCCTGGGCAAGGGAGAGTACGGGCAAGCCGTGGAGCTGTACAACACCGGTGTGGCGGATTCTGCCATCCAGCGGTGGTACGCCGATGAGCGGTTTTCCCGGGAAATTGATGCCATTGCCCAGAAAGCCGATACCGGAGAACTGACTTACGACCAGGCGGCGGAAGCATTGGCCCCGTTTTTCCAACTGGACAACGAAACCCTGTCCACCCTGGCCCAGGAAAGCGCGGAAACCCTGACCCGCCTGAACCAGGGCCAGAGCACCTTTGAAAATGCCCAGGCCCTGATGGAGGACGGGGAGTATGTCCAAGCCCTGGAGGAGTTTGACCAGGTGCCGGCGGACGACCCCCACTACGAGGAAGCCCAGCGGCAGAAGGACGCCTGCAAGCAGGCCTACAAAACCGATATCCTCACCAAGACGGCGGAACCGGCCAGCCTGGAGGACTACCGGCAGTTTCTGACCATGGTGGAGCTGGCCCTGGAAACCCTCCCGGAGGATGGGGAACTGCTCCAGCGCCAGACGGAGCTGAGCAGCGGCTATACCGGCCAGGTCAAGTCGGAGGCCCTGTCTGCCGCCAACGAAGCCATCAGCGCCGGGGAGTATACGCAGGCCTTTGCCTTGCTGGAGGATGCCTTGGCGGTGCTGCCGGAGGATGCCGACCTGCAGGCCTTGAAAACCTCGGCGGAAAATGGCTATGTGGCAGCGGTTCAGCAGCAGGTCAGCGAATTGACCCAGGCTGGGGACTATGATACCGCCCTTTCCATTCTGGAAGACGCCCAGGCAACCCTGCCGGGGAACGGAACCTTGACCGAGCTGTATAACAGCACCAACGCCGCCAAGCCGGTGCGGCTGTGCGACATTAAGCTTTCGGAGTCCAACGACAAATATCAGCAAATTGTGGAGCAGGTGGTGACGGAAGACACCCTGGGCAATATCTATAACCCTGGTAACCTTTACAAGATCTGGCATACCGGCGATGACGGCTACGCCAAGTATTATTTGGGCGGGGAGTACACCACCTTGCGCCTGACCTTGGCCATTTCCGATGAGGCGCCGGATGAGAAGAATTCCTCTACCTTTACCATTTATGGGGATGACAACGCCATTTTGTACACCTCCGGTCCCCTGGACCGGGCCACCGCCCCCATTGTCGTAGAGGTGGACGTGAGCGGCACCCAGTGGATTCACATCCGGGCCGAGTCCGATGAGT
>DVHJ01000088.1 GCA_018712145.1 Candidatus Faecousia faecigallinarum | reverse complement strand
CTGCCTTCGGAATCAATGATCCAGGTCCAGGTGGGCAGCACGTCCTGATTGGACTGGTAGCTCCACTCGGCGTCCCGGGACAGCTGGCCGTCCACATAGTAGCCCCGGCCATGGCCGGTGTTGAAATCCGTAATGAAGGGTGCGCCCAGGATTGTGGTCTTGTCGGTAAAGAACCGGGACATACCAGCCCAGGCGTTTTCACTGGTGTCGGTGACATCCACGGAGGTATCCCGGGGATCGCCAACGGCGTTGGTGTAGAATCTCTGCTCCACTTCGTGGAAGTCCTCGCCGGAGGTGGCCAGACCCAGGGTGGAGTTGGGGCAGTACAGGGCCAGGGACAGGCGGGTCACGCCGTCCTCATCCACCAGCAGATAATCCCGGAAATTCACATCCATGCAGTTTTCCTGCACGTTCAGGCCGGCAAAAGCGTCAAACTCGCTCCGGCCAATGGACTGCATGGTGCTGATGGTGGTGTTTACCTGGCTCTCATACCAGTTATAGTTCATGAAGAACTCATCGATGGCCCGGGTGCCGTCCTCAGAATCGGTGAGGAACTGCTTATTTCTGTCGTTGACGGCGTTCTGGTAGGACACGCCGCCGGTGGGCAGCATGGAGTCGTACCAGCTGATGATCATATCCGGGCGCTTCTTGTGCATGTAGCGCATCATTTCATCAATCAGGGCGCCTTCGGTGGCGGAGCAGCCATAGGACTCCTGGTTGAAGAAATAGCCGTCAAAGCCATAGTAATCCATGACTTCAATGAGCTTGTCCGCCACGGGGAAGGATCCATCCTCCGCCTTCTGGACGAACTTCTGCACTTCTTCTACGTAGCCAGCGCCGGAGCCCCAGGGGAAGCCCAGGGTGGCCACCACGGGCACGCCGTTGGTGTGGGCGGCGTCGGTGAACTCACCGGTGGGGCAGGCGATCAGGCCCTCTTCCGAGCCGGACCAGTACACGAAGGAATCGGTATACTGCCAGTAGTTGAAGGCGTAGCTCAGGAAGGACTCCGTGCCCTGAGCGCTGGTATTGTCGTGGTCAGAGTTGGCCAGGGAGCAGAGCATAAGCTTTGCCTCCGGATTGGCCAAGGGATTGACCACGAAGCCCCCCACCCGGTCAGCCAGGGGGATGCTGGCCCGGCTGTACATAGCGTCGGGGTCAGACTCCGGCGTCCACTCCAGCAGGGTATCCACGCTGAAGGACGGGCCGATGGGCATCAGGCTTTCCTGATTGGCATAGGCCTCGTTCATCTCCGCCGAGCCATCCTTACCAGGGGTTCTGGCCAAGGCGATGGCGGGCACTAAACCCAGAACCATAGCCACGGTCAGTAGCCCGGCAAGAAAGCGGCGGGTGCTGTGACGTTGCATAAAAATTACCTCCTTTGAATGTTTCCTCCGCAGGTGTGCAGAGTCTTGTGGGTGCGTCCAGGCCATCCTGGCAATGAATACGAATTGCTAAAAATTGTGCATATTTGCCAACACTTTGCCGGTTCGCACACCATTACCCCTACATTTTACTGAACTTTTCCAGACTTTGGAAGTCTAAAAACGGCACATCATAGGGTGGTTAGGATAGCTTTTTCCCCCGTAATCCAGAAATTGTTCCCTGTGCAGAAACATTTGCTGTTCATCTGGGGAGAGCCGGGCAGGCACACCACAGTTCGCGAAAAAAATTCCGGCCCAGCGCAGGCGCCAGGCCGGAAATCACATTGTGCAGATTGCCTAAGGGAGCGGCTTGACAAAGCAAATCAGCCGGCCAACTTCTTGAAATCCTGTCTGAAGGTGAAAAGCGAAGCTGTCCCGATTTTCCAGGAGGCAGTCGCTGGCAAATTCCCGGCACCCCTGCTCTGCGGCCCACCCTTGGCATTGGGCAAGCAGCTGCCGGGCAATGCCCTGCCGGCGGTAATCCGGTTGGACATAAATGCCCTCCAGGTATCCCACCGGGCTGGACGTGGCGCCCTCCACGTAGTCCCGCCGCAGCTGGCACTGGGCAAAGCCTACCGCCTTACCCGCCCTTTCGGCCAGAAACAATGCCGCTTCCGGGTGGTTTAACAGGCCGCTAAGCTCCCGGGTCAGTTCCGAAGGCGAATGACCCGGCCACAGGGCCAGTGCCAAATCCACTAAGGCATCCAATGCTTCCGGTGTGGTACAGCGCTCAGTCTTCAGCATTCGCTCCGTCCTCCGGCAGGGAAAACCGTTTTTTCGGTTCCCCAGCGCACAGGAATATACAGCTGATGGGGGAAACTTCCCCCGGCGCAGAAGCTACTGCCGCTGGGCTATGATGGGGGGTGTAGTGAAAACGGTAAACCGGCGCAGTCTTCGTGCTTTCCGGCACATCCGCCTGAGTATATGATGGTTCAGCAGTTACCCGGGCAGGCTGGGACACGGGGCTGGTTTCCGCCGGGGCCGGGGCGGCAGCAGGAATTGTCTCTTCTTCCTCCCAGTAAAAACCGGCAGCAGACAGGTCACCGGAAAACAGGCTACTGTTATACCCCACCGAGTCCAGCACGGATTGGGATTCCGCCACCGTGCCACCGTAGCGCACCCAGTATTTTAGCTGAGCAGTGCGGCCCCGCCGGGCGCCGGCAGCCTCCTTATTGGCCGGGACTTCAAAGTGAACGCACCAATAATAGGCCGCTTGATAAGCACCGTCAGCGGTATCCGGCACGTTCCGTAGAACGTTATATGTATCGGTGTATTTGGTGCGCAGCTCAAACGAGAGATAGTTAAGCTGTCCTTCCAGGCTGGTGTAATCATACCCCTGATTGCGGCAGAAGCTGCGCAGGTCGGTAAACCGGCTGTTGTGCCACTGGCATAAGCCGAAGCTGGTTCCGCCGTCGCCGTACGCCGTCAGACTGAAGCCGGACTCCGCCTCAATATTGGCCAGCACACCGCTGGCTGCCGCAGAATTTAATCCCATTCGCTGGGTTAGAAAGTCAAATATCTGACGCTCTACCGCCAGGTTTGCCGCCCTGGCGCCTGGCGCCAAAGCCCAGGCCAAGCAGCAGACCAGGACAATGGCTAGCAGACGGCAGAATTTTCGGATCATACTCTCACCTCATTCGTCCAGGCCGTTATAGGTCCAACACATTAATGGTATGGCGGATGTGGGCGGCCATGGCATGCTGCGCGCCCTCCCCGTCCCGGCGCCGGAAAAAGTCCATCAGCTGCCGGTTATCCTGCAGGGTCAGCTGAGCCAGGCAGCCGGTCACTGCTGAAGCCGCCCAAGCCTCATGTAGGGCATTGTGGATAATGGGCATCAGCTGCTCCATAAACTGGTTGTGGGCAGCGGCGGCAACCGCCCGGTGGAACGCTTCCTCCAGGTCGGTAAAATCCGCCCCAGTCTGGATCGCCTGGGCCACCGCCCCGGCCCGGCGGGCAATCTCCTGAATTTCCCTGTCTGTCCCCCGGATACAGGCCAGACGGGCGGCCTGGGGTTCGATCATCATGCGGATTTCAAACAAATCCCGCAGCCGGACCTGCGCCAGTTCCAGCCGGGACAAATCAATGTCCGCCCCGGCCCCCCGGTCCAACACGAATGTGCCACTGCCCCGGCGAACTTCCAGGTAGCCCCGGGCAGCCAGGGAGCGAACCGCCTCCCGAAGGGTGGTACGGCTGACGCCAAACAGCTGGCACAACCGGGTCTCCCCCGGCAGCCTGGCGCCAGGCGTATAGGCCGGATCCGTAGCGATCATCTCTAGCAGGCGGCCGGCAACACGGTCAGTCAGCCCCGGAAGGCGCGTCATGGCAGAATTCCCCTTTCCAATTTCTTATCATTATGCCATACGCCATGGCAAAATGCAAGGGCGAATCCGGAGAAACATGGTGTAGATTCGTTTAGGATATGGCCTTATCATATTGGCTGGCGTACAGCTGGGCATAAAAGCCTCCTTGGGCCAGCAGTTCCCGGTGGGTACCCTGCTCCACAATATCCCCATCCCGGATCACCAGGATCCGGTCGGCGCCCACAATGGTGGACAGGCGGTGGGCAATGACAAAGCAGGTGCGGCCCTGCATCAGTTTGTCCATGGCTTTTTGGATCAGGATCTCCGTCCGGGTGTCTACATTGGAAGTAGCCTCGTCCAGGATCAGCAGCCGCCGGTTGGCCAGAATGGCCCGGGCAATGGTGAGCAGCTGCTTCTGTCCTCCGGAGAGGGTGGCAGATTCATCATCGATTACCGTATCATACCCCTGGGGCAAGGTGCGGATAAACCGGTCGCAATAGCTGTCCCGGCAGGCCTGGCGGATCTGCTCCATGGTAGCCCCGGGACAGCCGTAGGCCACGTTTTCCGCCACGGTTCCCCGGAACAGCCAGGTCTCCTGGAGCACCATGGCAAACAGGCTCCTGGCCTCCTCCCGGTTCATCTGGGATAAAGGCCGGCCATCGATCCGGATTTCCCCGGCGGAAATATCGTAAAACCCCATGAGCAGATTGACAATGGTGGTTTTTCCTGCACCGGTGGGCCCTACAATGGCGACGGTCTGCCCAGCCTCGGCCCGGAAGCTGAGATCCCGGATCAGGGGCTGATCTGGCCGGTAGGAGAAGGTGACGTGGGACAGCTCCACCTCCCCCTTCACCTGCCGGGAATCCACCGCGCCTTGGCGCTGATCCTCCTCCGGCTCCTCCAGGAACCGGAACACCCGGCGGGAAGCCGCCACCGTCCGCTGCATCTGGCCGAAGCCCTGGGCAATCTGCTCCAGGGGCGCGGAAAACTGACGGGCGTAGAGGATCATGGTCACCACCGCCCCCACCGGGGCCAGGTTCTTCACCACCAGGTAGCCGCCCACCAGGTTCAGGGCAATGTAGGTCAGAGCGTTGACCAGGGTGGTTAGGGGCTGCACCAGGCTGGAGATGTACATGGCCTTTTCATAGGCCTGGGCGGAGCGTTCCTTGGCCACCCGGTGCTTATCCTCCATGGCGCTCTCCAGGTTATAGGCCCGGGTGGTGGAGAAATTGGTGTAGCTCTCCTCCACCACGGAGTACAGCTCGGCGCTCCTCTGGAACATGGCGCTGAACTGTTTCCCCGCCACGTTGGACACCGCCATAGATAGCAGCAAGGTCAGGGGCGTGGTCAGCAGAACCACCAGGCCCAGCCGCCAGTCCTCCAGGATCATCGCCGCCGCGATGAAGATCAGCTGCAAAAAACCCTGCATCAGTACGTCCACCACCTGGTGGATGGAGTTGCCCATGGTAGACACATCGTCGGTCATCTGCTCTAAAATCTGGCCCACCGGGGTACCGTCCACAAACTTCACCGGCAGGCGGCGGATTTTATCCGACATGCGGATCCGGATGGTGCAGGTGTAGTGGCGGCTGACCACGTTGTTCATGAGGTACATGTTTAACCACTGCATCCCCGCGCCCAGGGCATAAACGCCCAGCAAAATGCCCAGGGTGGGCAAAATGGCCTGCACCAAACCGGAAACCGCCTGCCCGGCGGTTTTCGCCTCCCAAAAGGCATAAATTTGATCGGTAACCTGGCCGGTGAGCTTTGGCCCGGCCACAGCGCAGGCAATGATCACCGTGCACATCAGGCAGCTCAGGGCCAGCCATTTCCAAATGGGTCTGGCCTCCAGAAACAGCTTGCGGTAAATGGTGGTGCCCTCCTGCACACTGACGGATTCGGTGGGCTTTGGGGCTCGCCGCCTGCTCATGGGGTATCGCCTCCTGTCTGGGAAAGATAAATCTCCCGGTAAACCGGGCACCGGCCCAACAGCTGGTCATGGGTTCCGGCATCCACCAGCCGTCCCTGGTCCATCACAAAAATACAGCCGGCATTCTTTGCCGTGGTCACCCGCTGGGTCACCACAATCTGCGTCTTTCCTGCCAGGTATTCCCGCAGGCAGGCCCGGAGCCGGGACTCGGTGAGAAAGTCCAGGGCGGAGAAGCTGTCGTCAAAGATGTAAATGGCGGCGTCCTTCACCAGGGCGCGGGCAATGGCCAGGCGCTGCCGCTGGCCTCCGGACAGATTGCCGCCGGACAACTCCAGGCGGTGATCCAGCCCGTCCGGCAGGGAGCGGACGTAACCGGCCAGCTGGGCAATCTCCAGGGCCCGCCAAATTTCCCCATCCGTGGCCCCGGCTTTGCCCATGGCCACATTTTCCCGGATGGTGCCGCTGTAAATGGCGGTTTTCTGCAGCACACAGCTGATTTGCCGGCGAATACAAGCGCCGGATAAGCGCCGGCTGTCTTCCCCGTCGAAGGCGAGTTCCCCGGTCTGGGCCTGCCGGAACCCCAGCAGCAACTGCACCAGCGTGCTTTTCCCGCTGCCGGTGGAGCCGATGATGGCCACCTGCTGCCCGGGCCGGATATCCATGGACACATCTTGCAGCGCCGGCTCCGCGCCATCTTGGAAGGAGAAGGTCACGTGTTCCAACGTAATCCCGCCTTGAAGCGTAGCTTCCTTCCCCTGGCGCCGGCCGTCCTCCGGCAAGTTCAGCACCTGGGCGATACGCCGGGCAGATACCACCGCCCGGGGAACCATCACCACCGCAAAGGCAGCAGACAGCACACCACTCATGATATAGGCCACATATTGGATCAAGGCCAGGATATCCCCGCCGGTGGCGGCAGAAACCCCGGATTCCATCCGGCTGGCTCCCAAGTACAAAATGACCAGAGCGGCGCAGTTGAAGCACAGGGAGGCAATGGGGCTGACCGAGCCCATGGCCACGTTGGCCCGGATAATGTTACTGGCCATTTCCCGGGTAGCCTTGGCAATTTTCTCCTGCTCATGGTCCTCCCGGCGGAAGGCCCGGATCACCCGGATACCCCGCAGGCGCTGCCGGATCAGCTCGTTTTGCTGGTCAATGTAAGCGTTGGACCGCTCCCACAAAGGGGCAGCCCGGCGGCCCACCAGCACCACCGCCAGCACCACCAAGGGCACGGCGCACAGCACCACCAGGGCCAACACAGGATCCACCTGGAAGGTCAGCGCAACACCGCCCAAGAACAGCACCGGCACCGAGATGATGCTGCCGGACAGCTCCGCCGCCACCCAGGACAGATTGCTCACATCCTGGGTTGAACGGGTAACCAGGGTGCCGGTGTCCATGCGGCCGATAGCCTCATGACTCAGCCCCATCACCTTGTGAAATACATAGCCTTGTAAACTGGCGGTGAAGGCGGCCACTACCCGGGCGCTGAGTTTCCGGCTGGCTACGGTGGCAGCCATAGCCCCGGCCGCCAGCACCAACATCCACCCGCAGTACCGGAGAATCTGGGCAAAATCCCGGGCGTACACCCCTTCGTCCACCACGCTGCTCATGAGGGTGGGCAGCATCAGCTGGCACAGTGCGGCCAAAGCCATGAGCAGTGCCGCTGCCAGGGTCTGCCGCCAGTAAGGCAGCAGATGGGAAAATATTCGTTTCATTTGGCCAGATCCTTTCACGCAAAACAATGTTATGCTCAGAGTGTAGCATAACACCGTTACGTTGTCAAGGCGCCAGGGAAGAATTTGTGCAAGCGCCGGTATTTTCCTGAAATCCGGTCAATTTTTTCCCAGACCAGCACTTGAAACCAGGGGAAACTTCGGGTATAATAGCCAAGTCTATCGCCAGTTTCCGGCAATACCTAAGGATAATGAGAGGACTTGATCAACCATGAGTGCATCCCGCCAAAAAAAGCTCCGCAAGGAGCAGGCCAGCGCCGCCCCTCAGACCAAGCGGCCTGCCGTCAGTGAAGAAGAAAAAGCGGCCAAGCGGTTAAAGCTTTGGTCCATCGTGTTTTACATTGTCATCGGCCTGATGGTTGTTGGTATCCTGGTGGCGGCTGTGTTCAACAGCGGCCTGCCCCAGCGGATGCTGACTGCCGTCACCGTAGGCAACCACAAACTGTCCGTGGCCGAAATGAACTACTATTTCCTGGATACCGTGAATTCCAACAGCTACCTGGGCTATATGGTAGACAACAATACTCCCCTGGATGAGCAGGAATATGGCGACGGCCAGACCTGGGCCGACTACCTGCTGGAGACTGCCGTGACTTCCGCCCGGGATAACTACGCTATCTATGACGAGGCCATTGCCAACGGCTATACCCTCACTGAGGAGGATCAGGCCCAGATCGACCAGCAGATTCAGACCATGGAAACCTATGCCTCCCTCTATGGCTACAACAGCGTTTCGGCGTTCCTCCGGGCCAACTATGGCGCCGGCTGCAACGAAAGCAACTACCGGGCCTACCTGGAAGTACAAGCCATTGCCACCGGATACAACAACCAGATCGTAGAGGGCCTGACCTACACCCAGGAGGAGATCGACGCCGAAGCGGCAGAAAACCCCACCGACTACACTTCCTACGATTACCGGTACTACCTGGTGAGCACCAGCAATTATTATGAGACCGACGCCGATGAGCACACCGAAGAGGAAACTGCCGCTGCCAAGGAAGCCGCCCAGGCCGCTGCCCAGCAGCTACTGGATGACAGCCAGGGCGACGGAGAGAAGTTCTGGGAGGCTGCCCATGCCTTGATGCACGCCAACGACGGGGAAGAGGCCACCGGCGAAACTGCGCCGGAAGAAACCACTGGTGAGACTGAGCCGGCAGAAACCACCGGCGAAACCGAACCCGAGGAGACTACCGGTGAGACTCAGCCCGAGGAAACCGGAGACACCACCGAAGAAGAGGATACCCACGAGGACACTACCCTGTACGAAAACACCCTGAAGTCCAGCATGCCCAGCATTCTGTCCGACTGGCTCACCGACAGTGCCCGGCAAGCGGGAGACACCACCGTGATTGAGGCCAGCAATGACGCCGGCTACTATGCGGTGATGTTCCTGGGTTCCAACGATAACACAGAGGTTCCCACAGTGAATGTGCGGCACATTCTGATTTCCACCAGCGACTCGGTTACCGCAGAGGACGCCCGGTCTCAGATTGAAGAGATTCAGGCGGAGTATGAGGAAGATCCCACGGAGGAGCACTTTGCCGAGCTGGCCGAGACCTATTCTTCCGATACCGGCTCCAATACCAACGGCGGCCTGTATGAAAACGTGGCCCCCGGCCAGATGGTGGAGGAGTTCAACGACTGGATCTTCGCCGACAACCGCCAGGCTGGCGACGTGGGAATTGTGGAGACGGATTACGGCTGCCACCTGATGTACTTTGTGGGCGATGGCGAGTACTCCTATCGGGATACCCTGGTGGTCAATGCCCTGATGCAGGCGGAGTACGACGAGTGGTACACCACCCTCACCGAGGCCATGACCACAGCTACCGGCTTGGGCTACGGCCTGGTTCACACCGGGGTCACCGTGGCGGCGCCTTCCAGTGCTTCTTAACAATACAAATTCACCCATGAAATTACCCCCGGACCTGGCAGGTCCGGGGGTGATTGGTTTTCCGCCGTGTGAACGCCCGCCGGCAAGATTGGCGCCTAATCCATGCCCAAAGGACAATCTACTTTCCAAGGCCGGATTAATCCCCCAATGAACACCGCTGGGTGGGGAAGGGTTTCCGCCCTGACAGGGACAGGGCCCCAATGAACGGCGGTAAATCCCTTGACATCCACCACCGGCGTTATGTTGCAGACAAGGTGGCACCGGACAAAGCCGCTGCCACCTTAAAATATTATGCCCTATTTTGCGTCCCGTGCAGAGTTTACACAGAATTTGAGATATTACTCCCCTCGCCGGGCTGATCCTGTTTGGCAGACAGATTTTTTGACCGGCCAGAAAAAGGGCGGCTTGGAATTCCCAAGTCAAAGCCGCGGTACATCAGCATCTTTCACCCACCAAACCAGGGCTTTGGCGATATTTTGTCTTACTCGCTGATCAGTTCTATGTCAATGTCTCCGTTGTTGTTGATGGCGGTTAGCGTTTTGCTTCCGCCGCTTTTTTCCTCCGGCAAATTACTCTCTCCTTTTTTGATTGTGCAGGTAATCGTGTAGTCATCGTAGCTCCCGGCGATCGTCCCAACAATGTCGCCGTTTTTATTCTCCACCGTGATGGTGTTTGCGGCGCTCACATTCTCAAAAGAAATATCTCCGCCATTGTTAGACAAGATCAGTTGATCCGTCACAGTCAGTGTGGGCAGGGATATGTTCTCCTGTGTGGTACACAGGGTCAGCGTGGAGAGAGGAGCATCGGGGATCTGGACGGTGATTTGATCAGCGCCAGCGGATTTGCGCACCCCAATGTAGTCCGTCCAATCCTTATCACTTTGAGAAACCATCGTCAGGATGCCGCTGTCAGAAACCGAAATATCATAAAATTCCTTGGCACTTTCCCAATAGTCAATGTGAATTTGCTCATCGTCGGAGGGGACGACCAGGATCTCCCGATCGGTGACCTGGATGTCGATCCCGTTGACCTTTACGCCTTCCGGCGTGTAGGATTTTTCTTCAAATGCTTCATCAGCGCAGGCAGAGAGGGAGCCTGCCAGTAAAACAATGGTGAGCACCAGGCACAGTTTTTTCTTCATTTCCAAATTCCTTTCTTATCGTGTTTTTTGTTTCAAAACGGCGAGGGTCCTTGCTTGGGCCGGCCCTCTGTGCTATACTAGGATACACCTTTGTGTTGCACAAAGGTCAAGGGGGAACCGGTATGAAAAAAATTTTTTCCATTGGCGAAGCGGCGGAGCAAGTACACATGACCGCCGAAACCCTCCGTCACTATGACCGCATTGGGCTGGTCAAGCCCAGCAAGGTTGATCCACACACCAAATACCGGTACTACAATGAGGAGGATATCGTCCGGCTGAACACGATCCACGCCCTGCAGCAGATGGATCTGCCTTTGCAGGAAATCAAACGGGTTCTGGCGTATGACAATCTGGAAAAAATCATTGGGTTTTTGGAACAGGCGGAACAAAAGGCAGAGGAAAAAATCGCCGCCTTGCAGTATAGCAAAGCGAAAATCCAACAGGTGAAGGCCGGCTACGAGAAAAAGCTCCACGGCTGGCAGGCCCCGGCAGGGATTTTTACCAAGCAGTTTCCTGAGCGGGTCATCCTGTTAGCCGGTGGGGTTGAGAAAATTACGGCAGCTGATCTGTGGAGTTATCAGCGGCATTTTTACCGGCAGCTTACCCAGGAACAGAAAACCCAATTTGCATTTGCGGATTTGGCCGGTGTATATCGGGAGGGCGCATCGGCCCGCTATTTTGCCCTGTGTACCCGTTATGGAAAAACTAACGGATTAAAAACCATTCCTGCCGGGACATACCTGTGTGCCGACTGCACCGAGAAAAACCGGCAAGAAACCCTGGATAAATTGCTGGAGATCGCCAAAACAGAATACCGGACGGCCCCGGGTTTTTCCTTGCAGCTTGTGGTGCTCACCGGTATCCTACAATGGAAATACCAGCTGCAAGTTTATGCCGGGGGCTAGCGTACCTTTCCGCCCCGGCCGGTTTTAGAACCGGCGGCTGTCCATAGCAAAATCCCCGCCAAACCGGCAAAAGACGGTTTAGCGGGGATTTTTTGGAAGAGCGGAGGGGACCGCGCCAGGTGAGGCGCAACGTTTGCCGCTCCGTCAGGATTTGTTCCGGTGGGGCGGGCTGAACAACAGGGCGCTGAGCAGCGCCGTCACCGGGATGGCCAAAATGACCCCAATGGCGCTGGCCACGCCGCTGACCACCTCCAAGGCAAGGTAAGTGGAGCTCATCAGCTCATGGAAGGGCAAGTTCAGGGAGTATAGATAAATGATCAAGGTAAAGCCGCTGCCCAGGAAGGCCATGATCAGGGTATTGGTCATGGTGCCCACCATATCCCGGCCGATGTTCATGCCGGAGCGCCACAGATCCTGCCAGGTCAGGGCGGGGTTCACCACCTTCAGTTCACTGAGGGCGGAGGCCACGGACATGGCCACATCCATCACCGCGCCCATGGCGGAGATAATGATCCCCGCCACCAGAAGGCCCCGGAGGCCGATGGGGGTGCCGGTCTGGCGGAGCTGGAGCAGGGGTTCCACGTCGGAGATCCGCAGGCCGTCAATGTGGGTCAGCGCCTGGGCGGCCAGACCGAAGGCCATGGCCAGTGCCATGCCCACCACGGTACCCAGGCAGGCGCACCATACCTTCCGGCCGGTGCCCCCCAACAACAGGAAGCACACCACCGTCACATAGGCGCACAGGACAAAGGTGGTGGGAATGGTAGGCCAGCCCTTCATCAGCAGGGGAATCAACAGCAGC
>DVHJ01000087.1 GCA_018712145.1 Candidatus Faecousia faecigallinarum | reverse complement strand
GCGCAGATCTCGTCGTACTTGGCGGGCTTGGCCAGGTTGACGGTCAGATCCACCACGGACACGTCCAGGGTGGGGACACGCATGGACATGCCGGTCAGCTTGCCGTTGAGCTCGGGAATGACCTTGCCCACGGCCTTGGCGGCGCCGGTGGAGGAGGGGATGATGTTGCCGGAAGCGGCGCGGCCGCCTCTCCAGTCCTTCAGGGACGGGCCGTCAACGGTCTTCTGGGTAGCGGTGGTGGAGTGGACGGTGGTCATCAGGCCGTCGGTAATGCCCCAGTTGTCATTCAGCACCTTGGCAATGGGGGCCAGGCAGTTGGTGGTGCAGGAGGCGTTGGAGACAAAGTTCATGTCGCTGGTGTACTTGTCCAGGTTGACGCCGCACACAAACATGGGGGTGGCATCCTTGGAGGGGGCGGACATGATCACCTTTTTCGCGCCGGCGGTCAGGTGACCGGCAGCCTTCTCCTGGGTCAGGAACAGGCCGGTGGACTCCACCACATACTCTGCGCCCAGCTTAGCCCAGGGCAGATCGGCGGGGCTGCGCTCGGCAGAAATGGGGATCTCCTTGCCGTTGACCACGATGGCGTTCTCGGTGGCCTCAACCGTGCCCTTGAACTGACCATGCATGGTGTCATACTTCAGCATATACGCCAGGTAATCGGCGGGGCACAGATCATTGATGCCCACGATTTCAATTTCGGGGTGGTTCAGACTGGCGCGGAAAACCATACGGCCGATCCGTCCGAACCCATTAATACCAACTTTGATAGACATTGCAAATTCCTCCATTTCAGTCTCGCCGCCAGAAAACGGCGCGGTTCACATCATGCGGGGAAAAACCCTCAGACAATTGCATTATACCGCGTTTTTACCCCGGTGTAAAGCCTTATTCCCGATAAATTTTTCTGTGTGATGCAAAAATCTCTGTAAATTTTGCGCAAACACCGCCACCGGCGCATAGAATAGCCGGAGGCGATTATTCATGAACGACACTGATCTTTTCCTTGCCCTGCGGCGCAGCGGCTATCCCAATCTGGCCGCCTTCCAGGCGGCAAACAACTTGCCCCAAACCGGCGTTGCCGATGAGAGGACCCAGGCGGCGCTGGAGCCGTACCTGCTGGGCTACCGGACGGTGCGCCTAGCCCAAGGCGATACCTTCTGGCGGCTGGCCCAGGAATTTGGCACCACCACCCAGGCCATTGCCGCCGCCAACCCGGCCCTGAATCCCCAGCGGCTGCCGGTGGGGGCAATGGTGGTTGTCCCCCTGGGCTTTGCCGTGGTGCCCACAGACGTACCCATGACTGCCCGGCTGTGCCAGCTGTGCCTGCAGGGCATTGCCAAGCGGTATCCCTTCTGCCAGCTGCAGCAGCTCACCACCACGGCCTTCGGCCGGCCGGTCACCGCCCTGCGCATCGGCCAAGGGCCGCGGCGGGTGATCTATTCCGCCGCCCACCACGCTAACGAGTGGATCACCGCCACCCTGCTTCTGGCCTTTGCCGAGGATCTGGCCAAGGCCATTGCCTTCGGCGGCGATATCGGCGGCAGTCAAGGCAGGGCCCTGGCGGAAGCCTGCACCGCGTATCTGATTCCCATGGTTGACCCGGACGGGGTGGATCTGGTCACCGGCGCCCTGGACAGCCAGGGGGAGGAATACGCCTACGCCAGGAGCCTGGCTGCATTTTATCCCAATATCCCCTTCCCCTCCGGATGGAAAGCCAACCTGCTGGGCACGGACCTGAACCTGAACTACCCCGCCGGATGGTCCACCGCCCGGGGAATCAAATTCAGCCAGGGCTTTACCCGCCCCGGCCCCCGGGATTACGTAGGCGCCGCTCCTCTGGATCAGCGGGAGACCATTGCCCTGGCCCGGTTCACCCGGCAAATTGACCCCGACCTGGTGCTGGCTTACCACAGCCAGGGGCAAGTGATCTATTGGCAGTTCCAGGACATCCAAGTCCCCGGCGCCAGGGAACTGGGTGAACAGTTTGCCGCAGTGAGCGGCTACAGCTTGGAAGATACCCCGTACAATTCCGCCTTCGCCGGATACAAAGACTGGTTTATCCAGGATTTCCGCCGGCCGGGGTACACCATCGAGGTGGGCTATGGGGTCAATCCGCTGCCCCTGCAGCAGTTCCCGGAGATCTACCGGGATAACCTGGGTATTCTCACCCTGGGCATGCTGGGCTAGCCGGCGAAGCCGTCCCTGGGACCTGCTGCAAAAGCAGGTCCCAATCCGGGCTTGCCCCACAAAGAGGCAAGATACCGTACCACCAGGGCCGGACGGCACAGAAAGAACGCTTTCCGGCAGTGCCCACTGGCAAACGCGGACACGCTGCAATCTTCTGCATGTCATTGCGAGGAGCGAAGCGACGTGGCAATCCGTTCTCCTTGCGGCAGCACATGGCAAAGAGTAGTACCTAAGGCAAATCCGCAGCTGGTACGAATTCGCCCGAGCAGCTGCCAACTTGTCAGGTATCCCTGCGGGGATGCGGATTGCCGCACCTCGTCGCCCCAAAGTCCGCCATGTCGTCGCCCCAAAGTCCGCCATGCCCAGCTCCGGCCAAAGGCCAGAGCAGGGCAACGCTCCCTTGCGTCTCCTTTCCCCACAAAGCGTGCCGCTTTGCGGGGCCCCGTGGTTATGCCGGCCGAAGGCCAGCGGAGGAGCGAAACGACGTGGAAATCCGCGTCTCCGCAGAGAAAGGTAAAAATAAGGCGGCTGTCTCCCAGGGGAGGCAGCCGCCCTGCTCTTTATTCTTCTTTATTGCCAGGCAGCTTGTTTAGCAACATCACAATCAGGATAATCGCACCAGTAACGATGAAAATACCCAGCATGCCTTTCCCCATGATGGGGAGGGCCTCCAGAAAATAGTCCACGTTAAACATTTTCATTTCCCCCCCTTATCCTGCCACCAAGGCCAGAATCAGGCCGCCGGCGATAACCGAGGCAATCTGCCCGGACACGTTTACACCCACAGCATGCATCAGCAGGAAGTTCTGGTTATCCTCCTCCAAGCCGATTTTATGGACAACCCGGGCAGACATGGGGAAGGCGGAAATGCCCGCCGCGCCGATCATGGGATTGATCTTCTTCTTGGTAAACAGATTCATGAGCTTGGCCAACATAATGCCGCCGAAGGTATCCACCACAAAGGCCACCAGACCCAGGCACATAATCAGCAGGGTCTCAGGCTGCAGGAACTCCGCCGCCGTCATCCGGGCGGATATGGTCAAACCCAGAAAAATGGTAATCAAATTGGCCAGCACTTTCTGGGCGGTCTCCGCCAGGGAGTTCAGTACGCCGCACTCCCGCAGGAGGTTGCCAAACATCAAAAAGCCGATGAGGGAAACCGCGTCCGGGGCAACCAGGCCCACAATCACGGTAACCACAATCGGGAACAAAATCTTCGCCCGTTTGGACACCTTCTTGCCGGTGTAGGTCATGCGAATGCGCCGCTCTTTCCTGGTAGTGCACATCCGAATAATGGGCGGCTGCACAATGGGCACCAGGGCCATGTAGGAGTAAGCCGCCACCATGATGGCCGCCGTGTAATCGGATTTCAGCATATTGGCCACGAAAATGGATGTCGGACCATCCGACGCGCCGATGATGGCAATGGAGGCTGCGTTTTTCAAATCAAAGCCCAACAAGGAGGCCATACACAAGGTAAAAAATATACCAAATTGCGCCGCAGCACCAAATAACATTAACTTTGGATTGGTGAGCAGCGGTTCAAAATCAATCATCGCGCCAATGCCGATAAATAAAATCAGCGGCATCAGCTCATTCTGGTCAATGCCGATGGCGAACAGGTGATCAATCACCACCTGAGCGCCGGAGTTTGGCAAATTGATCAAAATGGCGCCGAAGCCCATGGGCAGCAGCAGGGACGGCTCCATGTCCTTGCAAATGGCCAGGTAAATCAGCACCCCGCCAATGACCCACATGACTGCCTGCTGCCAGGTCAGACCAAGAATGTTTTCAAACAGTGCTTCCATTTACATTCCTCCGCTATACAGCAATTGTCCGGCAGCAAATTCGCCGCCTTCTGGGCTGGCAGGCCGGACGGCTCTTCCCCATGCTGCCCGGCACGCCAATTTTACTATTCCAGTATAATGAAAACGGCCAGAAAAATCAACACCAATTGCATAAACCTGACAGATTCTTTTGGGACAACAATTTTTCCACCGGATAAACATGTCCGGCAAAAGGGAACGTTTTTATCTTTACAGGGAGGAAAAAACCGGGTATAATACGGCTATCCGATAAATTTGGACGGATTGCAAAATGACCAACGCAGAATCGTGAGGTGCATGGGATGACTGAGTTCACCTTCCCCTCCCATGGCAAGGGGGAAATTCATTGCATTCGTTGGCAACCGGAAGGGCGGGTCAGGACCGTGGTGCAGATTGTTCACGGCATTGCCGAGCACGCCGCCAGGTATGACAGGTTTGCCCGCTTCCTCAACCGCCAGAATATGCTGGTTGTGGCCGAGGACCACATGGGCCACGGCGGCTCCCTGACCCCAGATGGGCCGGTGGGATACTTTACCCACGGCTGGAACGCAGCGGTGGACGACGTATACCGCCTACTGGACATTACCCGCAAAGAAAATCCCGGCGTGCCCTATGTGATTCTGGGCCATTCCATGGGCTCTTTCCTGACCCGAACCCTGCTGTACCGTTACCCGAACTGTGGACTCCGGGGTGCCATCCTCTCCGGCACCGCTTGGCAGCCCTTTACCCTGCTGAAAGCCGGATTGGCCATGTGCCGCAGCGTGTGCTGCGCCAACGGCGAAACTCTCCCCAGCCCCAGCCTGCGGAATCTCATCTTCGGCAGTTACAATAAACAGGTGCCCAATCCAAGCACCCCCTTCGACTGGATCTGCAGCGATCCGGCCGTGGTGGAAGCTTATATTCAGGATCCACTGTGCGGCTTTGCCGAATCCGCCGGCTTGGACCGGGACATGCTCTGGGGGATGCAAATGAACCAGAAAAAAGAAAATTTGGCCAAAATGCCTAATCTTCCTGTGCTGTTCATTGCCGGCGCTCAAGATCCCGTGGGCAACTATGGCAAGGGCGTCCGGAAAAGCGCCGAGGCATTCCGCCGGGCCGGCTTAGCCGACGTCAGCGTTATCCTCTATGCCAACAGCCGTCATGAGGTGCTTAACGACCGGGAGAAAGATCTGGTTTACCAAGACGTCCTCCAGTGGCTCCAAAAGAAGGCATAATTGGCAGAAAAAAGTCGTAACTTTTTTGAAATTTTTCCCCCCTTCTCTTGACATAATGATTACATTTTGTTACAATTAGGGCGTCATTTATTCCAATTCCGCTAAAGGAGTATCGCCATGAAACGACTGTTTGCCATGACTTTGTCCCTCGCTGTCGCTTTGACAGCGCTGAACGTTCTATCCGTTGGTGCAGTCCAGGGCATCACCACCACGGAAAACGACGCACTGCCCCAGGACAGCGCCCAGCTTTCCAGCGCGGAAGAGCTGCAAATCCTGTCCGATTCTCCGGTCACCCAGAGCGAGGTAACCAGCCGCTCCAGCCAGGAGATTATTGACTTTATCAAAAGCCGTGAGGGCTATTCTGCTACCCCATATTGGGATGTCAGTCAGTGGACCGTGGGATACGGTACTTACTGCAAAAATAAAGACGGCACACGGTGCACCGATTACAACGGTGGCACCCCACCGGACAGCATGGATGAAGCCTATCTAAACGTCTCCCGGGAGCAGGCAGAAATCTACCTGCGCCAGGAAATTGCCAACAACTACGAACGGTCCGTGGCTCAGTATGAGAGCCGGCACGGTCTCAGCTTTACCCAGAGCGAGTTTGACGCTTTGGTCAGCTTTACCTTTAACCTGGGGGCCGGTTGGACCTCCGGCGGGTACATGATCACCGACTGGTTGGAGGGTACCACCAGCGACCCCAGCGACCTGGGCATGGTTCGGGCTATGGGGGCCTGGTGCCGGGTCAGCGGCCGGGTAAATCCCGGCACCAGTGTGCGCCGCCTGCGGGAAGCCCAAATCTTCCTCTACAGTGACTACGCTGGGGAAAGCAGTGAACATCCCAACTACCGCTATGTAAAATACGACGGTAACGGCAGCCTGCTCAGCGGCCGGTATACCGATGCGGTGGATTATTTCACCGTGGGCAGCACCTATGACACCCTCTTGGAGCCGGTGTGGCATGATCCAGACAGCAGCGCCGCCGTTTTCTCTGCAGACAACAACGTCCCCTACGCCCAAGCGGATTTGCCTTTTACCGACGTAAACCCTGGGGATTGGTTCTACCAGGATGTCTGCGAGGTTTACCAGCGGGGTATCATGAACGGGGTGTCCGACACCAGGTTCTCCCCCCAGGGCAATCTCAGCCGGGCCCACGTGGTCACCATGCTGTACCGGCTGGACGGGTCGCCGGAAGTTTCTGGCAGCTCTGGCTTCGATGACGTGCCAGAGGGCTGGTATGCCGACGCTGTCACCTGGGCATTCCAAAACGGCATTGTGGAAGGGGTATCTGCCACCCGCTTCAACCCAAACGGCAACATCACCCGAGAGCAGATTGCCACCATTTTATATCGCTACTATGTCGAGTACCTGGGTAATTCGCCTTCCGGCTACGCTGACCTAAACGGGTACATAGACGGAGACGAAACTTCCGCTTGGGCGGAAGAGGCAGTCCGCTGGGCAGTTTCCGTTGGGTTGATCGAAGGCATCAGCGGCACGGCAAACGGAACCGTTCTCTCCCCCAGGGGCACCTCCACCCGGGCCCAAGCCGCCGCCCTGCTGGTGCGCCTGATTGGCCTGGAGGGCGGGCCGGAAACCGGCCCGGTATTCCTGGGGTGGTACAACGAAGACGGCGAACGGATCACCAACGACACCGAGGTGGTAGACAGCCAGATTCTGGTGGCCCGCTGGAGCCGCTAGCTTGCCATTTTCAAGGGGCTGCCTCCGATGAGGCAGCCCCATTTGCAGCAGGTGTGTATTTGCTTTCGTTTCGTGTTGCCCCAGGGGAACGGATTGCAAACCAGTGGAAGGACGTGGTTGCACCTGCAGAAGCCTGGCAAGTCTTTGGGCAAATGCGAAGAGCGCTGCGGATTTGCCTGGGCAGCAGCCAATTTGCCAGGCATTCCTGCAGGGATGCGGATTGCCACACCTCGTGGCTCCAAAGTCCGCCATGTCGTCGCCCCAAAGTCCGCCATGCCCAGCTCCGGCCAACGGCCAGAGCAGGGCAACGCTCCCTTGGGGTTCCTCTCCCCACAAAGGGTGTCCCTTTGCGGGGTCCCATGCACTGGTTCGCAATGACATGCAAAAGGTGGGTACGCGTTAGCGGGTGCAAGAACGTTGTTCGCAATGACATGAAAAAGACGGGTACGTGTCAGCGGGTACAAGGACGTGATGCTGGAGTATTGCTAGGAAAAGTACTTGCACACGCAGACACCCGGCAAGTTTCTGCATGTCATTGCGAGGCGCGAAGCGACGTGGCAATCCGTTTCTCCCTGCAGTAGCAGAAAGCGAAAAGCAACACTTTGGGCGAATACGAAAAGCACTACGGTTCACAATGACATGCAGATTTCCAAAGGAGGATGGTTCACGATGCGCAACATTCGGCTGATTTTGGCCTATGACGGCACCCGTTACCGGGGCTGGCAGCGGCTGGCCGGGGCGGACAACACCATCCAGGGCAAGCTGGAGCAGACCATCAGCCGCCTGCTGGCAGAGCCGGTGCAGGTACACGGCAGCGGGCGCACCGACGCCGGGGTTCACGCCTTGGGACAAGTGGCCAATTTCCACTGCCAGAGCGCCATGCCCTGCCCCCAGATACTGGCCGGGCTGGGGCAATACCTGCCGGAGGACATCGGGGTTTTATCCTGCCAGGAGGTTCATCCCCGGTTCCACGCCCGGCTGAATGCCCTGTCCAAAACCTATCTGTACCGGGTTTGGAACAGCACCGAACCCTGCGTCTTTCAGCGCCGGTATGTGTACCGGATGCCTGAGGCCCTGGACACTGCCGCCATGGAGCAGGCGGCAGCCCATTTGCTGGGCAAACATGACTTTCGGGCCTTCTCCACCGGTAAGTCCGGAAAGAAATCCACCCTGCGGACAATTTACCGGCTGGAGATCTTCCGAGAGGGGCCGGAAGTGCGTTTCCTGGTTCAGGGGGACGGATTCCTGTACAACATGGTGCGGATTATGGTGGGCACGCTATTGGAGGCCGGCCTGGGCCGCAAACAGGATATCCCCGAAATTTTCGCCGCCGGCAGGCGGGAAGCTGCCGGCTACACCGTCCCGGCTTCGGGTCTATTTTTGCAGGAGGTAACATATCCATGAACATCCAGATCTTCGGCTCCGGCAAATGTTTCGACACCAAGAAGGCCGAGCGCTATTTTAAAGAGCGGCGCATTGCTTTCCAGCGCATTGACCTGCCCCGCTACGGCATGTCCGGGGGAGAATTCGATTCCGTTCTCCGGGCAGTGGGGGGCGTTGACCAATTGATTGATTGGAACAGCAAGCACCCAGACATCACCCTCATGAAATACATGGACGACCCCCAGGCAAAAGCGGACAAGGTGTTTCAAAATCCCAAGCTGATGAAAACCCCCATTGTCCGAAACGGCCGGCAGGCCACCGTAGGCTACTGCCCGGAGATCTGGAGCAGCTGGAGATAATGCACCAAAGAACAGGGATTGCCTCCCTGTTCTCAGACTGTCGAAAACCCCCTTCGGGGCTTTCCGACAGAAGTTTGCAGTCTGCTACGCGCAAGAATTGTGGGCCGTAGGCCCACAATTCCCACACTTCGCAGCCTGAGATGTATTTTCTGCCAGGTACGCCCCGGCAGAAAATGATTTTCACTTTTTTCGCCGCCGCAGCGGCGAACTTAAGCGAGACTTTTTTGACAAGCTGAACAGGGATTGCCTCCCTGTTCTGATTTTTTCCGGGGAAAAATCTTGCAAACAGGGACAAATGGTGCTATGCTGTGGAGGTTCGCTGCCTCCGGGAAGGAGACAAAACCGTGGAAGGATGGCTCGCCCAAATTGTCAACTGGATTAACCAACTGATCTGGGGCTTTCCTGCTCTGCTGCTCATTCTGGGCGCGGGGCTGTACTTCACCTGCCGCCTGGGCTTTCTGCCTATCCGGCGGCTGCCCATGGCCCTGGGCAACCTGGGGCGCAGGCTCCGGCAGCCGCCGGAGGACGGGGTCTCCCCTTTTCAGGCCGTGTGCACCGCCCTGGCCGCCACAGTGGGCACCGGCAACATTGCCGGCGTGGCCGGGGCCATCGCCTTGGGTGGGCCGGGGGCAGTATTTTGGATGTGGATTGCCGCCCTGCTGGGCATGTCCTTAAAATATGCCGAGGCCGTGCTGGCCGTGCGCTACCGGCAGCCCAGACCCAATGGGCAGTTTGCCGGCGGCCCCATGTACTACATGGAACAGGGGCTGGGCAAGGCCTGGCGGCCCTTGGCCGTGGCCTACTGCTGCTTCGGCGTGGCGGCGGCCTTTGGGGTGGGCAACTCCACCCAGGTCAGCGCCGCCGTAACCAGCATGAATCAGGCCCTGGCCGCTTTCCAAATCCCGGAAACCTTTGCCGGCAACCTGACCATGGGCCTGATTCTGGGCCTGTTGGTGGGGCTGGTGGTGCTGGGCGGCGCCAAGCGAATCGGCTCGGTGGCAGAGTACCTGATCCCCGTGGTATGCCTGGGTTATGTGCTGCTGGGCGTCGGGGCGCTGATCCACAACCGGCAGGCTCTGCCCCAGGCTCTGGCTTCCATTGCCGCCGGCGCGTTTTCTCCCCGGGCCGTTACCGGCGGCGCCATTGGCTCCCTGTTGGTCACGCTGCGCATCGGCGTAGCCCGAGGGGTATTTACCAATGAAGCCGGGATGGGCACCGCCTCTATCGCCCACGCCGGAGCCAATGTCCGCCACCCGGCGGAACAGGGCCTATACGGCATTTTTGAGGTATTTGCCGATACCTTGGTGATCTGTACCATGACCGCCCTGGTAATCCTCACCTCCGGCGTGCCGGTGCCCTACGGTCAGGATGCCGGGGCAGAGCTTACCGTGGCCGCCTTCGCCTCCGTTTACGGCAGCGGCGCCGCCGTATTCCTGGCCATTGCCATGGCGCTGCTGGCCTTCGCCACCATCCTGGGGTGGGGGCTGTACGGCAGCCGCTGCGCTGAATACCTGCTGGGCGGCAGGGGCGGGAAGCTGTTTGCCATTGTCCATGCCGCCACCACCGTGTTGGGCGCGTTGGTTGCCCCGTCCCTGCTGTGGAACCTGGCGGAAGCCTTAAACGGCCTGATGGCCGTGCCAAACTTGATTGCCCTGTTGGCCCTCAGCCCGGAGGTGATCCGGCTGAGCCAGGCCTATTTTTCCCGCACTCAGATAGAAAGAAGGCATGCCGGTTTATCCGGCGAACAAGATGATGAAAATCTCCGTCAACGCCAATTGTTGTGAGCTCTCCCCCATTCGCAAATTCCATCCGCTAGCTGTGGCGGCGGAGCAGCAGGGCCTCCGCATTTTTCATCTGAACATCGGCCAACCGGACCTGCCCACCCCCAGCGCCTTTTATGACGCCATCCGGCAGGTGCCCAACGACGGCACGGTGGCCTATGCCCCTTCCCCAGGGATGCCGGAGCTGATTGGGGCGGTGGAGCGGTACTACCGGGGCATCGGGGTTGACCTCTCCCCGGCGGATATCCTCATCACCACCGGCGGCAGCGAGGCTCTGCTGTTTACCTGCCTGTCCATTCTGGACCCTGGTTCTGAGGTGATCGTTCCGGAGCCCTACTACCCCAACTACGCCACCTTCATCCGCGCCGCCGGCGGCGTGATCCGTCCCATGCAAACCCAGGGAGAAAACGGCTTTCGTTATGCCGGCCGGGAAGAGCTGGAGCGGATGATCACCTCAAAGACCCGGGCAATTCTCGTCACCAACCCGGGCAATCCCACGGGAACGGTGCTCACCCAAGGGGAAATGGATATGCTGGCCAGGGTGGCCAAGGCCCACGGCCTGTACTTAATCTCCGACGAGGTTTACCGGGAATTTTGCTATGACCCCCAAGCCGGTGTGCCAACCATGGCCACGCTGCCCGGCCTGGAAGAAAATTTAATCGTGATCGACTCGGTTTCCAAACGGTTTTCCGCCTGCGGAGCCAGGGTGGGGTGCGCCATTACCAAAAACCCCCTGGTGCAGGAGGCCATCTTGAAGTTCTGCCAGGCCCGCCTGTCGGTGGCCACCCTGGATCAAATTGGGGCGGCGGCCCTGTATGACACAGATCCCAGCCTGTTCCGCCAAGCCCGGGCAGAATACTGCCGCCGCCGGGATGTGGTGGTACAGGGGCTCCGGCAGATTCCTGGGGTACGATTTACCATCCCCCAAGGGGCGTTCTATCTGATGGCCGCCCTGCCGGTAGACGATACAGACAAATTCCAGCAGTGGCTCCTCACCGAGTTTGCGGACCAGGGCCAGACGGTGATGTTTGCCCCAGGCGCGCCTTTCTACGCCACCGAAGGCCGGGGCGTACAGGAGGCCCGGATTGCCTTTGTCAGCAGCCCGCCGGAGCTGGAGCGGGCCATTGTATTGCTGGGCCTGGGCATTGCCGCCTACAACGCCAGGCGTTGACATTTCCCGGCAACCATGCTAGGATGAACAAAAAGAAATCAGAGGTAATTGACAATGGATCACGTTGCTTTGGCTCAACTCCTGTTCCCCCAGGTAACCCAGACCCCCCAAGCCCTGGAGGAACAGTATCCCCCCCGGGCCCTGCCCAGCGGGGCGGTTGTCACCCGTATGGCCCCCAGCCCCACCGGCTTTGTCCACCTGGGCAACCTGGTGCAGGGCATCATCTCTGAGCGCATGGCCCACCAGTCCGGCGGCGTGCTGTTCCTCCGGGTGGAGGATACCGACGCCAAGCGGGAAGTGCCCGGGGCGGTGGAGGTGCTCATTGAAGCCTTGGCCCACTATGGCATCACCTTTGACGAGGGAGCTTCCCTCACCGGGGACCGGGGGGCCTACGGCCCCTACCGCCAGCGGCAGCGGGCGGAGATCTACCATGTCTATGCCAAAGACCTGGTGAGCCGGGGGCTGGCCTACCCCTGCTTCTGCACCGAGGAGGAGCTGGCCCAGATGCGCCAGCGGCAAGAGGCGGAAAAGGTCAACTTTGGCTATTATGGCCAGTGGGCCCTGTGGCGGGACCGCCCCCTGGCGGATATTCAGGCCCAGCTGGCCCAAAACCGGCCCTGGGTGCTCCGCTTCCGCTCCACCGGGTCCAGCACCCGGCAGTTCAAATTCAACGATCTGGTCAAAGGTGAGCTGACCGTCACGGAAAACGACATTGACCAGGTTCTGCTGAAATCCGACGGCATTCCCACCTACCACTTTGCCCACGCAGTGGACGACCACCTGATGCGCACCACCCACGTGGTACGGGGAGACGAGTGGCTGCCCAGCCTGCCGTTTCACATCCAGCTGTTCCAGGCCCTGGGGTTCCGCCTGCCCAAGTATGTGCACATTGGGCCGTTGATGAAAATGGACGGCAATTCCAAGCGGAAGCTCAGCAAGCGGAAGGATCCGGAGCTGGCCCTCACCTACTACCAGGCCCAGGGCTTCCCGGAAAAAGCGGTGTACACCTATATCATGACCTTGCTGAACTCCAATTTTGAAGATTGGCAGCGGGCCAACCCCGGCTTATCTCCCCGGGATTTCCCCTTCTCCTGGAAGAAGCTGAACCCCGCCGGGGCGCTGTTTGACTACGCCAAGCTGTTGGACGTGTCCAAAAACGTGATCTCCACCATGTCCGCCGGGGAAGTCTACGCCCAGGTGCAGGCCTACGCCAACGCCTACGATCCGGAATTCGGCGCTGCGCTGGAAAAGGATCCGGACTACGCCACCGCCATTTTCGCCATTGGCCGGGGTGGAAAGAAACCCCGGAAGGATCTGGCCACCTGGCAGGAGGCAAAGCCTTACATGGGCTTCTTCTACGACCAGTATATGGACTGGAACGCCCCCTTCCCGGCGCAGTTTTCCCCGGAAACCATCCGGACGGCCCTGTCCGGTTTCCTCAGCACCTATGACCCCGGCGACGATGCCACCGCCTGGTTCGGCAAGGTGAAGGCCCTGGCCGAGTCCATGGGCTTTACCGCCAACATGAAGCTGTATAAGCAGGATCCCGGGGCTTGGCCCGGATCGGTGGCAGACATCAGCACCTTCCTGCGGGTGGCCATCACCGGAAAAACCGCCTCCCCGGACCTGTACACCGTGATGCAGCTGCTGGGCCCGGAGCGGAGCAGGGCCCGGGTGGAAGCCGCCCTTTCCCGCCTGAACGGATAATGTTCATCCCCATCACCAATGACAAAACCGGCCAATTGCCTGCCCCTGGGATTGGCTGGTTTTCATTTTTATGCTAGCAATTTGTCGAATAAAAAGGGTAAAAAACTAATTCTTAAGGAAACTTAAGGTTTCCCCGGTTTTGCCTTAACAATTTGTCCACATTTTCCAGCTAATCTAACAGTAAGCTTATTTGAATTTATACCGTCTTTCATCAAATTGCCAAAGACATTCCGACAGGAGGGGAATACAATGACGGAGAGCAACTATATCATGTGGATTGATTGGGAGGATCGGGTTGTATCCTTCCACGAGGTGCAGGGCTATGACCAGCTGCCCTTCGGCACCATGGAGACCATGCAGGCAAACATCCGAATTCTGCTGACAGAAGGCTTCCAATTCCAGTAAAGGAGGCCGAATGATGAAGAAGACGCATTTCATCTGTGCTGCCGTGCTGCTCTTTTGCGTTCTGCTGCAAGGCTGCAGTCTAATTCCCGCCGGCCAAGCCCAGCCCGCCGGCTCCCGGATGGTGCTGCAGGTTTCCGTGGATTCCTTGCCAGCCGACGAAGATGATGCCCGAATCTATACCGACTCGGAAAAAATCAGCGCAGTGCTGGCATACTTAGACGGCATGACCTTGGTACAGAACCATTCCAGCGAGCCGGAGTCCAGCGGCGGCGCCACCCGAAAAATTACCTTTCTCTATTCCGACGGCGCATCCCGAACCTATTATATGGCCGGGGAGGAATATCTACGGGAAGGAGAAGAGGAATGGATGCAGCTGGCATCTTCCCCGGAAACTTCCTTGGACGAGATTTTGCAAAAACACAAAAGCGATATGACCGCAGAATAAGCGGTTCACCACTGCCCTGCTTCCTGCCCATGCACTGCCGGAAGACAGGGCAGTTCTCTGCAGCAATCAAAAATCCCCCTTTTTCACTTGTGCTTTCCTTTGCTTCCCATTATTCCCGCTGAACCAGCTACTCTTTGTTGTGCAAAGGTGCGCAGAAGAATTTGTCCGCGATTGGCGGACAAATTCTTGGCGTGTTCCCCAAAAAGCGCAGGTTTGTTTTGTGCAATTCTCCAATTCGCAGTTTTCCGGATTGACTTTCCGGAAAATTATTTTATCATAAAGTGGTGGAATAATGGCCAATCCCCCTGCACATTCCCCGGGACATTTTCGTCAGAACACACAAGGAAAAGGAGCCGGTTTATGATTCAATCTTTGGAAGCCCTTCGCTGTGCCGTGCAAGACAGCGGTAGCCGCGTTCTGGCGGTGGCCGCAGCCCAGGATGCCGAGGTGCTACTGGCTGTGGACGCCGCGCGGCGTCTGGGCATCGCCACCGCCATTTTGGTGGGCGATGAACCCCAGATCCGGGAAATTGCCCAAGCCCATGAGATTCCCCTGGCCCACTACCCCATCATCCACGAGCCGGACAAGGCCCAAGCCTGCCGCCGGGCAGTAAAACTGGTGCGGGACGGCAAAGCGGGGGTGGTGATGAAAGGCATCGTCGACACCTCAGTGATTCTCAAGGCCGTCCTGGATCGGGAAATCGGCCTGCGTCTGGGGCCGGTTCTGTCCCATGTGGCCCTGTTTGAAGTGGGGGGGTATGACCGGCTGTTTATTGTCACAGACGTGGCCATGAACATTGCCCCGGATGTGGAGGGGAAAAAGCATATTATTCGCAACGCCGTGAATGTGGCCCATGCCTTGGGCAATCCCAACCCCATTGTAGCCTGCGTCTGCGCCGTGGAAAAAGTGAACCCCAAAATGCCCGCTACCCTGGACGCCGCCGCCCTGGTGGAGGCTAACCGGCAGGGCCAGCTGCCCGGCTGTATCGTGGCCGGCCCTCTGGCCCTGGACAACGCCGTCAGCCCGGAGGCCGCCCGGCACAAGGGCATTGACGATCCCTATGCCGGCCATGCAGACATATTAATGCTGCCCAATATTGAGTCAGGAAATGTGTTGTATAAATCGCTGGTCTTTATGGCCCGGGCCAAAAATGCCGGTGTAATCGTTGGAGCGAAAGCGCCGGTGGTACTGACTTCCCGGGCAGACAGCGATGAAGCAAAGCTGAACTCCATCGCCCTGGCCCTGTTGATTTCCGCCCATTCCACGCCAGAAAAGGAGTAATACGATGGAAGAATACAAAGTATTGGCCATGAATTTTGGCTCCACCTCCACCAAAGTAGCTGTATACGAGGGCGATACCCAGCTATTGGTCAATGTTTTCCACCACAGCCCAAAAGAGTTGGAAGGCGTTAGCAGCATGGAGGAAAACGCCGCCCTACGCAAGCCGCTGATCTTGGCTTATCTCAAAGACAATAACGTTGATCTCAGGGATTTTGACGCCATCGTAGGCCGGGGTGGTCTGGTGCACCCCTTGGAGGGCGGCACCTATGCGGTGAACGACAAAATGCTGGAGGATCTGCGCAACTGCACTTACGGCACCCACGTGTGCAACCTGGGCGGCATCCTGGCTGCGGAGATCGGCGCAGAGATCGGCAAGCCGGCTTATGTGGTGGACCCGCCGGTGATCGACGAATTGTCAGAGCTGGCCCGGCTGTCCGGCTGTCCGGATTTCCCCCGGCGGCCTCTGTTTCACGCCCTGAATCAGAAAGCCATCGCCAAGCGGTATGCTGCGGAGTATGGCTTGCCTTATGATTCCCTGCGCCTCATTGTGGCCCACATGGGTGGCGGCGTCACCGTAGGCGCCCATCTGTACGGCAAGATCGTGGACGTGAATAACGGCCTGGAGGGTGAAGGGGCCTACACCGCCGAGCGGCCCGGCACACTGGCGGTGCTGGATGTTCTGCGGGCAGCGTTCAGCGGAAAATACGGCTCCACCTTCCAAGAGCTGCGGGAATTCTTCACTTTCCACTGCGGATTGGCCGCCTATGTGGGAACCAACGACGGCCGTGAAGTCACTCGCCGGATTCGAGCGGGTGACCGGCAGGCAGAGCTGGCTTACCAGGGTATGGCCTACCAAATTGCCAAGGAAATCGGCGCTGCCGGCGCCGTCCTCCAGGGGGAAGTGGACGCCATTTTGCTCACCGGCGGCTTTGCCAACGACCCCATGCTCATGGGTTGGATTGAAGAATCCGTACGCTATCTGGCGCCGGTACACGTCTATCCCGGCGAAGATGAAATGCTGGCTCTGGCCCAAGGCGCCATCCGTGTGTTAAAAGGGCAAGAAGAAGTTCAGGTATACTAAACATGCGGCGAATACAAATTGTTACCGGCCACTACGGCAGCGGAAAGACGGAGTATGCCGTCAATCTGGCCCTCTCCCTGGCCGCTGCCGGGCACAACACCACATTGGCCGACTTGGATATTGTGAATCCCTATTTCCGCTCTTACGAGCAGACGGCGCGGCTGGAGGCGGCTGGGGTCAAGGTGATCGTCACCTCCTGCGGCGGCGCTGCGGATATTCCCGCCCTTAACCCGGCGGTGCTGTCCATCTTCCAAAACGATAACCAGTCCGGTGTACTGGACATTGGCGGCGACCCCATCGGCGCCCGGGTGCTGGCCCGGTTCGCCCCCCAGCTGGCCGGCCAGGACTTTGACCTACTGTACGTGCTCAATGCCAACCGGCCGGAAACCAACGACCCGGACAAGGCGCTGGCCTATCTCCAAGGCATTGAGCGGGAGTGCAAGCAAAAAGCCACCGGTATCGTCAACAACACCCACCTGTGCCGGGAAACCACCCTGGATCAGGTGCTCAAGGGAGCCAGATTGGCCCAGTCCCTGGCCCAGCGCACGGGCCTGCCCATTGTTGCCCATGCGGTAGAACGCCGCTTTGCCGCCCAGGCAGCGGATTTGCTGCCGGAGGCCATCTTCCCCATGGATATCTACATGAAAAAACCCTGGGAAATCGGCATTTGTGATTAGGAGGAATGATCAAACATGGCCGGAATTGTAACCTTCCGTCGGGACAGGTGTAAGGGGTGCGAGCTTTGCGCCCTGGTCTGCCCCAAGCACATCATTGTGATGGACAACAGCGCCACCAACCGCAAGGGGTATCACCCTGCCACGGTACGCCCGGAGGACATGGATAAGTGCGTCGGCTGCGGCAGCTGCGCCAAAATGTGCCCCGATTCCATCATCACCGTAGAACGCACATAAGGAGGTGTACCCCATGGAAAAAGAACTGTGGAAAGGCAATGAAGCCATTGCCGAAGCCGCCATCCGGGCCGGCTGCAAATACTTCTTCGGTTACCCCATCACCCCGCAAAACGAAATTCCGGAGTATCTGTCCGCCCATCTGCCCAAAGTGGGCGGGTGCTTCCTGCAGGCAGAGTCCGAGGTGGCCGCCATCAATATGGTCTACGGCGCCGCCGGCTGCGGCGTCCGGGTGATGACCTCCTCCTCCTCCCCCGGCATTTCCCTAAAGCAAGAGGGGATCACCTATATGTGCGGCGCCGAGCTGCCGGCGGTCATCATTAACATGATGCGGGGCGGCCCCGGCCTAGGCACCATTCAACCTGCCCAGGGCGACTACTTCCAGGCCACCCGGGGCGGCGGCAACGGCGACTACCGGCACCTGGTCTTCGCCCCGGCCACCATCCAGGAGGCCGCCGATTATGTGCAGATCGCCTTTGACGTGGCCGACCAGTACCGCAACCCGGTGATGGTGCTGGCCGACGGCATGATCGGCCAGATGATGGAGGCCATTGAGTGGCACCCGGTGGAAAAACGGGTCCTGCCGGAAAAAACCTGGGCCACCACCGGCACCAAAGATCAGCGGAAGCCAAACATCATCAACTCCCTGTACATCGATCCCAATCTTTGCGCCGACCACAACGTGCATCTGGCGGAGAAATACAAGGCCATGGAGGAAAACGAAACCCGCTGGGAAGCGGTAAATACGGAAGGCTGCCAGGTCCTCTTCGTGGCCTACGGCACCCCCTCCCGCATTGCCCGGGCAGCCATCCGGCTGCTGGAAAAGGAGGGGATCAAGGCCGGCCTGCTGCGCCCCATCACCCTGTGGCCCTTCCCCGGCAAAGCCCTGAAGGAAGCCGCCATGCAGGACAGCGTAAAGGCTGTGGTGGACGTGGAACTGAGCATGGGCCAAATGATCGACGACGTAAAAATTGCCCTGGAGGGCTGCCGTCCCGTCTCCTTTGTGGGGAAGGCCGGCGGCGTTGTTCCCACCCCGGCTGAGGTGGCCTCCGCGGCGAAGGCTGCAATGGGGAGGTAATGGCATATGGCAATTGTGTACCAAAAATCCAAGGGACTGACCGATGCGGAACTGCACTACTGTCCCGGCTGTACCCACGGCATTATCCACAAGCTGGTGGCGGAAACCCTGGAGGAAATGGGCGTACTGGGCAACACCATTGGGGTTGCCCCGGTGGGCTGCTCCGTCTTTGCCTACAACTACTTTAACTGCGACATGCACGAGGCCGCCCACGGCCGGGCGCCGGCGGTAGCCACCGGCATCAAGCGGGTGTCCCCCCCGGGCACCATCGTCTTCACCTACCAGGGCGACGGCGACCTGGCCGCCATCGGCACGGCGGAGATTATTCACGCCGCCATGCGGGGGGAGAAATTTACCACCATTTTCATCAACAATGCCATTTACGGCATGACCGGCGGCCAGATGGCCCCCACTACCCTGGTGGGCCAGAAGGCCACCACCGCCCCCATGGGCCGGCAGCGGGAACACTACGGCGCCCCCATCCGCATGGCGGAGATCATCCGCACTCTGGAAGGCTGCGCCTACGCCGCCCGGGTCTGCGCCACGGATATCCCCAACCTGAACAAAGCCAAAAAGGCCATTCAAAAGGCCTTCCGGCTCCAGCAGGAGGGCGCAGGCTTCACGTTCGTGGAGGTCCTGGCCACCTGCCCCACCAACTGGGGAATGACCCCGGTGGCCGCCATTGACTGGCTGAAGGAAAACATGATCCCCTACTACCCGCTGGGCGTTTACAAAGACATCACAGAGGAGGTAAAGTAGTATGACCAACGAAATCATGATTGCCGGATTCGGCGGTCAGGGCGTGATGGCCATTGGCAAAACCCTGGCCGAAGCCGGCATGAAAGAGGGTAAGGACGTATCTTGGCTGCCCTCCTACGGCCCGGAAATGCGGGGCGGCACGGCAAACTGCTGCGTGGTCATCTCCTCTGAGCCCATCATCTGCCCCATCGTGCTGGAGCCCACCGAACTCATTGCCATGAACCTGCCCTCCCTGCTGAAGTTTGAGCCTACCGTGGTGAAGGACGGCGTGATTTTTGTCAACAGCTCCATTATCACCGAAAAAGTGCAGCGCAGCGACGTGCAGGCCATCTATGTCCCCTGCCTGGAAATTGCCCAGGAGCTGGGGAACATGAAAGTGGCTAACATGGTGATGCTGGGCGCCTACATCCAGGCCATGGGCAATCTGGGTACCGGCACCATCAAGGAAATGCTGGCCAATATGTTCACCGGCCCCAAGGCAAAGCTGGTGGACCTAAACATTGAGGCCCTCCGCCGGGGCGCTGCCTGCGTCCAATCCCCGAAAGGAGTTTGAGATGGACATTCGCCTGATTCCCACCGCCAATCCCAAGGAAAAGCCTAAGGACGAAAATAACCTCTCCTTCGGCAAGGTGTTTACCGACTACATGTTTATGGTTGAGTACACCGAGGGCATTGGCTGGCACGACGCCAGGATCCAGCCCTACGGCCCCCTGTCCATTGATCCGGCTTCCCCGGTGCTCCACTACAGCCAGGAAATCTTTGAAGGGCTGAAAGCCTACCGCCGGGCGGACGGCGGCTTGCAAATGTTCCGCCCCCTAGAAAATGCCAAGCGGATGAACGACAGCGCCGACCGGATGTGCATGCCCCCCCTGGATCCGGAATTCCAGGTGGAGGCCATGTGCCGGCTGGTCAAGCTGGAACAAGACTGGGTGCCCCATCAGCCGGGTACCTCCCTGTATCTGCGGCCCACCATGATTGCCGATGGCGCGGAGCTGGGGGTGCATCCTGCCCATCACTTCCTGTATTTCATCATCTGCTCCCCTTCCGGCTCCTATTACAAAAACGGCATGGCCCCGGTGAAAATCCACATTGAGGACCGTTACGTCCGCGCCGTGAAGGGCGGCACCGGCGCAGCCAAAACCGGCGGCAACTACTCCGCCTCCCTGAAAGCCGCTTTCGAAGCGGAAAAGCAGGGCTATGACCAGGTGCTCTGGCTGGACGGCCGGGAGAACAAGTACGTGGAGGAAGTGGGCGCCATGAACATGGTGTTCGTCCTGGATGGAAAGCTGGTTACCGCCCCCACCGGAGGCAGCATTCTGCCGGGCATCACCCGGAAAAGCGTTTTACAGCTGGCTCAGGATATGGGCATTGCCGTGGAGGAGCGGCCCATTGCTGTGGAGGAGCTATTCCAGGCCCATCAAGACGGCCGGCTGACCGAAGCCTTCGGCACCGGCACTGCCGCCGTGATCTCTCCGGTTGGCCTGCTGGAATACCATGGCCGGACCATGGAGCTGGCCGAAGGGAAAATCGGTCCCATTGCCCAGAAACTTTACGACACTTTGGTGGGCATCCAGCGGGGCGATCTCCCCGATCCCTATGGCTGGGTTCTCCCCCTAACTTAAATGCATAACAGGCCCACTGCAGTGGCTTGCAGTGGGCCTGTTTCCTTTACCGGAATAACTGTCATATATGGAAAAAATCGGAAAACATGCCCGGGTTCTGAATTGACAAGGGGCAGTGTGGCCAGTATAATAGAATTGGGAATAGATGAATTCCCGGGAATGATCTACTCTGGGCCGGAGATTCCTTCGGTCTTCGGAAAAGAAAGGAAAATTGCCATGATTTATTCAGCAGAAGTGCAACACATGTGCCCTGTGGCCAAGGGCGCCTATCACGGCCCTGCACCCATCCCGGAAGAAGGCAAGTGGGTTCAGGCAAAGGAAGTCAAGGACATCAGCGGCTTTACCCACGGCGTTGGCTGGTGCGCTCCTCAGCAGGGCGCGTGCAAGCTCACCCTGAATGTAAAAGAGGGCATTATTGAAGAAGCCCTGGTGGAAACCCTGGGCTGCTCCGGCATGACCCACTCCGCCGCCATGGCTGCCGAGATCCTCATCGGCAAAACCATCCTAGAAGCCCTGAACACCGACCTGGTGTGCGACGCCATCAACACCGCCATGCGGGAGCTGTTCCTGCAAATCGTCTATGGCCGGAGCCAATCCGCTTTCTCTGAGGGCGGTCTCGCCGTCGGCGCTTCGCTGGAGGACTTGGGCAAGGGCCTGCGCAGCCAGGTGGGCACCATGTTTGCCACCAAAGCAAAAGGCCCCCGTTACCTGGAAATGGCCGAAGGGTATGTCACCCGTCTGGCCCTGAACGAAGATGATCTGATCACTGGCTACGAATTTGTCAACCTGGGCAAGATGATGGACTTCATCAAGAAGGGCAACGACGCCAATCAGGCCCTGGAAATGGCAAAGGGCCGCTACGGCCAGTTCGATAACGCCGTCAAATATATTGACCCCCGTCAAGAATAAGAGGAGGACAGCACAATGGCTTTGTTTGAAGGTTACGAGAGAAAAATCGACAAAATCAACGGTGTCCTCGCTCAGTACGGCATCTCCTCTGTGGAGGAATGCAGGAAGATCTGCGAGGAAAAGGGATTTGATCCCTATGCCATTACCAAAAATATCCAGCCCATTTGCTTTGAGGATGCCGCCTGGGCCTACACCGTTGGCGCAGCCATCGCCATCCGCAAAGGCGTAAAAACCGCCGCCGAGGCAGCCGAGGCCATCGGCATCGGCCTGCAGGCGTTCTGCATCCCCGGCTCCGTGGCTGAAGACCGGAAGGTCGGCTTGGGCCATGGCAACCTGGGCGCTATGCTCCTGCGGGATGAGACCAAGTGCTTCGCTTTCCTGGCCGGCCACGAGTCCTTTGCCGCCGCAGAAGGCGCCATCGGCATCGCCCGCTCCGCCAACAAGGCCCGGAAGGAACCCCTGCGGGTTATCCTCAACGGCCTGGGCAAAGACGCCGCCCAGATCATTTCCCGGATCAACGGCTTCACCTACGTGCAGACCCAGTTCGACTACTATACCGGCGAACTGAAAGTGGTCAAGGAGTATGCCTACTCCCAAGGCGAGCGGGCCGCCGTCCGCTGCTACGGCGCTGACGATGTGCGGGAAGGCGTGGCCATTATGCATGCCGAGGGCGTAGACGTTTCCATCACCGGCAACTCCACCAACCCCACCCGGTTCCAGCATCCTGTGGCCGGCACCTACAAGAAAGAGTGCGTAGAGCAGGGCAAGAAATATTTCTCCGTGGCTTCCGGCGGCGGCACCGGCCGCACCCTGCACCCGGACAACATGGCCGCCGGCCCTGCCTCTTACGGCATGACCGATACCATGGGCCGGATGCACTCTGACGCCCAGTTTGCCGGCTCCTCCTCCGTCCCTGCCCACGTGGAAATGATGGGCTTCTTGGGGATGGGCAACAACCCCATGGTTGGCGCGACGGTCTCCGTGGCCGTGGCCGTGGAAGAGGCGCTGAAGGCATAAGCCATCTCTCCCTTGTCCTGTCCGCCCCGTCCAGGGTCAGGATTGGGAAAGTCTCGCACTTTCCAAAATAACATTACAAAATGCCAGCGGAAAAGATAGCCGCTGGCATTTTTCCCAATGGCGCAGGCAGGCAAAAAACCGGCACGGGGTATGCACGGCGCAATCTAACCGCCTCCCTGCCGGTAGAGGAGCCCGGCAATCCATGAAAAAATACTCCCCATGGAAACGGCGGCTTTCCGCCGCACATATCCCATGGGGAGTTGGTTTATCCCAAACGTTTTGCCGTAGAGCACTAATCCACCGGTTCTGTTGTGTAAACCCAGGCGTTGGGCAAGTACCGGCCCTCGTCCAGGGCAGTGTTGGAGCACCGGGTAATGTACTCGCCGTCATACCACATAATCGCGCTGGTGCCGCCGTCCAGGTTCATGGCTTGATAGCAATCGTGCCGCAACAGGATATCTGTACATTCCTCGGCATCGGTACCCAGAGAGGTAACCAGACGGCCCTCAATGACCAGCATCAGGATTTCCTCCCGGCTGGATTGTCCCAGGCAGGCCCGCGGATTCATCTCGGTAAAGATGTTGTCACTGCCCAGGGCGTTTTCGCCGTCAATAACCAAGGCTGGCCAAAACTCCACAGCATCCGTTGCATTATCGCTAAAATAATCCGAGGCATCGGTGATATAAAGCCGGTTATCTTCATGCAGTTCAATGCGTTTATAACCCCAGCCATAGTGGCGGCCGTAGGTTTCTCCGCTGCACATACACGCGCCAGCTAACGCACCGCCGTTACCGCCGCCGTCGGGATCCACAAAGCCGGAGCCAGTGATGGCCAAGATACCGTCGTTGTCCTCTGCGATGGTACCGGCATGTTCGCCATAGGAGCCGATGCCCGCAGAGGGGGCCAGCTTCAACCGGGCAGGATCCTTGGCAACGGCCAGCACACCGCGGTAGGTAGATCCGGTTACCCGCAGCAAAAGAATCTGATTTTCTGCATCAATGGCCAAAACCTGTTCGCCCATGGTCGTCCGGATGGTGGTACCGTTATCATCCAGACCGGCTTCATTGATGTTAATCTTGTCCCAGCCGTTTGCTAAAACTTCTGGGTGCTGGTCAATATAGGTTAGCATAGAATCCTGATCCAGCTCCCAAAACAGCGAAAAGAACGCTTCCTGCTCTGGGGAAACGTCCGGCTCTGTCTCACTGGTTTCTTCCGGCACGGTTGTCTCTGGTGCAACCGTTTCCACCGGCTGGGTATCCCAGGTGGAGTTCATGCCCTGCTGATTTTCCCGGGCCTCCTGTACCCGGCTAACCACCTCATCCACGATGTCCTTGGGAATAAATGCCGTTGCCAACCAGCGGTGACTCATGGTAGACATTGCCGTCTCAATATACATATTGCGCAGCCGGACAACGAAAGGAATTGGAGAGAAAATTGCAATACAATACAGGATTTCCACAACCAACAAAAAGATTAATATTCCTTTTAGTGGGCGCAATGAGTGGCTCTTTTTC
>DVHJ01000086.1 GCA_018712145.1 Candidatus Faecousia faecigallinarum | reverse complement strand
CTGCCTTCGGAATCAATGATCCAGGTCCAGGTGGGCAGCACGTCCTGATTGGACTGGTAGCTCCACTCGGCGTCCCGGGACAGCTGGCCGTCCACATAGTAGCCCCGGCCATGGCCGGTGTTGAAATCCGTGACGAAGGGGGCCTCCAGAATGGCGGTCTTGTCCGCGAAAAACCGGGACATACCGGCCCAGGCCGTTTCGCTGCGGTCGGTGACGTCCACAGAGGTATCCCGAGGGTCGCCGGCAGCATTGACATAGTAGGCCTGTTCGGTTTCGTGGAATTCCTCACCGTTGGTGGCCAGGGACATGGTCTGGTTGGCATAGTACAATGCCAGGGACAGGCGGGTCACGCCGTCCTCATCCACCAACAGATAGTCTCTCAGACTGTCGCCGTAGACATTGGCCTGCACATTGAACCCGGCGAAGGCGTCAAACTCGCTCCGGCCAATAGACCGCATGGTGTTGATGGTGGTGGAGATCTGGCTTTCTCCCCAGTTATAGTTCATGAAGAACTCGTCGATGGCCCGGGTGCCGTCCTCAGAATCGGTGAGGAACTGCTTGTTTCTGTCATTGACCGCGTTCTCGTAGGACACGCCGCCGGTGGGCAGCATGGAATCGTACCAGCTGATGAGCATATCCGGCCGCTTCTTGTGCATGTAGCGCATCATTTCATCAATCAGGGCGCCTTCGGTGGCGGAGCAGCCATAGGTCTCCTGGTTGAAGAAATAGCCGTCGAAGCCATAGTAATCCATGACTTCAATGAGCTTGTCCGCCACGGGGAAGGATCCGTCCTCGTCTTTCTGCAAGAAATTCCGCACCTGCTCCACATACCCGGCCCCGGAGCCCCAGGGGAAGCCCAAGGTGGCCACCACGGGCACGCCGTTGGTGTGGGCAGCGTCGGTGAACTCACCGGTGGGGCAAACAATCAGGCCCTCTTCCGAGCCGGACCAGTACACAAAAGAGTCGGTGTACTGCCAATAGTTAAAGGCATAGGTGAAGAAATTTTCGCTGCCCTGGGCGCTGGTATTGTCATGATCCGTGTTGGCCATGGAGCAGAGCATGAGCTTTGCCTCCGGATTGGCCACAGGGTTGACCACGAAGCCCCCCACCCGGTCAGCCAGGGGGATGCTGGCCCGGCTGTACATGGCGTCGGGATCAGACTCCGGCGTCCACTCCAGCAGGGTATCTACATTGAAGGACGGGCCGATGGGCATCAGGGTTTCCTGATTGGCATAGGCCTCGTTCATCTCCGGGCTGCCGTCGTCTCCCGGCGTTCTGGCCAAGGCGATGGCGGGCACCAGGCCCACCACCATTGCCACAGTCAGCAGCCATGCAAGAAAGCGGCAGGTTCTTTGACGTTGCATATAAATTACCTCCTTATGACTATCCGCCCCGCCATCGGATTTTATTTGACCTGCACAATCCACAGCCGGGGCAAAGATGCTTACTTAATCATTTTACCGAATCTCTCCCCGGTGGGAAAGTATGGAAATGATGCATTTTAGTCAGCCTAGGATGAATCCCACCGGCGGCAGAACCTGCCAGAAATCAAATTGCGCCGCTGCAAAACCATGCAGCGGCGCAAAAGGCAAGGGTAAAGGTTAAGCGGGGGTAGCAGTAAAGGCATAGGTGCTGCCGTCGGTCACCGTCAGGCCGTCCACGCCCACCGTGGTATCCGTGCCGTTCTCGGACAGGGCCCACCAGTAGCCGTCAGCGGTATAGTCCAGGGTAACCCCCAGCACGGTGGTCACGTACAGGCCGTAGTCGCCCTGGTCGCCGTCGATCAGGCCCAGGTCCAGCAGCGCCTGACCCACAGTCTCCGCATCGGTCTGGATGGTGTAATTGTAGGCGGTGCCATCGGTCATGGTGACCTGGAAGGTAAAGCTGTGCTGGCCCTCGCCCAGGGTGGAGCCATCGGCAGGGATTTCCGTGGTTTCACCATCCGTTGCTTCTGTGGTTTCCGTCGTTCCGGTGGTTTCACCGCCGGTGCCTTCCGTGGTTACATTGTCCGTAGCCCCGGTGGTCTCGCCGCCGGTGGAGCCGGTGGTTTCTTCCGGCGTGCCGGTGCAGGCCGCCATAGCCAGGACCATGGTCAGGGCCAGGCAAAGGGAAAAAATAGTTTTCCAAAGTTTCATTTTTCGTGTCCTCCAATATGTTTCCTTATCCTGGTGTTTTTCCAGGCAGGCCATATTCTACTGCCGATATCTGGAAAAATCAAGCCCTGGGGGATAAATTTCCACCGGTTCAAAAAAACTGGTGAACCGGCTTATGGGGCGGCTTTCTCATACTGTTCGGCCTGGGCGGTGTACATCGCCTGATAAAGGCCCCCTGCCTCCATCAACGCCGGATGGGTGCCATGCTCCACAATCCGCCCGCCGTCAAACACGAAAATTTCCTGGCAGTACCGGCAGCTCCCCATCCGGTGGGAAATAAACACGCTGCCTTTATTCTCCACCAGGCGGTTAAGGGTAGAAAAAATGGCATATTCGCTTTCCGGGTCCAGGGCGGCGGTGGGCTCATCCAGGATAACCAGTGGCGCATCCTTATACAGCGCCCTGGCAATGGCCAGTTTTTGGCTTTCGCCGCCGCTCATATTGCTGCCGTCCTCGTCATACTTATGTAAATTCGTGCCCAATTGCCGGGGCATCTGCCGGACCCGCTCCTGCAGCCCGGCTTTGTTCAGGCAATCCCAGACTTTTTCCGCCGTCAGGTTCTCCCCGGCGGCAATGTTTTCCCCCACCGGGAAGGGAAACAGGGAGAAATCCTGGAACACCACCGAAAACAGAGAAAAGTAATCTTCATCACAGTATTCCCGGATATCCACCCCATTTAAGGTAATCTTCCCTTCCGTT
The DNA here is from genome assembly GCA_018712145.1 of Candidatus Faecousia faecigallinarum. Classification (GTDB taxonomy): domain Bacteria; phylum Bacillota; class Clostridia; order Oscillospirales; family Oscillospiraceae; genus Faecousia; species Faecousia faecigallinarum. The sequence continues at coordinate 26,713 of DVHJ01000086.1, read as the reverse complement.
GGCGTATACAGCCGGCAGAGCAGCTTCACAAAGGTTGTTTTTCCGGCGCCGTTTCTGCCCACCACGGCGGCTTTTGTCCGGGAAGTGATTTTGCAGCAGACGTCTGTCAGGGCATTGGCCTGGGCGCCGGGATAGCGGAAGGAGACGTGGTGAAATTCAATGCAGTACCCCTCCTCCGGCGGCTGGGGGATTTTCCGGTTCCCGGTGGACGGATTGGTTTCCAACGCCAGGAAATCCTGGAAAGTGGTGATGCATTCTGCCTGCAAGGCAATTTTCTGATTCACCGCAAGGCACATCCGGACGGCCTGATTGAACAATACAATTGTGCCGATATATTGGGACAGTTGGCCGATGCTGGCCCCGCCGGACAGCACTTTGCAGATCACCACGAAGTAGGCCGCCAGGGTACACAGGCTCTGGATAATCAGGTACAGCGACTCCTGGTTTTTGGCCGTGTCGCTATAATAGCGGTTATAGAACTGGATGGATTCCTTCAGCGCCTTGCTATGCTTTTGGATGATCAAGTCCAGCATGGAAAACAGGCGGATCTCTTTGCCCATCTCCCAGTTCATAAACACTTTATCCGCAAAGTAATCCAGGGTGCGTTCCACCTTGATCTTCTGCTGATGGCCATAGCTGCGGTACCGCTTGAACCGGGCGGCGATCACCTGGCTGAGGAGCAAATTCCCCACCGTCACCAGCATAAGCAGGCAGAAGGAAACCGGCGGCGCAGACAGCCAAGCTATCCAGCCCCCTGCCGCCCCAGACGGGGGAAGCAGGCTGAAACGAACCACCGCCACAAAAGCAATTGCCACCTGCACCAGATTTTTCAACAGCTGCTGGTAAAAGCCAATGAAGGCATTGTAGCCGCCAATGTGCTCCATGGTATAGAAAGCGTCGGCGATTTTGTGCAGCAGCCCGGTATCCTCCATCCGGGCATACTCCAGCTCCATGGCTTTTTGGTTGATGCGGCGCAGCATCTTGCGGTGCGCCCTGTCCGCCAGGTAGGTGTGGACGCCGCTTAATCCATCCAGCCCCAGGCCCGCCCCGGCAACCAGCAGGGCAAACAGCACAATCATTTCCACGGTTTTCCCCACATTGCCTGCCATCAGTAAGTCAATGATGCGGGCAGAGAAAAACAGTTCCAGGTAGGGCAGCACCCCTTCCAATCCGGCCTGCAACACGGAAACGGGAATCAGGCCCTTTTCCGTTTTCTGCAGTTGCCCCAAGGCCCGTATACCGCTGCGGTGGTGAGATAAGCTAAGTTTCCCCATTTCGGCTGCCCTCCTGATAGTAGGATGCTTGGGTGGCATACATCTTTGTATATGCGCCCCCTTTGGCCAGTAGTTGGGCATGGGTGCCCTCTTCCGCAATCTGCCCATCCCGCAAAAGAATAATCCGGTCGCAGAACTGGGTAGAGCTGAGCCGGTGGGAAATAAAAATACTGGTTTTTCCTTTGGTCAGCTGGTGATATTTCTGGTAGATTTCCCGCTCCGCTAGGGCATCCAGCGCCGCCGTCGGCTCGTCCAAAATGAAAATGGGGCGGTTTTGGTATAGGCAGCGGGCAATCATCAGCCGTTGGGTTTCCCCGCCTGAGAAAACCACCCCTCCGGCGTACAGTTCTTTTGTCATCTGGGTGTCCAGGCCGTCAGGCAGCGCCCTCACCTTCTGCCCCAGGCCCACCTGATCCAAGCAAGACTGCACCCGGGTAGTATCCGTCTGATCCTCCGGCTGGCAAGATACATTTTCCGCCAGTGTGGCCGCCAGCAAATGGAAATCCTGGAAGGCCACGGTACACCAAGCGTAAATTTCTTCCGGGGTGAGCTTTGCCGTATCCACCCCGTTGATCAGTAGCCGCCCGGCTGTGGGCCGGTACAGGCCGCAGATCAGCTTGATCAGCGTTGTTTTGCCCGCGCCGTTATTGCCCACAATCGCCAGTTTTTCTCCGGGGTGGATGGTTAAATTGAAATGGGAAAAAATCGGGGTTTTCCCCTCCGGGAAGGTGAAGGAAACATCTTCCAAGCGGATTTCCGGGGCTGTCCCATCCCCCTGGAGAGCAGGCCGGCTCTGCCCCGCCTTAACGGCGCAGTCTTCCAACACCCGCCGGGTGTTGTTCACATGCAGGCCATTCATCTGCAAATATTGGATCTGATGAAAGATTTTCTCCACCCAATTGTTGATGCCCAGGGCCAAGCTCACCAGAAAGACAAACTCATCCACCGGCAAGCCGTTTCTCACCTGGGCCAGCACCAATAGGTACACCGCCAGATATTTCCCGGCCTGCAAAACCCGGCCGGCGGCCTTGACCAAAAAGCCATAGGTCAACTCCCGCTTCTCCCAGGTCAACCTGGCCTTGGTCAGATTGTCCCATTTCCCCAATAGCCAGGGGTTAAGCCGGTAAAGGCGAATGTCCTTGGCATTCTGCAAATCCCCGCTGGCTCTGTTCAAGTACGCCAGCTTTACCTCCAGCGCTTCCCACTTCTCTTGATGGTTGGCCATCCACCGCCTCTGGGCGGCGGTCAGCCACAAGGTGACCGCCGACAGGGCCACCTGAATCAGGGCAATCCGGATATCCACCCTGGCCGCCAGCCCGCAATACACCACCAGCCCAACCAGGCTCTGTAGGAGTATCCGGAAATCCAGAATCATGTGATGGAAGCCGCTGTGAAACCCGTCGTAGAACGAGGTTTGGCCGGCCTCATATTTGGTTTTAAACCCGGCGCTGTCCAGATTTTCATAGTCCGTTTGGCACAGGGCAATGTAGTATTCCTGGGCCTTGACCATCCGGGCGTTATCCACAGTTTTATTGGTGGTGCTTTCCACCCGCTTCACCACAATCCCCAGCAAACTCATGGCCAGGGTGTAGATGGCAATTTGCAGGAATATCCCTTTGTCTCTGGCCACAATCAGCTCCACGGCATAGGCCGGCAGATACGTGGCCATACAGTCGTGGAGAACATTTCCCAGGAGGATAACCGCCGCCCGGGAGAGGTACCAATATTTCTTCCCTGCCAGGATATACCGGTGGGCAAAGGCAAGTTCGGTTAAGTTCTTGTTCATCTGTCTTGTCCGCCACTGTCTTGAGATTAATTATTTTTATTTACTGTATCATGAATAAAATTGCATGTCAAGTGTTTCGACTATCGCCCTTTTTCCTCTGTCTGGAGCGCCCTGCCCCCGTTCCCTTTCTTTCGCGGCGGGGTTGTGCTATGGTATCCGGGACAAGCCGTTGACCTGGCCAGGCAAATGGGGTATCATGGGAGCACGGAGGTGTGACCATGAACGATGAAACATGGATGGAAATGGCCCTGGACCTGGCCAAGGCGGCGGCTCAAGCCGGGGAAGTGCCGGTGGGCTGCGTCATCACTCTGGGGGATCAGGTGGTGGGCCAGGGCAGAAACCGCCGGGAGGCCGGCCGGAACGCCCTGTGCCACGCGGAAATTGAGGCCATCGATCAGGCCTGCCGCCGGTTAGGCGGCTGGCGGCTGTGGCAGTGCACCTTGTACGTCACCCTGGAACCCTGCCCCATGTGTGCTGGGGCTATTGTCAACGCCCGGATTCCCCGGGTGGTGTTCGGCGCCAGAGACCCAAAGGCCGGGGCCTGCGGTTCAGTTTGCAACCTGTTCACCATGGGCTTTAATCACCATCCCGCCGTCACCGCCGGGGTGCTGGAGGAAGCCTGCGGCCAGACCCTGCGGGACTTTTTTCGGGCTTTGCGGGCACGGCGGCCATAACCAGGGGAGAGGAGGAGAGCCATGGAGCTGTGGCAGCGTCGTGTCCGGATAACCTGTGTTGCCGTGCTACTCCTGGCGCTGGTTTTGCGGCTGGGGGGCAGCATTTCCCAAAGCGCCCAGGAAGCCCTGTGGAGCAAATCCGCCTCCTTTTTGCTGTACCTGCAAACCGGCCGGGTGGCCAAGCCTACCGTGTTTTCCCCGGCTCAGCCTACCATCACCCCACCCACCCAAGCGGAAGAAACCACTCCGCCGGAAACGCCGCCGGAGACCACCCCGCCCCTGACCTTCACCCCAGAGCAAGCCCAGAACATTGCCATCAAATACAATGGGGAATACCGCCCGGATCTGGCGGCGCTGCTGGCCCAGCCGGTGGACTTGGATTTCTCCGGCAGCCAGCCCCGGGTGCTGATCATTCACACCCACGCCACGGAGAGCTATACCCAAGTGGAGGGCTGGACCTATGAAGACGCCGGAAATTTCCGCACCTTGGACACCAGTCAAAACATGATTCGGGTAGGCCAGGCCATCGCGGATATCTTGGAAGCCGCAGGAATTCCTGTCCTTCACGACACCTCCCTCAACGACTACCCCTCTTACAACAGTTCCTACGACCGGACCCTGACGGTGATCGAAGAATATTTGGCCCAGTATCCCACCATTGAAATGGTGATTGACGTACACCGGGATGCCATCGAATTATCCGACGGCAGCCAAATGGGCACCGCCGCCCTGGTGGGCGGTGGGGAAGCCGCCCAGATTATGCTGGTGGTGGGTACAGACGAGGGAGGCCTTACCCATCCAAATTGGCAGGGCAATCTCTCTTGGGCGCTGAAGATTCAGGCGCAAATGGATGCAATCTATCCCGGCCTTGCCCGCCCCCTCTCCTTAAGCACCCAGCGGTACAATCAGCACGCCACCCCCGGCTCCCTACTGGTGGAAGTGGGCACCGCCGGAGATACCATGCCGGAGGCCTTGGCCGGGGCGGAGGCCTTTGCCCGGACACTGGTGTCCCTCATCCAGGGATTGGGCTTGGATTAGGGAAATTTTCCCAAAAGTTTTTTGCCAAAGGTATTGCAATTTGCCGTGGCATCTGCTATACTGTAGGCACTATGCGGGTATAGTTCATCGGTAGAATGCGACCTTCCCAAGGTTGATAGGTGGGTTCGACTCCCATTACCCGCTCCAGAAAGAGGGGTTGTCTTCCTAGACAACCCCTTGTCTTTTTTGGACGGCGACTGTGCAAACCATTACCGCGCTCGAAACGCCAGACTTTTGGCAACCGGAAGTCCTGCTTACCATCCGGTGAAGACCTATGGGATCGTAAGCACATGCAGCAAGGGGGAGAGGGATGAAAGAAGAAATCCTGCAAATTCTGCGCCAGACGCCAGATTTTGTGTCAGGGCAAATCATCTGCAGCCGCCTTGGTATTTCCCGGACGGCAGTTTGGAAAGCCATCAATACCCTGCGGGAAGAGGGATACGCCATTGACTCTGTACGCAACCGGGGCTACCGTTTATCCGCCGCCACCGGCCACCTCTCCGCAGAGGAAATTCTCCACTACTTAAGCGGGCACCCCTGGGCCGGCCTGCTGCAGGTGAAGCACTCGGTGAGTTCCACCAGCCGCCTGGCCGAAGCCCTGGCGGAGCAAGGCGCGCCGGAGGGCACCGTGGTCATTGCTGACCGGCAAAGCGACTGCCGGGGGAGAATGGGCCAGCTGTTATACTCCCCACCTGCCCAAGGTGTATATCTATCCGTCATTCTTCGCCCACACACTACTGCCAATCACTTAGGGCATTTGATTTGCGCAGCAGCGGAAGCCATATGCCAGGCCATCGAGGTAACCACCGGGCGGCGGCCCGGCATCAAGTGGCCAAACGATTTGATCTGCGGCCGCCGGAAGGTAGCCGATATTCAAACCCAACTGGCTGCTGCGGAAGACGATGGCGCCGTCCACTATGCCTTGGTTGGCGCCAGCGTTAATTGTAATCAAACCGAGTTTCCCCAGGAGCTAGCAGGAATCGCCACCTCCCTTTCCATGGCCACCGGTGCGCCGGTGGATCGGAACCGCCTGGCCGGAGAAATGGTGCTGGCCCTGCATAATATGGCTGGCAGCCTATTGGACCGGGGGGTAGATTGGGTTGAGGCTTACCGTCAGGACTGCATCACCCTGGGCAAATCCATCATGATCCAGCAGGGCCAAGCCTTGCGGCAGGGCACTGCCCTGGATGTGGACAGTTGCGGCGCATTGGTGGCAGATTTTGGCTATGGAGTGGAAAAGCTACAGGCCGGGAAAATGAGTATTCGCGGCCTATATGGGTATTTATAATGGTGGAAAGGAGAATACGATGAACAATATTATTGAAGCCATGGTAACTAGGCGCAGCTGCAAAAGCTACCGTCCTGATCCTGTTCCCGAGCCGCTGCTGGATCAAGTTTTGCTTGCCGGCACCTACGCAGCCAACGGCATGGGCAAACAATCTGCAAAAATTGTGGCCCTTACTCGGCCGGAGGACATTGCTGAGTTGGAAAAAATGAATGCCGCCATCCTGGGCAGTCCTCAGGGACACCCCTTTTATGGCGCCCCTGTCGTGCTGGTGGTGCTGGCTGATCCGGCAGTGCCCACCGCAGTGGAGGATGGCAGCCTGGTGATCGGTAACCTGATGTTGGCTGCTCACGCCCTAGGGCTGGGCGCGTGTTGGGTTCACCGGGCCAGGCAGGAATTTGACAGCCCGGTGGGCAAGGCCCTGTTGAAGCGCTGGGGGGTAAACGAGTCATATCTCGGTATAGGGCACTGTCTTTTGGGATATCCCCAGGGACCGGACCGGCCAGCTGCCCCACGAAAAGCAGATTTTGTAACAAAAGTGTAAAATTCCTGTTGCAAAGCGCGCATGTTTCGGGTATACTAAAAAACAACCCGAAAAAATGAAGGATGGAGGAATATCCATGAAAAATCTGTGGAAAATCGCCGCCGCTTTGGTGGTAATCGCCGGCGCTTTGGTCGTGATTCTGCGCTTTGGCAGCAAGCTTCTGGAAAAACTAAAGGGGCTGTGCTGCTCCTGCCCCTGTGATGAGTCAGAAAATTGCTGCTGCGTCCAGGCAGAAGAGGCCGCCGATGCTGCTGAAGCTGCCGAAGAAACCGTTACGGAGGAAACCGAGCAGGCATCTGCCACCGAATCCGATGTGACGCAGGAAGATTTTGCCGATTAAGCGAAACGGATAAACAGCCAACGCGGCCTGCCCCATGGGGCAGGCCGCGTTGGCGCAGGGCCAAATGCCTTGCAACCCTTCATGACCGCAGCAGGAAAATAAACCTATCCCTGTTGTGGCGTGTATATGGCAAAATGCTTCAGCACCCCGAAAAAGCCTTTCACCGGAATCCCGCAATCGGGGACAATTCCAGACTATCCTGGGTAGGATGAATTGGCTATTCTCCTTTGTATTTTTTCCGGGTGGCCATGCCGCCGCGGATGTGACGCTGGGCTTTGTTGGTATCCAGAATCACCTTAACCTGGCGATACAAACCAGGGTTGTACTGAGGCAGCCGCTGGGACAGGTCTTTATGCACCGTAGACTTGGAAATCCCAAATCGCTTTGCCGCTGCCCGAACCGTCGCGCGGTTTTCGATCATGTACACAGCCAGTTGGCAGGCTCTCTCCTCGATGTGATTCTCCATTCGCGTCCCTCCCTGCTGTGTCGTGACAAGACAGTCTATGCGGGAGGAAAAAAACGTATGTCTGGGTTGCACCGGAACAGAGCCGCTCCGGTCTATCCCCAAAACAAAATGCCTGCCCTCTCCGGCAAAGGCATACTTGACAAGCGCCTAATCGGCTGATACCATCACAGAAAAACAACAGGAGGATATCCTATGAAACAACTGTGCATCGGCCTGCTGGTATTGGCCCTGGTGCTTTTGCCGGCCTGCGGCAGCTCCCCGGAAAGTCCGGCAGGTACAGAAGGCGGTATCTTAAGCCATTTCCAGACGACAGATCTGGAGGGCAATGCCGTGGATGAATCCATTTTCTCCGGCTACCAGCTCACCATGGTCAACATCTGGGCCACCTTTTGCACCCCCTGCATCAGCGAAATGCCTGAGCTGGCCGGCCTGGCGGAAACCTATGCCCCCAAAGGGGTGCAGATTGTGGGGCTGATCTCCGACGGCGACAGCGAAACCGAGCTGGCCAAAAGCATTGTGGCCGAAACCGGCGCGAATTACCAGCATCTGCTGCCCTCAGCCGATTTGGAAAACCTGCTGAGTCAAGTGTATGCCGTCCCCACCACCATTTTTGTGGACGAATCCGGCCGGCAAGTGGGCAGCACCTATCTCTCCGCCAAAACCGGGGAAGAGTGGGCGGAAATCATCGACCGAGTGCTGGCCTCCCTGGGGTGAGGGTCCGCCATAAATTTTCAGGGCCGCAGCGTTGGCTGCGGCCCTGAACCGTCAATCGACAATATCCACCGTGACCTTCTGGCCGTTGCGCTGGGCAACCGCTTTGATGATGGCCCGGATTTCCCTGGCAATTCGGCCCTGGCGGCCGATGACCTTTCCCATATCCTCCGGGGCAACCCGGAGCTCCAAAAAGATGCCGTCTTCGTCCTCTGTCTGGCTGACGCTCACCGCGTCGGGATTGTCCACCAGGTTTTTTGCCATATACAGCAAGAGATCCTTCATGGCAAACACTCCTTCGGCGTTGTTACAGCACGCCGGCCTTCTTCAGCAGGCCCCGCACCGTATCTGTGGGCTGGGCGCCGTTCTTCATCCAGGTCTTCACCTTCTCGCCGTCCACCGTGACGGTGGCAGGCTCGGTCAGAGGGTTGTAGGTGCCGATCTCTTCGATGCAGCGGCCATCCCGGGGGAACCGGGAGTCAGCAACCACGATCCGGTAGTAGGGGGCCTTCTTCGCACCCATTCTCCGCAATCTGATTTTTACCATGGGGTTTCACCTCCAAATATCAAAATATCTATCGTATGGCCCATTGGGGCCAGTGACGAACAAGAGTTACAAGCCCGGAAATCCGCCTTTCATCCGGCCCAGGCGCTTCATTTTCCGGCCGGCCCCCGGTCCGGAAAACTGCCGGACCATGGTGCGCATGGTTTCAAACTGCTTCAGCAGCCGGTTTACATCCTGAATCTGTACCCCAGCGCCCCGGGCGATCCGCTGCCGGCGGCTGGAATTGAGAATGGCCGGGTTATCCCGCTCCTTGGGGGTCATGGACAAGATGATGGCCTCAGTTCTGGTCAGGGCCTTTTCGTCTACCTTTAAATCCTTTAGGTTGCCGCCCCCAGGCAGCTGGGCCAAAATCTCCTGCATGGAGCCCATGGATTTTAGCTGAACCAGCTGGTCGTAAAAATCCTGGAGGCTGAATTTATTGGAGCGGAGCTTTTCCTCCATTTCCGCCGCTTTTTTGGCGTCGTAGGCTTTCTCCGCCTTTTCAATGAGGGTCAGCACGTCCCCCATGCCCAAAATCCGGGAGGCCATCCGGTCCGGATGAAACGCCTCGATGTCCCCCAGCTTTTCTCCGGTACCGGCAAATTTGATGGGCTTACCGGTAACCGCCCGCACCGACAGAGCTGCACCGCCTCTGGCATCGCCGTCCAGCTTGGTGAGCATCACCGAGTCAATGTTCAGCCAGTCGTTAAAGCTCTGGGCGGCGTTCACCGCATCCTGGCCGGTCATGGCGTCCACCACCAGCATAATCTCCTGGGGCTTCACCGCAGCTTTCACCGCCTGGAGCTCTTCCATAAGGGCCTGATCAATGTGCAGCCGGCCGGCAGTATCCAGAAAAACCATGTCGTTGCCGTGGCGCAGGGCGTGCTGCACCGCAGCCTTGGCAATGTCCACGGGATTGGCCTGTCCCATCTGAAAAACCGGAATGTCCAGCTTCTGTCCACAGACCTCCAGCTGCTGGATGGCAGCCGGGCGGTAAATATCGCAGGCCACCAGCAGAGGCCGCTTGCCCTGTTTCTTCATCAAACCAGCCAACTTTGCACCATTGGTGGTTTTGCCCGCGCCTTGCAGGCCCACCAGCATAACCACCGTTGGTCCGTTTGGATTTGTGGCAATGTTCTGGGTCTGGCTGCCCATGAGCCGGGTAAGCTCCTCATTGACGATTTTCACAATCATCTGGGCCGGGGTCAGAGACTCCAATACATCGGCGCCAATGCACCGCTCCGTAATGGATTTAGTAAAATCCTTGACCACCTTATAGCTCACATCGGCTTCCAGCAAAGCCAAGCGGATTTCCCGCATAGCCTCCTTCACATCGGACTCTTTTAACCTGCCTTTGCCTCTGAGTTTCTTGAATGTGGCGGACAATTTTTCGGTTAAGCCTTCAAACGCCATCGTCTATTCCTCCATGGTTTGGGCGGCAGTGAGAATCTCCCCGGCCAGGCGTACTGTCTCCGGGTCGGCGCTGTGGAGCAACGTCCCGGCTGCTTGGACAATGCGCTTAGCCGCCCGGCGGCAGCGCACATCCCGGGCCACGGCGCCGGTTTTTTCCTCCATGGCCCGCAGGGTAGCCTCTGCCCGGCTCAGGGAATCGTGGACGCCCTGGCGGCTGATGCCCACCTCCTGGGCAATTTCCCCCAGGGACAAATCCTGGTTATAATATAGGTCAAAACAGATCCGCTGCTTTTCGGTCAGCATCTCTGCGTAATAATCAAACAGTAAGGACAGTTCCTCCAGCTTCATGGAGCGCCTCCTCAGGTGTCAAAGTAAATCCCTTGACAGCTCAATCAGTATACACGCTTTACCCCCGGTTGTCAAGAGAAATTATGGCGGAAAAGGGGCGCTTCGGGCAAATCCACAGCCGGTACGAATTCGCCAAAACGGCTGTCAACTTGCAGGGTATTTCCGCGGAGAAAACGGATTGCCACAGGTGTGCCCACTGGTTCGCAATGACATGCTGAAGACGGGGGCGTGTCTGCGGAGGCAAGAAGGTGGGGTGCGAGCGGTATGCAGAAGGCGGGGCGTGGGTGCGGGAGCCGGGGAATGGTAAAGGCGTGACGTGCCCCAGGCAGCACGTAGTTGTCATGCGGACAGGTGCATGTCTCTGCATGTCATTGCTATGAAAATAAGGTAGGTATCCTCCCAAAAAGGGCGCAGGAAACTAACCCGGAACCGGGCCGGGTTTTTTCGGTAAGATTATGCTCAGGCCATAGCAGCTGTTGGGGGGGCTGCCAGCCTAGATTTTGTAGTTTGTTCAGATAGTAGTTGATCTTCCAGATCGCGGATATGACAGCGAACTTCTGCCACGCCTCCAGTATATCACATTTTCGTTTATCGTGGTGTGAAAACACGTGATGATTGCGAGGAGCGTAGCGACGTGGCAATCCGCTTTTCCTTGCGGGGAGACATGGCAGAGGGCAGTACTTTGGGCAAATTCGCAGCTGTTACGGATTCGCCCAAAGTACTGCTCACTTTTTGGCCTCTCTGCGGGGATGCGGATTGCCACGCCAGTGTGCGCACTGGCTCGCAATGACATGCTGAAGGAAGGACGTGTGCGCGGGTGCAAGGCCGTTTGGCGCGTAGGGTGTGCAGAAATTTGCAACGTGTCCGCAGGGGCAAGGGCACTTGGCACAGGGAAAAAACTGTGCTACAATACCCAACATCCTACCGTTGGCGAAAGGGGATCGCAATGGCAAAGAAAAAAGAGTGGAATTTGCCCACGTTGGCACTGGGCCTGCTGGGCCTGTTGGCCGCTGGGGCCGTGGGGGCGGTATTGCTATTTCGGAGCGGGGGTGGACCGGCCTCCATCCAGCCCCCCACCGAGCCGCCGCCTCCGGCCAACCCCTATTCGGAGGCGGATTTTTACGAAGAAGATGGGTTTATCCGTTGCTCTGCCGCCCAAACCTGGGTGGGCATCGACGTGTCCTCCCATCAGGAGGAAATCGACTGGCAGGCGGTGAAAAACGCCGGGGTGGACTATGCCATGATTCGGGTAGCCTGGCGCGGTTACACCGAGGGCGGCCTAAACGTAGACGCCTACGCAGAGGAGAATCTCCGGGGCGCAACGGAAGCCGGGCTCCCCGTTGGTGTATACGTTTACTCCCAGGCCGTCTCCGTGGAGGAAGCCCGGGAAGAAGCAGCCTTCGTCCTGGAGCTGATTGCAGGCTGGGAAATCACTTACCCGGTGGTCTTTGACTGGGAATGGGTTGGGGGCGATGCCCGCACGGCAGAAACGGACGGGGAAACCGTTACCGCCTGCACGCAAGCGTTTTGCCAGATGGTAGAAGCTGCCGGATATACCCCCGCCTTTTACTTCAACCAGGATCTGGCCAGCACCACATTTGACTTAAGTTTGCTGCAAACTTACGATTTTTGGCTTGCCCAGTACAGTGACGCCATGACCTTCCCCTATGATGTGGCCATGTGGCAATATACCTGCACCGGGCAGGTAGACGGGGTAAGCGGAGACGTGGACATCAATTTGTGCTTTCGCAACTACGAGGACGACAGCAAATGAAACAGCTGACGCGAATGGCCATGCTTACCGCCATTGCGCTGACCATTTTCCTGGTGGAAGCCCAGATTCCCCCGCTGCTGCCAGTGGCGGGGGTAAAGCCGGGCCTGTCCAACATTGTGACTGTATACGCCGTCTTTGCCCTGGGGCCAGGGGAGGCGGCAGGAATACTCACCGGGCGGGTGATTCTGGGGGCGGTGTTTTCCGGGCAGCCCTCCAGCCTCATGTATTCTGCTGCCGGCGGCGCCCTGGCGCTGGGGACAACGGTTCTGCTGCGCCGGTTATTGGCGAAAAATCAGCGCTGGATTGCCGGCTGTGCCGGCGGTGTGATGCATAATCTGGGCCAGCTGGCCGTGGCCATTTGGGTCACCCGTACCCCCGCGCTGATTTCGTATCTGCCGGTGCTGGTGGCTGCCGGCCTGGTAGCCGGCCTGTTTACCGGCCTGGCGGCTCAGGCGCTGCTGGCCCGCCTCCCAACTGGTGGGAAATAAGGGAAAGTGACTATAGATTTCCGGCGAAATTGTGATATAATGACTTTGCTTGCGTATTTTTGATGTGTCAACATCTTTGCATTCAGAAAGGATGAACTCACCATGGCTCTGTCCATCTCAGCCCCCTGGCTAAATTTTTACGGCAACACCCCCAAAACCATCGACTATCCCCGGAAGACCATGTATCAGCTCCTGGCAGACACTGCCCGGCGGTACCCCCAGAACATCGCCTATGAATTCATGGGCAAAACCACGGATTACACCACCTTCCTGCGGCGCATTGAGCTGACGGCCCGGGCCTTTATGGCCATGGGCATCCACCGGGGAGACCGGGTCACCATCTGTATGCCCAACACTCCCCAGGCAGTAGACAGCTTCTATGCTCTGAACCGCATTGGCGCAATCCCAAACATGATTCACCCGCTGTCCGCCCCCCAGGAGATTGCCTTCTACCTGAACGCCTCCCACAGCAAAGCCATTGTCACCCTGGATCAGTTTTACTACCAGGTGGAGCAGATTCTGCCGGATCTGAACGACGGCTGCCGGATTATTATCGCCAAAATCCAGGACGAGCTGCCTGGTGTGAAAAAAGTCCTGTTTCCGGTAACCAAAACCGCCCGAAAAATCAAAAAACTGCCCAAAACCGGCTACACCTTGTGGAATGATTTCCTCAACGCCGGCCGGCGCAGCAAAAAAGAGCTGCCCCCGGATGAAGGCTCCTTTGAAGACTGCGGCGCCATCCTCTATTCCGGCGGCACCACCGGCACCACCAAGGGCATTATGCTGTCCAACCTAAACTTTAACGCCCTGGGCCTGCAAACCATTGCCGCCTCCGGCTACACCGCCGTGGCGGGGATGAAGATGCTGTCGGTCATGCCCATTTTCCATGGCTTCGGCCTGGGCATTGGCATTCACACCGCCCTCATCGGGGGGGCCACTTGTATTCTGGTGCCCCAGTTTAACGTAAAAACCTATGCGGAAATTCTGAAAAAGCAGAAACCCAACCTGATCCCCGGCGTGCCCACCTTGTTTGAGGCGCTGCTCCGCACCGACGCCCTGGATGGGGTGGACCTCAGCTTCCTGAAGGGCATCTTCTCTGGCGGTGACTCCCTGTCCCCGGAACTGAAGAAAAAGGTGGATACTTTCCTGAAGGAGCACAACTGCACCGAGCAGATCCGGGAGGGCTACGGCACCACCGAGTGCGTCACCGCCTCCTGCCTGACCCCCAAGGACTATGCCCGCTCCGGCTCCATCGGCGTGCCCTTTCCGGACACATACTACAAAATTGTCAAGCCCGGCACCACGGAAGAGCTCCCCGCCAACACCGACGGTGAGATCTGCATTTCCGGTCCCACGGTCATGCTGGGTTACATGGACAATCCTCAGGAGACAGCCCAAACCCTGCGCCGCCACCCAGAAGGCCGGATCTGGTTGCACACCGGCGACCTGGGCCGGATGGATCAGGACGGCTTCATCTATTTCCGCCAGCGGATCAAGCGGATGATTGTTACCTCCGGCTATAACGTCTACCCCTCTCAGCTGGAAAATGTGATTGACGGCCACGAGAAGGTGCTGTTGTCCTGCGTCATTGGCGTAAAAGACCCCTACCGCGTCCAGCGGGTCAAAGCCTATGTGGTGCCCATGCCCGGTGTGGAACCCACCGAAGAACTGAAAGAGGAACTGCTGGCATACTGCGCAAAGCACATCGCCAAGTACGCCATCCCCCGGGAGATTGAATTCCGGACGGAACTGCCCAAGACCCTGGTGGGCAAGGTGGCCTACCGGGTGCTGGAGGAGGAAGCCAACAGCCAGGTGGAGGAAAAATGAACCGCCGGATCTGGGAGCTGGACGCCCTGCGGGGGTTGTGCATTTTGGGCATGGTGGTTGTCCACTTCGTCTACGACCTGCGGGACATGTTTGGCCTGGCGGACTTTGCCTACCCGGGGATATTCCTGTTTATCATGAACTGGGGTTCGGTGCTGTTTCTGCTGATTTCCGGCGTCTGCGTCACCCTGGGCAGCCATCCGGTGCGCCGGGGGCTGATCGTCTTTGGCTGCGGCATGGTGTGTACCCTGGTCACCGGGGGAATGTATCTCACCGGGCTGCAGGGCAGAGGCATTGTGATTTGGTTCGGCATCCTCCACTGCCTGGGGCTGTGCATGCTCCTGTGGCCTCTGGCCAAACGGCTGCCCAACTGGGGGCTGGCCGTGGCGGCCGTAGCGCTCCTGGCCCTGGGGTACTGGTTCCGCACCCTGACGGTACAGGTGCCTTTCCTGTTCCCCTTAGGCCTGACTGCGCCTGGGTTTACCTCGTCGGACTACTTCCCCTTGCTACCCAACCTGGGCTGGTTCCTGTTGGGCGCGCTAACCGGCAGAACCTTGTACCGCCGGAAGCAAAGCCTGTTTCCCCGGGTACCCTCCGGCGCGGCCGGCATTCGCTTCCTCTCCTGGTGCGGGCGGCAATCCCTGCTGATTTACCTTCTCCACCAGCCGGTGCTGTTCGGTTTGTTTTCCCTATATCTATGGCTGCAGTGATTCCATATCCCTGCCCCAGTCTTTCCCTTGGGGCAGGGCATTTTTCTGAATTTTTTCTTGACAGTCAGGGAAAAAAGTGATATGACATGAGAAAATGGCGGGGTATGTACCTTTTGTGGGAGGATTGCCAATGAAGATTGCCATTGTCACCGGAGCCAGCTCCGGAATGGGCAGGGAGTTTGCATTACAGCTGCCCCAGCAAGAAAAATTTGACCAGCTGTGGGTGATTGCCCGGCGAGAAAGCGCACTGGAATCCCTGAAGGGGCAGGTGCCCTGCCCGGTACGGGTAATTCCCCTGGATCTGCTGGATCCGGCCAGTTTTTCAACCTATCAGGCCCTGCTGGCTGAGGAGAAGCCTACGGTCCGGGTGCTGGTGAACTGTGCCGGCTTCGGCCGGTTTGGCCGGTATGACCAGATTCCGCTGGACGATTGTATGAAAATGATCGACCTGAACTGCAAGGCCCTGGTGGCCATGACCCAGCTCACCCTGCCTTACATGGAACGGGGAAGCAAAATCGTGGAACTGGACTCCCTGTCCGCTTTCCAGCCAGTGCCATATATCAATGTATATGGTTCCACCAAGGCTTTTGTCCTCAGCTATAGCCGCGCCTTGAACCGGGAACTGCGGCCCCGGGGGATTCGGGTCATGTCGGTGAACCCCGGCTGGGTGAAAACCGAGTTTTTCGGCCACGCCACCCAGACCAGCAAAAACGCAGTGAGCTATTATAACGTTCTGTATGAAGCCGCCAATGTGGTGAAAACCGCCATCCATCACCTATATCACACCAACAAGGATGTGTCCATTCATGGCGCACCGGTGCGGTGGCAGGTGCGCGGGGTCAAGCTGCTGCCCCACCGCCTGGTGATGGATATTTGGATGAAGCAGCAAAAGCATGACAAGGAGCATTGATGGGTCAGGAATTGGAATATAAATACCGCCTGCCTGACCAGGCGGAATACCGCAAGCTGTGCCAAGCGCTGCAAGCCCGCTTTCCCGGCGGCTGGGAAAGGGTGACCATGGAGACAGACTACTACGACACCAGCAGCCACCAGCTGGCCCAACGGCGGTGGACTTTGCGCATTCGGAATGAAAACGGCGCCAGTGTGCTGTGCTTAAAAATTCCCGGCGCCGGCTTGGCCCGGCAGGAGTGGGAGGTACCCGAAGGCGTTTTGCCCGGTGGTCTTGTGGCCTTGGTGCGCCAGGGTGCGCCGGAAAGTTTGCTGACATTGACAGGTCTGCGGCCGGTTTGCGGGGCAAGATTCGTCCGGCTGCGGCGGATGGTTCCGCTGTCCGGAGCTGCAGTGGAGCTTGCCCTGGACCGGGGCGTTCTGCTGGGCAGCACCAAAGAGCTGCCGTTCTGGGAGCTGGAGGCGGAGCTCAAGTCCGGCGACAGCCAGATTTTGGATCAATGGTGCCAAACCCTGGCAACAAAATTTTCCTTGACACCGGAGCCCGCCAGCAAATTCGCCCGGGCCTATGCCCTGATGGGAGGTAACCATGCTTGAGTGCGCCAGCTTAGCCGGACGATACGGCCGCATATTGATTTTTGATACAGAAACCACTGGCCTCAGCCCAAGCAATGACCGGATCATTCAGTTTTCTGCCGCCGTGTTTACCCGGAAGGCACAGGGCTATCAACTGGCGCAGCAGGTGGACCGGCTGGTTGCCCTGCCTCCAGGTAGGAAAGTGCCCCCGAAAATCCAATCCCTCACCGGAATCACAGATGCAGATCTGGCCCAACGGGGGATCCCCCCGGCGCAGCTGTGCCGGGAGGTGGAGGCGCTGCTGGATGGGCCGGATACCCTGCTGCTGGCCTACAATGCCCAGTTTGATCTGAGCTTTTTATACTACACCCTGGCCAGGGACGGCAACCCTGCCGTACTGCGGGGGAAGGACAAGCTGGATCTGCTCACGGTGTACCGGGACCGCCGGGCCTATCCCCACCGGCTGGAAAATGCCGTGGCGGCCTACGGTCTGGGCGGAGAGGTGCACAACAGCCACCGGGCCATGGATGACGTGCTGGCCGCTGCGGCGGTCATGGGCGCCATGGCGGCTGAGCAAGACGATTTTATTCAGTACATCAATTTATTTGGTTATTCTCAGCGGTATGGTATCTCCGGGCGGCCCATCGCCTCGGTAACCTACCGGCCCCAAGGATACGAACCGGGCAGGCCTCTGTACCAGGCTATCCCGGTGGGATAAGAAACGGAGGAACGACAATGCGGAAAACAAAAATCATTTGCACCATTGGCCCTGCCTGCGAAAATGAGGAAACCCTGACCCAAATGTGCCTGGCCGGCATGAATGTAGCCCGGCTGAACTTCTCCCATGGCTCTCACGAGGAGCACCAGCGGAAAATTGACCTGATTAAAAAGGTGCGGGAAAAGCTGGAGCTGCCCATTGCCATCATGCTGGACACCAAAGGGCCGGAGTACCGGATCAAAACCTTTGCCAATAAGCGGGTTACCCTGGCCGATGGCGATGAGTTCACCTTCACCACCGACGACGTTGAGGGCGACGAAACTCGGGTATCTGTCACCTACAAGGGACTGATCCAAGACCTGTCCGTGGGCGACACCATTATGGTCAACAACGGCCTGGTAATCTTCCAGGTGGAGCGGCTGGAGGGCAGCAACGCCCACTGCCGGGTGGTCAACGGCGGCGAACTGTCCGACCGGAAAAGCATGAATTTTCCCAACCGGGTACTGACCCACGAGTTCCTCAGCGAGCAGGATAAAACGGATCTGCTGTTTGGCATTGCCAATGAAGTGGACTTTGTGGCCGCCTCTTTCGTTTCCACCCAAAAGGATATGGAGGATTTGCGGAATTTCCTGGATGAAAATGGCGGCAAGGACATTGACATCATTGCCAAAATTGAAAACCGCTCCGGCGTGGACAATGTGGAAGGCATCTGCAAAATTGCCGACGGCGTAATGGTGGCTCGGGGCGACCTGGGGGTGGAAATTCCCTTTGTGGAGGTTCCGGCCATTCAGAAGTTCCTCATTAACAAGTGCCGCCTGCTGGGCAAGCGGGTCATCACCGCCACGGAAATGCTGGAGTCCATGATCCACAACCCCCGGCCCACCCGGGCGGAAATCTCCGATGTGGCCAACGCGGTGTATGACGGTTCTTCGGCGGTCATGCTTTCCGGGGAGACTGCCGCCGGCAAGTTCCCAGTGGCGGCGGTGAAGAACATGGCGGAGATTGCAGAGTACACCGAGAAACACATCAGCTATATCCACCGGTTCAACACCACGGATTTCGAAATCCGCAGCACCCTGGACGCCGTATCCCACGCCACTTGCGCCATGGCCATCGATGTGGGCGCCAAGTGCATTGTGGTCAGCTCCGTCACCGGGCGCACCGCACGGATGGTCAGCCGGTTCCGCTGCCCGGCGGACATTGTGGGCATGACCACCAATCCCAAGGCCTGGCGGAAACTGGCCCTGAGCTGGGGCGTCACGCCGGTGCTCAGCGAACGGTTTGACTCCATGGATGTGATGTTCTACCATGCTCTGCAGCAAGCAAAGCGAGTATGTAACCTGAAAAAGGGAGACAACGTGGTGCTCACCGGCGGCCGGATCAACGGCAGGCCCGGCAACACCAACACCATCAAAGTGGAAACGGTGTAACTTAATCCACCCCGCCCCGGAGAGCTGCTGCTTTCCGGGGCTTTATCATTTGCGGCAGTGTAAAAACACATGATGATTGCAAAGCATTCCGGTATGTGATATAATCCTCATATTCTTCTGTAAAAGGCAGGGAGAGCCTGGTGAGTTTTCTCGGTGTACTGGCCAATACCTTAACTGTACTCTTGGGCAGCTGCCTGGGGCTGGCTTTCCGCCGGGGGCTGCCGAAGCGAATCATCAACGGCGTCATGACCGGCATTGGCCTGTGCACCATCTATATCGGTATTTCCGGTAGCCTGGACTGCGAAAATCCACTGATCATGGTTGTTTCCGTTGCCCTGGGCGCGATAGCCGGTTTTCTTCTGGATTTAGATGGCCGACTGGAACGGCTGGGTCAATGGGTGGAACGGCACGTCCCTGCCGGAGAAGGGCGGGTAGCCCAGGGTTTTGTATCGGCCAGCCTGCTGTTCTGCGTGGGGGCCATGACCGTGGTTGGCTCTCTGGAAGCTGGACTCACCGGCCAAAACGAAACCTTGTATACCAAGGCGCTGTTGGATCTGGTCTCTGCGGCCATGCTCTCCGCCAGTCTAGGAATTGGCGTCGCCTGCGCTGCTCTGGTGGTGCTGCTGGGGCAGGGGGCGTTGGTACTGCTGGCCGGCGCCCTGGCGCCTCTGCTCACTGAAGGGGCCATTTCCGCCATGTCGGCAGTGGGCAGCCTGCTGATTTTGGGGCTAGGGCTAAATTTGGTCGGAGCAACGAAAATACCGGTGGCCAACTATTTGCCGGCCATTCTATTGGCGCCTGCCGTGTGGTGGGCCATGACTTTTCTGTGACGGAAAGAGATGTGCAGTATGAAAAAACTGTTTTTCCTCATGAATCCCTACGCCGGTACCCAGCGGGCCAACCGGGTGCTGACAGATATTATCCGGCTGTTTAACAGCCGGGGCTACGCCGTTATGATACACATGACCGCCGGCCCCGGGGACGGGGCAAAGGTGGTGGCTGAGCAGGGCAAGGACGCGGAACTCATTGTCTGCGCCGGTGGAGACGGCACGTTTAATGAGACCATCACTGGCCTGCTGCGCAGCGGCCTGGAAACGCCGGTGGGGTATATTCCCTGCGGCAGCACCAACGATTTTGCCAACTCCCTTCACTTGCCCACCAATCCCATCCAGGCTGCCCAGGCCATTGTAGATGGAACCCCGGAACCTTACGACGTGGGGCGGTTTGGCCAGCGGTATTTTTCCTATGTGGCCTCCTTTGGGGCGTTCACCCGCGCCTCCTATGCCACGCCCCAAAATCTGAAAAATCTCCTGGGCCACCTGGCCTACGTGCTCAACGGGGTAAAGGAGCTGTTTCAGATTCCCAAACTCCAGGTGGCCTTTGACACCGATGCTGGCAGCTTTGCCGGGGACTACATTTTTGGGGCGGTGAGCAATTCCACCTCAGTGGGGGGGATTCTCAGCTTGGATCCCAACGTTGTGGATATGCAGGACGGGAAGTTTGAGTTAATGCTGGTTCGCCCGCCTAAGGACGCCGGGGAGTTGATTTCCCTGGTCTCCGCCCTGACCAGCCAGCGGTATGTGTCGCCTATGCTCACCTTTAAGACGGTGCGGCGGCTTACTGTCCGCACGGAAACGCAAATCGATTGGACGCTGGACGGGGAACACGCCGCCGGCCAGCCCACCATTGACATTGAAAATCTCCACCACGCCATTACCCTGGTGCGGGGCGGGAAATGAGGCTATCATGATCAATACAACGTTATGCTATATTACCCGGGGAGATCAGGTGCTTATGCTCCACCGGGTAAAAAAGAAAAACGACATTAACCAGGGCAAGTGGATCGGCGTCGGCGGCAAATGCCAAGAGGGGGAAAGCCCGGAGGACTGCTTGCTCCGGGAGGTACGGGAGGAAACCGGCCTGACCCTGACCCAATACCGCTATTGCGGCATCATCACCTTCGTGTTTGACGGCGGGGAAGGGGAGTACATGCACCTGTTCCAGGGTGAAAAATTTCAAGGCAGTATGATTGCCTGCGACGAAGGGGACCTGCAGTGGCTCACCCGGGCTCAGCTGGACGCTGTGCCCAAATGGGCAGGGGATCAGATTTTCTTGGATCTCATGTGGAAAAAGGTTCCCTTTTTCTCTCTGAAGCTCGTCTATGCCGAGGACCGCCTGATCCAGGCCGTGCTCAACGGCAAAGCCATTTAAGGAGGGTCAGCCATGGGCTTTGGCACCAAACTGGCCATTTTCTGCCGCCGGTTGAAGTCTGCTAGTCTCCGGCGGCTGAATCAAAATATCCAGACCATTCACCAGCAAACCGGGAAAAACCGGCTGTATCTGCTGGCAGATATGCTTTGGTGTACCTTCCGCTATGGCGTAGGGTATCTGGATTATCACGTTTTCGGTTTTGCAGAAAACCGGGGCGCCAACCGGAAAACTTTCATGACCATGAACCACAATGTGGCCCTGGCCAGGATGGTCAACGATCCGGCATATTACGACCTACTCAATGACAAAGTAAAGTTCCTGGGCCGGTACGTTGATTTCCTTGGCCGGGCCTGGCTGGATCTGCGCCGGGCCACCCCGGAAGCCTTGGCCGCTTTCTGCCGGGAGCACCCAGTGGTGTTCGCCAAACCGGCAGGGGACTTTGGCGGCCGCGGGGTGGAGCGCCTGGCTCCTGGGCCGGAGGCGGATTATGCCGCCCTCTATCACCGGCTGACGGAAAACCGCCAGGTACTGGTGGAGGAGGCCATCGTGCAGCATCCGGAGATGAGCCGCCTGTGCTCGGAGAGCGTAAACACTCTGCGGGTGGTGACCCTGTTGCGGGATGGAGAGGCAAACATTGTCTACGCCCTGCTGCGCATGGGCAGCGGCCAGGGCCATGTGGACAATATTTCCAGCGGGGGCCTGTATACCTGGGTGGACCCCCAGGGGAAGCTGCCCTATCCTGCGTTTTGCGATAAGACCGGACTGTACTACCACCGTCACCCGGCCACTGGAACGGTGTTTTCCCAGTTTACGGTGCCGGATTTCCCCGCAGCCGTCGCCCTGTGCTGCAAAGCGGCCCTGGTAGAGCCCAAGCTGGGCTACGTGGGCTGGGATGTGGCCATTACGCCAAACGGCCCTATCCTGGTGGAGGGCAACAATTTGCCAGGATACGACATGCCCCAAAACGCGAAATTTCATCCCGACGGCCAGGGCTTGCTGCCGGTGTTTCAGGCCCTGCTGGGCAGGCCCATCCCCAGGGCATAACCGGAATTGCCTAGGGAATCCAGCATAGCAGAATAAACTTTACCCATTCCAGCGAATTCGTCTGTGTTCCGCGAATCCGCCGGAATGGGTATTTTTGCTGCCGGAAGCCCCTGAGGGCTTTGGAAGCTACCAGATAAGGCACAATAAATTGCGCAAACTGAAACCGGCAAAAAGATAGACACAGTTTGCTATCTCTGTAGAATAAAATTACAGCACAACAGTCTGAAAGGAGCAGGCAAACCGTATCCAATAACATTGGACAACTCAACGAGGAAATTATCAGGGGCCAAATCAAGGAATTGCTCCGCAGCAGTATAGAGGAGACAGTCAACAAACTGCTAGAAGCCGAAGCGGATAAGCTCACCCAGGCCGCCCGCCCACTGCAGGCGTAGCGGGGCGGGGCCCGCCGGGGAAACCGTAGCGCTCGCTCAAGGCATGCCCATTATTTGAATTTTACTGCCCAGTAAGCTTAGTTAGTTGGCTCGCTGGACACAAGCAAATCTGGCCCAGCCTGCCAGAATACGGCTGCAACGATCAACAAATATTTCTACGAATTGGTGAGAGATGGCAGCCTGGAGCATCTGGGTCTGTTCTGCAGGCCTAGAGCAAATCTCTTCTCTACGCCTGTGCATCCAACATAGCTATAGTCAAAACAGCCTCTCCGCAGCCATTTCCACAGTTTGTTCATAGTCGGGAACATAGTAGGCGAAATGTTCATGCAGTCATATTGTCCTCGTAGCAGTATTTAAATTTCAAAAAAGAATAATGCCAATAACGAATTATCAACACAAGCAGTGCAATATATAATAGAAATTCAAAAGCTCTATTTCTCTTAATATTTTCTAGCAATTCGGACATTGCGCCGCCCGTATTTTCACTATATACACGGCATATTCCTACTGCAATGAATAAATTTCTCGCCATGGCGCGAAACCCATCAAATAAGTTACGTTTGCGAACCATGTTGCGTTGCCCTGCCTCCTCATTGTATGCAGTCACGCTGTGCTGCAGCAAATATGCATCGTCGCGGCAAATTGCCAAGGTTGCCTTCCATGCATCTGGTGGCGTCGCATCCCCCGCTTCCGCTTCACTTATAATTACCTTGCTTGCATTAGTTTTCACAAACCTCTTAATAATTTTAGGGCATAATACAGTTAAACCGCAATGCGCAATCAAAAAAATTATCAGCAAAAATATGTGTGAAATGAGCAGTACCTTCCCGCCAAAGAGTGAGAACCAAATAATTGCAAAAAATGGGATAGGCAAGAAGAACATCATTGCTAGAGAACACTTCTTTTTCTCCATGCCAGAGATCTTCCCAATACCATGGGAGTCTAAACAGTATGTTCGATAAAATCCAGTGGAAATTGCGGCATAGGTACGAGGATTATACAGCGGGTTGAACCAGAGTAATTTCTCAGCCAAATCCCCCAGTTCATGTAGCAGCATACCAATTATGTAGCCTCCCAGGACCAGGATCAGCAGCTTTGCTCCCATGCCCACATCTCCGCCAAGATAGTTTTCAAGGCCTGTCCAGAGTTCTGTTTCACCACCGAACAAAAGCAAAAATAAGGAACCAGGCAGAATCATCCCCAGGAAATCGATCATATTTAGTTCTTTAACAATCTCTCCCATGCCGTTATCCTCGCCTTTTCAATGGGGTATAGGACGTAGCCATCTTGCTCTGGGGGAAGATGGCGCGATTCCCCATTAGCCTCACATTTTCTAAATACCGCAAAACATCGCTTTCTGTATATTTTTTTGTCCCATCGGAATTGCGCAGTTCGCATAGCGCATGAAACAGCAGCGCATATTCAAACTCCAGCGAAGTGTCAAATACGCCAAGATCATCTGTATTAATGCAAACTTGCAATGGCCCTCCACCCGACTGCTTGGCCGTATCCTGCTCCAGAAATTCGTTGTTTAACCGGAATATTGGATGCTTGCTGTATTCTTTAAATGTTCCAATTAATACATTTGAGCTCGGGTTGCATTCAACAGTAATCCCTTTGCGGCGGACATATTCTTGCATCGCATCTTGAACTTGCCGAACCAAATGCATATATTCCGCTGTAATATTGACTTGATATACCTCGTTGCCCCGCCTTTTTTCCGCCGTTCCAAAGTGATAATAGTAATACATGCCCGCCAGTGATGGGGCTTTTCGATATCCGTCCAGGACCTCATTGGCGCTTCGGGAAAAGCGCCTATACGGATACTGAAGTGCGGCGCGATTCTGGCATCCTTTCCATTCGCCGTAACCGTCAGCCGTATCTGGCCCGCCGCTCGTTAGGTTGATATTGCGGTATAGTTCCGGATTGTCGCCGCGCAGCTGCATGCTGCAGTAGTATTCGGTTAGCGTTATGTGCCAGTTTCTGGCCGCAATCGCCTTTCCATAGATAAATTGGAGCAGTACTTCGGCTTCCTGTTTCAGCTTGCCGTAGAGGTGCGGGTCCATATGCACGTTCAACTCACGGCTGCGGTATAGTAACCAGACTAGATCATCCAGCCGCTCCTGCTTTCGCATGTATATTTGACTGCCCTTTAGTGCATAGTGCGTCTCTGGCTCAATGCCAAGTCCCAGTGCATGTCCGATGCGGTCGCCCCGTTGAAGCTCCAGGAAATTTATTGCTTCGTCGATTGCGCGCAATGCACTGGCGATATCCAAAAAATCTTCCCCTACGTGGTAAGTGGCGGATAAGCGATAGGTGGCATTGCCTTCAAGTCTCCCGGCCTTGCGGTGCTCCCTGTGCTCGAATCCCCGAAGAAAACGGAAGGCAACCGCAAAAACCTCCGGTGGACATCCAATCTCATGGGAGGCGCTGTCAATTCCTCTCACCCGCTGGCAAAGGTAGGGCGAAATATCCAGCGCATTTGCTAACGCCAGTGACTGCGCCCATACCTGCTGCCGGAGCCCCTGGTGGCGGCAGGGCATATCCCACTTGGGAATTTTATCCGGATCAAGGTCGGCCCGCTTAGTGAAATGGATAACATAAAAATATGGCGTATCGTGAAAAGGCTCCTCTTCAATTGGGCTAAGCGGAATCGCATTGTTGTCCTTGCAAGCGCGGCGGGCATGCCGCTCAAGCGTATCAATTCCCTTGATCTGCCGGATATACTCCCGCGCATGTTTTCTCGGTGTGATTCGCGTTTCTAGCGAGCCAACATAACCTTCCCGGATAGGCGCATTCACAGCCATGCGAATCAGCTCTGCTTCATAGCAAGGCCGGTCGCAGAGCAGGGTTTTCCGATCCTGATAATTGGAAAAGTTCCAAAATCCCACCTCTCGATTCACTTGGATCAATTCACTGCGGAACTGCGCTTTGAGCAAAATGTACAGGTAAAACGCAATCTGCATGGCCTCCGTCATCTTTCCCTGAAAAAATGTCCGGAAGCAACTGTACAAGAAATACCGTTCCCCTGCCAATACACGGTAGGGGGCATCTGGATTGGCTCCAAAAATATGCTTTTCTAGGGCATAGTCTAAGCACGCCGTTCCACCTGACGGCTGCGGCACTTGCGCGCCATATACCTGACGCAAATAATAAACGTACCGGGGATCTGGCTGGAGCCGTTTCAGCCACGCCCACGGGTCGGATTTAGGATCGGCATCAGAGCGCGCAGAACCGCCCCCTTCCCCATGCAGGCAGCGGAAAAGGGCACAGCGGCACAGGCATGCATAGCGCACACGTTCTTTGGCCGTGAGCAGGCAGTCTTCAGGGCCGCGCGCCAGCATGGGCTGATAAAATTTGTCAAATTCTTTCCCAATTTTCAAATGGCTTTTGGGATCATTCATCAAATTGCACCAGCTCAGGCCAAAGGTCTGGGAAGAGCCGTACAAGTGCTGGTGATTTTCAGCCAGCGACTTTTTGAGCAAATCATTCAAGCCTGGATGATCGGTGTGCACAATCGCCGGCCAGGTAAAATCCTGGCGGAAAAATTCCACCGGTATATCTTCATAGGCCAAATAGGCGCACACAAACAGGTCTTGCCCCAGCAGCAAAAACGCTTCCCGCCAATCGTGCACACACTCAATCCGGCAAAATGGCTCCCGCTCTTGCTGGCGCAAAACCTTCCGCGAAAAATCGAGAACACTCCACAGCGAGAGGGCCGGCAATTGCAGCTCGTGGGGGGCCTCTGTCCTCTCCCACCACCTGTTGTCCAGAGAAAATTGGGTGCGCCTCCGCGCTTTTAAATTTACCGCCGCCTCTTGCAGGCGGCGGTAAATTAACAGTTGTTCATCCACGGAGTAGTTCTCCAGGCCAGCCACAGCAAATCGGAGAAATTGCTCTTTCGGCGGCATAACCGGCTGGGAGAATCGTGCAATTCCTGTGGCTTGTAACTGGCGAAGGGCTTGGCTGGGAGAGGCGCGACGAAATAAAATGTCAAGGATTCTTACTTCTATCTTCATCCTTATCACCCCTCGTCAAGACTTGATTCATCATTCCCCGGGTTGACCTCTGTATTTTTGAGCTTCTCCTTGCCCTTCCCCGGGGCAACCTCACTTTGCTGTTCTTCTGGCTTCGGAATCCATGCGGTAATAATCTTCTTCAACGCATCATGAAGGTCAACGCCTCGCAAAACAGCAACTTCTTCATCGTATTCA
>DVHJ01000085.1 GCA_018712145.1 Candidatus Faecousia faecigallinarum | reverse complement strand
GTCCGCCATGTCGTCGCCCCAAAGTCCGCCATGCCCAGCTCCGGCCAAAGGCCAGAGCAGGGCAACGCTCCCTTGGGTCTCCTTTCCCCACAAAGCGTGCCGCTTTGCGGGGCCCCGTGGTTATGCCGGCCAAAGGCCAGAGCAGGGCAACGCTCCCTTGGGGCTCCTCTCCCCGCAAAGGGACACCCTTTGCGGGGCCCCCATGCACTGGCTCGCAATGACATGCTGAAACTTGGGATGTGTCAGCGTTTGCAAGAGTGCCCTGCCTGGCAAAATTTCCCCGCATTGTGTGCTGGCGCGCTGCCACAGTTTGCAATGACCGGCAGAAGATTGGGCGGCGCCGCAGGAAAACTGCGGCGCCGCAGAGAAACGTTAGGGGAACAGTTGCCGGCAGGCAACCGGTGGGTTAAGCCATGACCTGCTGGCAGAACCGCATGAGCAGGGCGGCCAACTGGGCCCGGGTGCAATTCGCCTGGGGGCGGAGCCGGCCGGTGTCGTCGCCTTCAAACAGTCCGGCGCCCACGGCCCAGCGCATGGCTTCCTGGGCATAGCCGCTGACGGTATCCGGGAAGACGGACAGGTCCCCATCCGCCGGGGTATCGTAGCCCATGAACTGGGCAAACCGGTACAGGAAGGTGGCCATCTGTTCCCGGGTGGCCAGGCGGCCGATGCCGTAACGGTTATCCCCGATGCCATCGGTGATGCCGTTCTGATAGCACCAGAGCACCGCGTCGTAGTAGTACCCATCGGTGCGCACGTCGGTGAAGGGCAGGGTGCCGCTGACGGCGGGAGAACCGGCCATGCGGTAGAGCACCACAGCCACCATTTCCCGGCTGACGGTGCGGCTGGGCATAAACCGGGTGGCGTCCATGCCGTTCATCAGGCCCCACCGGGTGACGAAGGACACCGGATCATAGTACCACTGGTTCTCCGGCACGTCGGTGTAGGGGAAGGCCATGGCGGTTGCGGAAACGGTCACATCGCCGGTGACGTTAAAGAGGATGATCACGCCGGTTTCCGGATCGTAGGCCGCAGTGGCAAAGGCCTCGCTGGGGGACAGGGAGACGCCGGTGGGCAGCAGGTAACCGGCCTCGGGGGTGAGGCGGATGACCACGGTGCTGCCGCTTTCCACCTCCGCCGGGGCGTCGGAAGTGACGCCGGTGAGATTCTGGCCAATGGTGAAATAGACGGTGGCTTCGGTGAGCAGAGCGTAGGCGGCCCGAAGGGCTTCGGCAGCCTCGTCCACCTGGACCTGACTCTCCGGATTGGCCAGCACGGTCTGGGCGGCCTCGTAGGCGGCCCGGAAGTTATCATAGGCTTCGCCGGCGGCGTAGTCCTCGGGATGATCGTAGGCGTCCTTTGTGCCGTCCAGCACGGCGGCAAGGGCGGTGGTGTCAATTTCCACCGGCTCCACTTTGGCTAGGGCGTAGGTCAGGTAGACGAACAGATAGCGGGTAGTGTAGGTATCGCCGCCTTTTTCCGCCTCCACTTCCGCCAGCACCTGGCCCAGATAGGCCATGGATTCTTCGGTGCCGGTGACCGCGTCAGACTGGCAGTAGGCAATCAGATCTTCCAGATTCTGGTCAGTGGGCTGGAAGTTCAGCAGGTACAGCTCGTGGCGCAGGGCTTCGAAGGCCTGGGTTGCCTCGGTCCGTGCCGCCTCCACATCGGTGGCGGTGGCCATAGCCTCGGCCGTTGTGGCAGCGGCGTCCCGGGCGGCGGTGTAAGCGCCGGCATCCTTGCCCTCCAGCAGGCCGTACTGCTCCATAATCTGGCTCATCTTCACGGTCCGGGTCAGCCCGGCGGCGAAATCCGCGGGGGTATCACCGGCCAGACGCAGGGCGGACCAGGCGTTGGACAGGGCGCCGGCAGCGGCGGATACGGCACCGGCCGTGGCGTCAGGAGAATCCAGCAGCGCCTCCGCGTTGGCCAGGGCCGTGGCGAAAGCCGGCCAGGTTTCCGTGGTGTAGACATGCTCCAACAGGGTTTTTGCTTCTTCCACCATCAGGCCCAGGGCCTCGGTGTCTACCCCATCGGGGAGAACGGCTTCGGCGGTAATGGTCAGATTGCCGGTGGCGTTCAGGATGGTGAGCCGGCCGGTATCCGGGTTATAGGTGAACCGGATAACCGCCTGGTCGCCGGTGACAGACACCGTCTCCGGCAGCAGGTAACCTTCGTCCGGCGTGAAGTTGATCTCCAGATCCGAGCCGGAGACATATTCCGTCGCGCCGTCATGGGTGAGGTGGCTGAGCACATAGGTGATGGTTCTGCCGCCTTTCAGGGTGGCGGTACCGGAAATCACCACATCGCCGGTGACATTGGGAATGGCGATTTCTCCGGTGGCCGGATCATAGGTGAAGGTATCCACCGGCTGGCCGCCCATGGTGACGGTGACCATTTCCGGGAGCTGATAGCCTTCGTCAGCCACCAGGGTGCCGGTGGCGGTTTGCCCTTCAGCGGCATAATCCTGGCCACGGAAGGTCATGTGAGCCAGCTGCGCGGAAACCGTGTAGGTCTGGATGCCGCCCACACCGGCGGCGGTGATCACCACGTCCCCGGTGACGTTTTCCAGCGTAAATTGACCGGAGATGCTGTCATAGCCGTATTGGGTGGAGATGAGCATCTGGCCGCCCATGGTGACGGTGATGGCTTCGGGCAGGCCGTAGCCTCGCTCCGGCGCCAGGGTGAAGGCCAGGGTTTCTCCTTCAACCACCCGCTCCGGGGCGTTGGCAGTCAGGTTGGTGAGGTTGGCGGTGACGGAGTAGTACTGAATATAGCCGTGCTCCCGGACGGTGACGTCCTCGCTGGTGACGGTGACGTCAAAGCTCTTGCCGCCGTAGGTGCCGCCGGATACGTACACCATATAGGTGCCCTCAGGCAGGTAGAGGTAGTGATTTTCGTCCTCCGGATGGTCGCCGGCAAAGCGGTAAGTGGTACCGTCCATCCGCAGGTAGTTGCAGCCGGCAGAGGGGATGGGAACTGCGTAGACAGGAATGGACTGATCATTCCACACATGCACTGTGGCGTCGCTGCCGGCGGCATTGCCGATTGCGTCGCCGGTGCCGGTGGCGGTGGCCTTCACCGAACCGCCTGCGATGGTCACAATGCCTGCCGCCGCTGCGGTGGAGACGGTGGAACCGCCGCCGCCGATGGCCGCGCCTTCCGCCGTGGACAGGGCGGTTACGGTGCCGCCGGTGACGGTAATGCTGGCATTGGCATAGCGGTCAGACGGGCCGTTGCCGATGGCTGCGCCCTCAGTATTGGATTCGGCGTAAACCCAGCCGCCGGCGATGGTCACCGGTACGTTGGCCCCTGCCCGGTAGCCGGAACCGATGGCTGCGGCGGGGGACTTGGCGGAGGCATCCTCGTGGTAATTGGAATAGGCCCGGACGGTGCCGCCGTTAATGGTGACGGTGGTAGGATTGGTGGGGACGCCGGGGGTGCCGTAGGCATAGGAGCTGCTGTGGCCGTACATACCCGAGCCGATGGCCGCGCCGCCGTACCAGGAGGTGGCGGTAATGTCGCCGCCGTTGATGACCACATCCACGCCGTTGTAGCTGCTGGAGCCGGAGCCGATGCAGGCGCCAACTTCCGTGGCGGTGTGGTTGGTCTCCAGCACGAAGGTGCCATTGTTGATGGTAATCTTGGAGGTATACAGGGTGGAGTCGTACTGGCTGCCGCTGTTGGTGCCGGTGCCGATGCAGGCGCCGGAGCCGTTGTTGCGGATGGTCCAGGTTCCGCCGCCAAAGGTCATGTCGCCGGTGCGCTCGCCCTGGCGTCCGCCGATGGCGGCAGCATAGCAGGAGGAGTAGCCGGTGGGGTTGGTGGCGTCGATGGTCATGGAGCCGGGGCCGTAGAACTGCACGCTGGACTCGATGTCCGTTCTTCTGGCCCGAACGCAGATGGCCGAGACGTCGCCGTTATTGGCCGCGTTCCGGGTGATGGAATTTTCCCCGGTGAGCAGGAGGAAGTTACCGGTGGCCTGGAAATTGATGGCGCCGTAGTACCGCCAATCCGTGCCGTGGGCGGAGCTGCTCAGCTCCAGGGCAATGTGCACGTTGTCCAGGGTCAGTTCCACCGCCCCGGGGCAGTGCACCTTCAGATCCCGGTAGGTGATCTCCGGGTCGCCCTGGAGGGTGACGACGGTGGCCGCCGGGTCGATGGTGAGGTGGATATATTGGGAAGACTGGGCCTCCGGCAGCCGGTAAGTGCCGCTTTCGGTGATGGTGTATTCGCTCACGTCGGGGATCTGGGTGACCTCCGGCGTCTGCGCCTCCGCGAAAGATAGCCAGGTGCTGGCGGTGATGCCGTTGCAGGCCGTGGCAGTCAAGGTAACCTGACCGGGTTTCAGCCCGGTGACCACGCCGTCGGCGGTGACGGAGGCGATGGTCTCATCGCTGACCGACCAGGTGACCTGCTTTTGCTCGTCGGCCAGGTATTCCGCCGGTTCCACCGTAGCGGTAAATTGCCATGTGGTGCCCACTGTGGTGGCAACCTGACTGGGGCTAATGGTAATGCTTTCCGGCTGGAAGCCGCCGATGGACAGACTCAGGGCGTCGCTAAAGATTTCGTTCATTGCGTAGTCTGCCATATACAGGCTGGCCATGGTATAGCCGTATTGTATGGCGGTGGTCAGGTCAAACCGCAGGGTCACCGTTTCTCCCGGTTCGTCGCCGGCCAGATAGGTGGCTTCAGACAGGGCAATTTCGCCGTTCACGTCCGTCAACTGAACGCCCATCAGGTAGTTGTTGTCGGATACTTCCACGTCCAGATACCGGACGCCGTTCTCCTCCACCACCTCGTAGCCCAGCACCTCCGGCGCCACCGAGTCGATCACGATGGGCATGGACACGGACTGGCCGTCTTCCTGGCTGGCGCCTTCGCCATAGGCGGTGACGGTGTAGGTGTAGGCCCCGTCAGGCACCTGGCTGATCAGGCCGCCTTCATATTCGCAGGTCATGTCCCACATATTGCCGTCGGTACTGTAGGTGAACAGACCGTAATCGGCAGACCACACCGACCGGATATTATCCACGGTTACATTGTTGTAGTAGACCTCGCCGGTGTCATCCCGGGTTACCGTGTACTGGAGGTACTTGGCGTTTCTCAGCTGGTAGACCAGGGCGGACACGCCGTTTACCAGGCAGTAGTAGCCGGAAATGGCGCTGTACCTGCTGTCGTATTCCCCGGTGACCATATTCATGCCCAGCAGGAAGCCGGTGCCGGAGCGGTAGTTGAACAGACCCAGGGGGGTTCCGTTGGTCAGGGGCGTTTCATCGTCGAACACCGTGGGTTCCAGAATGGGGGCCTGATACCAGTCGCCGTAGAAGCCCAGGAAGGGGGCGCCCAGCGCCACGCTGCCGCCCTCCAGGGGGGACAGGCGGATGAAGCCCTCGACATAAATGCCGTTGGTGAATACCTGCAGGTTGGAAATTCCGGTTTGGGTCAGGTTGAGTTCCACCGTGACTTGCACCTTGCTGCCGGGCAGCACGGTGACCTGGCCGTTTTCCCCGGCGGCGCCGGAGTAAGTCAGGGTGTATTCGTTGGCCTCCAGCTGCCGGTCCTGGCCGGCCATGAAGGCCACGCCGTCTTCGTAGTAGAAGCCGGGAACCAGTACGGCGGTGTCAATCTGGTAGCGCAAGGTTTCGCTGCCAAAGTTGTTGATCCAGAAGGTGTAGGTAAAGCTGCCGGTTTCGGAGCTGCCCAGCTCGCCTTTGGCTATGTCACCGGATTCGTCCGACAGGTAGGCGGTGGTCTGGATGGCGGCTTCCATGTTGGCCAGGCCGGCGCCCTGGCTTCTGGGGCTGTAGTATACGCCGTCGGGATCGGTCAGGGGGACGGCGGTGCTCATGAGCAGGGCGTCCACCAGCTGGCCGGTCCGGTAGGCGCTGAGTCCGCTGAACTGATCCGACTCACTGAGGTACTGCCGCATACCGGCGGCAATGCCGGCCATGTGGGGGGAAGCCATGGAGGTACCGCTGTTGTCCCCGTATTCTCCGCCGGGGAGAGAGGAGTAAATGTGGCCGCCGGGGGCGGTGATTTCCGGCTTCAGGGTCAGGCTGGGCCCGGGTCCCCAGGAGGAGAAGGTAGACATCTGCCCCGCCACTTCGTTGTCCACAAAGGTGGAGGACTCGGGAGAAACGGTGAGGGATTTTACCTCAGCCGACTTCATGCCGGTGCCGTCTGCCAGGGAGATGAAGCAGGAGGGAATCAGCCCGTTTACCTGCATGTTGGTCAGCTCTCCGGGGGCGTTGTCGTAGACCACCATGGCCACGGCGCCGGCGTTGGCTGCTGCGGCTTCCTTATCGGTAAAGTTCAGGCTGCCCCGCATCACCAGGGCCACCTTGCCGGCCACGTCCAGACCGGCGTAGTCGCTTTCTGCGCCATAGCCGGGAACTACCACATACTCATACGTACCGTCCAGGGTGGTAAAGGCAATGCTCTCGTCGTTGGCGTCGGCAAACTGAATCTGCATGTCGCCTACCTGAAAATAATTGACGAACTTTTGCAGGTTTTCCACCGAAGCCACCGCCATGGCCGGTTCAATGGTGGAGGGGGAGCCCACCATGGCGTTGTCCGGGTTGGAGGCTAGGGCATTGTCGCCGTAGTGGTGGTTTGTGGTAGAAGTTCCGTCGTTGCCGGCGGCGATCATCAGGGTGATGCCCGCGTCCTCGATCCGGCCGTACACCCTGTCCATGATCTCCCCGTCGGAGGTGAAGCCGCTGGCGGAGCCAAGGCTCATGTTGATCACGTCTACCCCCAGCTTTACCGCATCTTCCAAGGCGGGCAGCAGCCACTCATCGCCGGTGCCGCTTATGGTGTCGGAAAACACCTTGAAGATGGCCAGCTGGGCATCCGGCGCCATACCGGTCAGGGCCTCGCAGTTGGCGGCTGCGGTGCCGGCCACGTGGGTGCCGTGGCCGCCGGCGTCGGTGACGTCGGCGTCACCATCGGCGTAGTCGTACTGGAAAGGGATTTTTGCGCTGGCATAAAGCTCATCCACCGTGCCCTGGGCATTGAAATTCAGGTTTTCCAAGGCAACGCTCACTTCGTCTTTGGTCAGCGCCACGGTTTCCGGGGCAGTGGCAAAGGCCTCGTGGTGAATGTCCAGGCCGCTGTCCAGGACGCCCACCAGAATACCTGCGCCGGTGTATTCGTCGGAAACGTTCACCAGACTGCCGCTGGAGTGCATGTAGGGCTCCACGGTTGCCACAGGGGACTCCGGCGCGTCATACCGCTGGGCCACCTCCACCGCCCGCACGCCGGGCAGGGCGGCGATGGTGTCCTGCATGGCGTAAGTGCCGGAGACGGCAAAGCCGTTGAGCAGCAGGCTGTATGTATCCAGAATCTCCAGACCATCCAACGCTTCAATTTCCTGCCGGGCCTGAGCCTGGGCGCTTTGTATGGACGCCGCTTGGCTGGAGGCCGCCAGGCTCTGAACCGAGTCGGAAGCCGGATTCAGATAGGTGATGAGCGGGGCTGTCTCCAGCTCCACCAGGAAGGTCACTTCTGCGTTTGGGTCAATCTGCACATCGCCGGCACCGTCCAGGGGGGTGGTGAGCAGCTCTGTGTTTTCTCCGGCTGCATCCACCACAATGGGGGCGGCGCCGCTTCCCTGGGCCGTTGCGGCCATGGGGAACAGCTGCATCACCAGCAGCAGAGCCAGGAGGAGGGACAGACCCTTTTTCCATGCGTGCTTCATCTTGAGTTCTCCTTTCATGTGTTGGCTGCCGGAACGGGAGCTTGCTGCCGGTTTTTCCCGCACTTGGGGCTGCGCCCGGCTGTTTTGCCCGGCATGCGGGGAAAAGGGGCCAAACTGCGCCTAGTTTCCGGTGGCCGTTTTACGGAGCCGCACCCCATTGATTGTGCATGTATATGCACATCAATGGCAAGAAATGCGAGCTACTATATTTATACACCCGGTTGGGGAAAAAGTCAACGAAATAATTCCACTGATTTAGCAGTTTACCGGTAATACAGGGAAAAGAGGAATTTGTGCTGTATACAAAATTTGCAAGCCGTGAATATCTGGGATTTTTTGGGAAAACCGGGGAGTTTTCCCATTTCTCATGGAAAAAGGGAAAAATGGCCCGGCGGGGAAAACCGGTCCAAATCCGGTGCCCCGCCGGTGCGGCAGTCTGCCAGCCATTGGAAGTTTTTATGCACTATATTGTGCACAGAAACAAGCGAAGAGGATTGGACCGGGTTTGGGGGTTGCAAGGCGGGAAAAAACCTGTATACTGATAGATAGGGATCTAGGAGGTGGGAAACCGTTGGAATTGTGGACAGAACCAACCCAGACTTGGCCGGTGCAGCAGTTTCTCCGCAGCCAGGGCCTGGAGCCGGACCCGGAGGCGGAATTTACCGTGAGTCTCCGGCAGGACGGCCGAATCCTGGCCTGCGGCAGCTTAGACGGGAATGTGATCAAGGGCATGGCCGTTGACCCGGCGTTCCGGGGCCAGGGCCTGGCTGCGCGGCTGATGACCAGCCTGCGCCAGGCGGCATTCCGCCAGGGCAGGCGGAAATTGTTTGTCTATACCAAGCCGGAAAATGAATTGCTGTTCCGGGGCCTGGGTTTTTTCCCCCTGGCCACCGCCGGGGAGGCGATGCTGCTGGAAAATGTCCGGGGGGGCTTGCAGGCCTACCTGGACAATTTGGATAAGCACAGTGGCCCTTGCGGGGCGGTGGTGATGAACTGCGCTCCCTTTACCAACGGCCACCGGTATTTGGTGGAGCAGGCTGCCGGACAGTGCGCCTGGCTCTATGTCTTTGTGCTGTCGGAGGAAAAGGGGATGTTTTCCGCCGCCCAGCGGTTGGATATGGTGCGCAGGGGTTGCCGTGCCTATGCCAACGTATCGGTTCACCCCACCGATGGTTATCTGATTTCCAACGCCACCTTTCCCACCTATTTCTTAAAAGACCGGTGGGCAGGGGGAGAAATCAGCTGCCAGCTGGATGTGGAGATGTTTGCCGGGCGGTTTGCCCCGGCCCTTGACCTGAAGCTGCGGTTCCTGGGAACGGAACCGGCAGACCCGGTGACCCGGGCGTACAATGAAACCCTGAAGGCCCTGCTGCCGCCCCGGGGCATTGGGGTGCAGGAAATTCCCCGCCTTACCCAGCAGGGCGTACCGGTGAGCGCCAGCCGGGTGCGCAGCGCCCTGCATGCCGGCCGGTGGGCGGAGGTTCAGGCCCTGGTGCCGGAAACCACATTTGACGCCTTAACACAACAGATGGGAGGATAAGCCATGTCTTACTCAGGCAGAATGCAAAAAAGCCATACCCTGAGCACCTTTTACGCCCCCCGGGGCCGGAACCGGATCTATGATTTGGGCATTCAAATTGCCCAGATGTACCTCAGCCCCTTTGACAAGCTCATTGGGGTCATTGGGGATAGCGGCTCCGGCAAAAGCGTACTGATTCGGGGGATGTTCCCGGGACTGGAGCTGACCAACGACGACAACGGGGTGAACGTCCGGCCGTTGCCCATTTTGGATCAAGAGAACGAAACCGGTTTTTTCACCCCCCACACCTACCATGTGGATATCCGTTTTGAGATGGGCTTTACCCAGCCCCACGCCTTGGCGGACGCCATTATGCAGGCGGTGCGCCGGGGTAAACGGGTGGTGGTGGAGCACTTTGACCTGATCTACCCGTTTTTGCCCACCAACGCCAACCTGCTCATTGGCGTGGGGGAGGAGATTCTGGTTACCCGCCCCAATCCCTTCGGCCCCCACCCGGAGAGCATCAGCCAAAAATGCCAGGCCTCTCTGCGCTACCGCCTTATGGCCCATACGGCGGAGGATCTGTGTGAATTCTGTATTCCGGCAGAGGAGCGGGACCGGGCCCAGCATGACGACATTCATCATGGCTTTATCCTGGCTTTCCAGGACTACAAGCCTGAGCTGGATCTCGAGGCCCTGGAACGGCAGATCCGAGAGATGGTCCGCCAGGATCTGGCCATTGACTACCTGGATGAGAGCCACATTGCCATCGGCGGCCACCCCCATCCCTGTACCGGGCCGAGAACCCACGTGTCCTCTACCGGCTGCGTTACCGGATTTCGCCTGCTAAAGCGATTTCTGTTTGATCACTTCAGCAAGCGCTACCTGCTGGTCGGCTGTGTGGGGGAGGATTCTGAGGAAATGGTGGAGCGGTTGAACCGCATGAATGCGGACCTCAATGATGATACATAGAAAAAACTGCCTGTTGCAAAATGCAAATTTTGCAACAGGCAGGGCTTATTCGGCTGCCGGACTCAGCGCCCGTTCGGTTTCCAGATCTTGCTTGCTGTGTTTCAGCTCAAAGTGGAGCAGCATGCTCATGATGCCCCGAAGCACCACGATTACCCCCAGCACAGCCAATTCTTCCAGGGTGTCCACCAACACGGTTTTTAGGATTTCCGCCGCCATTTTAAATGCCAGGGCAATGGCCATGCCGGAGGCCAGCTCATACTGGATGGGGAAGTGCTTTTTGCGAAAGGCGTTTTGCAGAAAGTACCAGAAGCTTTTTCCTCCGGTCCAGGCCACAATGAACACGCCCATCAGCTCCAAAATGCCGATGATGGGGGGCAGAATTGCGCTGATCACTTGGTTCATCCCGATTTCCTCCTCTCTTTATTTCCGTCTATGCATAAAAACAGTATGGCATAACTTGACGGAAATTGCAAGGGAAATTTGGGCAAAACGCCAAAATCTGGCCAAAGGCGTCCCGGTGGTCAACGAAAAAACAACATATTGACACAGAAGGGCGAATAGGCTACAATATGTTGTGCCGAAACAATACCTAAGGGATAAGGAGAGAACACGCATGGCAATCACAGAGAATGCAATGGCGGTGCTGAAGCAGCGCTATCTCATCAAAGACGAGCAGGGCAAGCCGGCGGAGACCGTGGACGGGATGTTCCGCCGGGTGGCCAAGGCAGTGGCCTCGGCGGACGCAGCCTTCGGCGGCGATGTGCAGGATAGCGAGAACCGGTTTTATGATTTGATGACCAACCTGGACTTCCTGCCCAATTCCCCCACGCTGATGAATGCAGGCCGCCCACTGGGCCAGTTATCCGCCTGCTTTGTGCTGCCGGTGGGGGACTCCATGGAGGAGATTTTTGACGCGGTGAAAAACGCCGCCATGATCCACAAATCCGGCGGCGGCACCGGTTTCGCCTTTTCCCGGCTCCGCCCCGCCGGTTCGGCGGTGAACTCCACCGGCGGCGTGGCCTCCGGCCCGGTGTCGTTTATGAAGGTGTTTAACGCCGCCACCGAGGCGGTGAAGCAGGGGGGCACCCGGCGGGGGGCCAACATGGGGGTGCTGCGGGTGGATCATCCGGACATTCTCTCCTTTATCCGCTGTAAGAACGATACCAGCCAGATCAACAACTTTAATATTTCCGTGGGCCTGACGGAAAAGTTCATGCAGGCGGCGGAGGAAAACCGGCCCTATGACCTGATCAACCCCCTGAACGGGCAGGTGGCCGGCCAGCTGAACGCCCGCCAGGTGTTCAACACCGTTGTGGATTCCGCCTGGCGCACCGGGGAGCCGGGGATTCTCTTCTTGGACCGGCTGAACCGGGACAATGTGGTGCCGGAGCAGGGGGAGATTGAAAGCACCAACCCCTGCGGGGAGCAGCCCCTGCTGCCCTATGAGAGCTGCAACCTGGGCTCTGTGAACTTGGCCAACCACTTGAAGCAGGAAAATGGCCGCTGGGTAGTGGACTATGATAAACTGGGCCGGACGGTATCCGATGCGGTACACTTTCTGGACAACGTAATTGAGATCAACCGCTATCCTCTGGAGGAGATTGCCAAGACCACCTTGGCCACCCGGAAAATCGGCCTGGGGGTGATGGGTTTTGCCGATGCGCTGCTCACCATGGGCATTGCCTATAACAGCGAGCAGGGTGTCCAGACCGGCCGGGAGATTATGGCCTTCGTCAACCGCCGGGGGCATGAGGCCAGCCGGGCCCTTGCCCGGGTGCGGGGTCCCTTCCCCTTGTTTGACCAGAGCATCTACCGGGACGGCGAGCCGCTGCGGAACGCCACGGTGACCACCATTGCCCCCACCGGCACCCTGAGCCTGATTGCCGGCGTGTCCTCCGGCGTTGAGCCGGTGTTTGCCTATGCCTATATCCGCAATATTATGGACGGCACCCACCTGGTGGAGACCAACGGGATTCTCCGGGAAAAGCTGGAATCGTTGGGGCTGTTTTCCCAGTCGCTCATGGCGGAAATCGCGGAGAAAGGCACCTTGGCCCATGTGGACAGCCTCCCGGCGGAGATCCGGCGCATATTTGTCAGCGCCCACGATGTCAGCCCCCAGTGGCATATCCGGATGCAGGCGGCCTTCCAGGAGTACACGGACAACGCCGTGTCCAAGACGGTGAATTTCCCCCACGACGCCACCCGGGAAGACGTTGCCCAGGTATACCGCCTGGCCTGGAAGCTGGGCTGCAAGGGCACCACCATTTACCGGGACGGGAGCCGGGATCAGCAGGTGCTGAATATCGGCAAGGTCAGCGGCACGGCCCCGGCCTATGGGTCCATCCTGCCCCGCCCCCGGCCCACGGTGACCTCCGGCTATACGGAGAAGGTGAAAATCGGCTGCGGCAACCTGTACATCACCGTGAACTATGATGAAGACGGGGTGTGCGAGGTGTTCACCAACACCGGCAAATCCGGCGGCTGCCCCAGCCAGAGCGAGGCTACGGCCCGGCTGGTGTCCGTGGGCATTCGCAGCGGGATCGACCCTCAGGAGCTGATCAATCAGCTGAAGGGAATCCGCTGCCCCTCCACCATCCGCCAGCCCGGCCTGTCCGTGACCTCCTGCCCGGACGCCATTGCCAAAACCCTGGAGAAGGTGATCAAGGCCCGGCAGTCCGGAAAGGCCATTCCCCAGCTGGCCGGACAGGAGAAGAAACGGCAGGAAAGCGGCCTTTGCCCGGAATGCGGGGCCAAGCTGGAGCAGGAAAGCGGCTGCGTGATTTGCCGCAGCTGCGGCTATTCCAAATGCGGCTGAGTACACGGTAAAATAACAGGAAATGGGGAACAGACAGGGCCTGGTGCAAAACGGGTATTTTGCACCAGGCCCTGTTGTGGCTATTGAATACTTTCCGTCGCTTCGCGCCTGGCAATGACATCCATAAACTTGCCGTGCTTCAGCACATCCGCAGCGAGGCAAACTGTACCACGTTTCCGCCGGGAAAACTCCCTTGCAACCGCAGAAGCGCCCCAGTCTCCTGCATGCCGTTGCTTACCACTGCCCCTGCAAACCGCAGAAGCCCATCTGTCTTCTGCATGTCATTGCGAGGAGCGGGGCGGCCGCCTCGCGACGTGGCAATCCGTTTTCCTGCGGAAATACTTGACAAGTTGCCTGCTGTTTGGGCGAATTCGTAGGTGGCTGCGGATTTGCCTTAGGCACTGCTTTTTGTTGTGTTGTGCTGCGGGGTTACGGATTGCCACGTCGCTGCGCTCCTCGCAATGACATGCAAAACTTGCAGCGTGTCTGCGTGTGCAAGTACCTCCTACCAGACAACCTGCCAGCCGTCTGCGCATTCGCCTAAAGCACTACTGTTTGCGACGCTGCATTGCAAGGGCTACGGATTGTCCCGTCGCTTCGCGCCTGGCAATGACATGCAAAAACTTGCAGCGTGTCAGCGTGTGCAAGCACACCTCCACGTTCTTACCAACGCCCTGTGTTTGCCTCAGCTGGCGGCGCCGCTCTGGGTGCGGTACAGATCGGCGTACAGGCCGCCTTTCTGCAGCAGCTGGGCGTGGGTGCCCTCCTCCTGGATGCGGCCGTCGGCAATAGAGACAATCCGGGTGGCGGAACGGATGGTGGAGAGCCGGTGGGCGATAATCAGTGTGGTGCGCCCTTTGGACAGGTTGTCAAACGCCCGCTGAATTTTTGCCTCCGTCACGGAGTCCAGGGCGGAGGTGGCCTCGTCCAGAATGAGAACCGGCGGGTTCTTCAGGAAAATCCGGGCAATGGAG
>DVHJ01000005.1 GCA_018712145.1 Candidatus Faecousia faecigallinarum | reverse complement strand
TTCTGCATGTCATTGCGAACCAGTGCGCACACTGGTGTGGCAATCCGTTTTCCCCGCAGAGAAGCCTGGCAAGTGGGCTGCTGTTTGGGCAAATTCGTGGCGCTTTCCCGTATTCGCCTTAGGTGCTGCTTCCTGCTTTGTGCTACCGCAGGAGAAGCGGATTGCCACGTCGCTCCGCTCCTCGCAATGACATGCAGAGACTTGTTGCGTGTCCGCATTTGCAAGCACCTTGCTCAGCAGCACCCCGGCACTACCCCCTTGCACCCGCAGAAACGCACCCCCCTTCAGCATGTCATTGCGAACTCCGTCCTTGCACCCGCGCACGCCTGCCCGCTTTCTGCATGTCATTGCGAACCAGTGCGCACACTGGTGTGGCAATCCGTTTTCCCCGCAGAGAAGCCTGGCAAGTGGGCTGCTGTTTGGGCAAATTCGTGACGCCTTACGTATGCGCCCTAAGTGCTGCTATTTTGCTATGCCCCACCGCAGGAGAAGCGGATTGTCCCGTCGCTCCGCTCCTCGCAATGACATGCAGAAACATGCGGCGTGTCAGCAGTTGCACGGACCTGGTGCTGGGCAAATTCGCTGGCGGTTGCGTTTTCGCACTAAGCACTGCTTTCCGTTATACCCTACCGCAAGGAGGAAGGATTGTCCCATCGCTGTACCCGGTCACCCATCATTGCACATCCCCCAGCGGCAAAAAAGAGCGGCCCAGGGAGAAATGGAAAAAGTAGCAACTTTTTCTAGGGAAAATAACGGATAATCACCACATTTTGCGCTGTTTGCGAAACCCGTCGGCCATTTCCCGGGAAAGGGGTCAGGCTTTCGCGGGATTTTTTATGGGATTGGGCTAGAATGAATGCACAGGGATTTCCCAATACCAAGGAGGGCGAGACGATTGCAGTGTGGGAAGTTAAAAACGTACATGGAAACCGGGCGGGTGGTTTTTTTGTCAGTGCGGGCCATCCGGCCAAATCCGGCCCAGCCCCGGCAGGTGTTCGACCAAAACGGCCTGCAGGAGCTGGCGGCCAGCATTGTGCAGCATGGGATATTGCAGCCCCTGTCCGTGCGGCGGGTGGGGAATATCTACGAGCTCATCGCCGGGGAGCGGCGGCTCCGGGCGGCGAAGCTGGCCGGGCTGGAGGAGGTGCCGTGCCTGCTCATGAGCATGGACGAGAACCAGTCCGGCCTGGCGGCGCTGGTGGAAAACCTGCAGCGCAGAGATCTGGACTTTATCGAGGAAGCCCAGGGCCTGGCCCGGCTGATGCAGCTGGGGGGACTGTCCCAGGAGCAGGCGGCCCAGAAGGTGGGCAAGAGCCAATCTGCCGTGGCCAATAAGCTGCGGCTTCTGCGCCACAGTCCCCAGGTGCTGGACGCGCTGCGCAGCGCGGGGCTGACCGAGCGCCATGCCCGGGCGCTGCTGAAGTTGAACAAGGATGAGGATAAGCTGGCCGCCATCGGGCTGATTGCCCAGCGGGGCCTGACGGTTGCCCAGACGGAGCAGTACGTGCAGGACATGCTGTCCGACCGGGTGCCCGGCACCCGGCGGCGCAGGCCGCCGGATATTCGGGAGTTTCTCAACGATTTGACCCAGAGTTTGGCGTTGA
Source organism: Candidatus Faecousia faecigallinarum (assembly GCA_018712145.1). Lineage (GTDB taxonomy): Bacteria > Bacillota > Clostridia > Oscillospirales > Oscillospiraceae > Faecousia > Faecousia faecigallinarum. The sequence continues at coordinate 11,638 of DVHJ01000005.1, read as the reverse complement.
TTCAAAGCGCCGGCGTGGCCGCCGTGAGCCGGCAGCAGGAGACCGATCGGGAGATTACCTTGACCATTACCATTCCCAAGTGCGCCGGGTAAAGGCAGAAGGGGGGTCGATCCCGGAATGCCGCCTGGGACGGCTGGAATAAGCCGAAGGGGCCTGCTGCAAAGTTTTGCAGCAGGCCCCAGTCATGGCGGCGGTTAAGCCAAGGTGGCGTAAATGACGGCTTTGATGGTATGCATCCGGTTCTCCGCTTCGTCAAACACCAGAGATTGCTTGGACTCGAACACCTGGTCGGTGACTTCCATCTCGGTAATGCCGTATTTTTTGGCAATTTCCGCACCGATGGTGGTATTGGTGTCGTGGAAGGAAGGTAGGCAATGCATAAACACGGCGGTGGGCTTGGCGTTTGCCATGGCGGCGGCGTTGACCTGGTAGGGCTTCAGCAGGTTGATCCGGGTTTCCCAGACCTCGTCCGGCTCGCCCATGGATACCCAGATGTCGGTGTACAGCACATCCGCATCCCGGGTGCCCTCCGCCACATCTTCAGTCAGGCGGACAGAGCCGCCGGTTTCCGCCGCAATTTTCTCGCATTCTGCCACCAGCTCCGGCGCGGGGAACAATTCCTTCGGCGCGCAGGCGGTGAAGTGGAGGCCCAGCTTGGCGCAGACCACCATCAGGGAGTTGCCCATGTTGTTCCGGGCGTCGCCCATATAGGTGAAGCGGATGCCCTTGCTGTAGCCGAAGTGCTCCTCAATGGTGAGGATATCTGCCAGCATCTGGGTGGGATGGAACTCGTCGGTGAGGCCGTTCCACACCGGCACCCCGGAGTACTTGGCCAGATCCTCTACGGTTTTCTGGCTGAAGCCCCGGTACTCAATGCCGTCGTACATTCTGCCCAGCACCCGGGCGGTGTCGGCAATGGATTCTTTCTTCCCCATTTGGGAGCTGCCAGGGTCCAGATAGGTGACGCCCAGGCCAAGGTCCCGGCCGGCAACTTCAAAGGAGCAGCGGGTGCGGGTGGAGGTTTTTTCAAACAGCAGCACAATGTTTTTCCCCTCCAGATACCGGTGGGGGGTACCGGTCCGCTTCATGCGCTTAAAGTCCTTGCTCAGTTCCAGCAGGTAGCGGATTTCCGCCGGGGTGTAGTCCAGCAGCTTCAGGTAACTTCTTCCACGGAGATTGACAGGCATAGCAATATTCCTTTCCAGTTAATGGTTTTTTACAGCATATCCCGGACCAGCGGCATGCTCATGCACCGGGGACCGCCCCGGCCCCGGGACAGCTCCCCGCTGGGAATTTTCAGCACGGTGATGCCGTTATCCTCCAAGATATCATTGGTGATATAGTTCCGGTCGTAGGCCACCACCACCCCGGGCCGGATGCACAGGGTATTGGAGCCGTCGTTCCACTGCTCCCGCTGGGCGGCGATGTGATCCTGACCGCCGCAGAGGATCAGCTGCACCTGATCCAGTCCCAGATACTTGGCCAGCACGTGCTCCAGATCCATGTCCAAGCGCTTGGCGTTCAGGCTGCCGCCGGCGCCAGGTTCTAGGGCAAAGATTTCCAGGGTGGGTAAGATGGCCGGATGCACCACGAATTTGTCCACATCCACCTGGGTCATCACCGTGTCCAGGTGCATGAAGGCCCGCTTGCTGGGAATGGTCATGGCCAAAATGGTGCGGATTTTGGTTTCCGGGTTTTGGAAAATTCGCCAGGCCAGGCTTTCGATGGCCTCAGGCATGGTGCGCTGGGAAATCCCCACCGCCAGGGTTTCGGCAGACAGGTTCATGATGTCTCCGCCTTCCAGGGAGTAGGGCAGATCCGGGGTGTAGTACAGGGGCGCTCCGGCATAGTCCGGGTGATAGCGGAGAATGTAGCTGCCGTACAGGGTTTCCCGGCGGCGGGTGGCGGAGTACATGTGGTGCAGCGCCACCCCCCGGCCGATGGTGGCGAAGGGATCCCGGGTGAAGTACAGATTCGGGATTGGCTCCAGGGCGAAGTCGGACCGGCCGTGAAGCAGAGCCGCCAGAGATGCCTGCTGCCCCAGCTCCAAGTCGGCAAAGGGAATACCGGCCATGGTTTGCAGCACCATTTCGTGCAGATCCCCGATGGCGGAGAGGTAAGCGGTCAGTTCCGCTTGATACCGCAGGGCAACGCTGCCGCTGGCCTGGATAAAGTCCTGAATGAACGCTTCCTTCAGTCCGGATTCCTGGGCCAGGGCCTCGGCGGTCAACTGGGACAGGTAGCAGACCTGGGCGCCGTTATACCGGAGGATCTGGGCAAAGCTGTCATGCTCAGCCTGGGCGCCCTTCAGGTAGGGAATGTCGTCAAACAGCAGCCGCTCCAGGGAACCGGGCACCAGATGCTCCAGCTCCCGCCCGGGCCGGTGGAGCAGTACCCGCCGCAGCTGACCGATTTCACTAAATACTTGGATAGGCATAGAAAAACTCCTTCTGGCGGTTCTATTTTGGCGAACTGGGCGGCTAGGACCGCCGTTTGCGGATTGCCAGTATCCGCTGCATTTCGTTGTACACAATCATGTATCCTTCGTCCACGCCCATGCCGGGCTTGGCCAGGATTTGATCTGGCTGGGTGGCCATGGCGCAGTGGACGCAGACTTGGGCGCTGCGGTCGGTTTCGTTGCAGGTGCCGCCCTGGTATGCGCCGATGCCTCTGGCTTTGCAGTACAGCACGGCTTCGATGGTGTTATTGATGCCCCCCAGATCCGGGGTTTTGATTTGCACCATGTGCCCCGCCCGGTGGTCGGCAAACAGCCGGATATCCTCCAGGGTGTTGCACCATTCGTCGGCCACCAGCTCCACGCCGATGCCCCGGCGGTCCAGCTCGGCGGTGAGGCCGGCCAGGGCTTCCAGCTGGGTTTGCCGGTCACAGTCGCAGTCCATGGGGCCTTCAATCCGCAGGTGCAGGGGTTTTGCCAACTCCTCCAGCCGGGCCAAATAGTCCGCCATTGCTGGGTAGTTGTGATTTCCGAACAGGGCGCCGATGGTTCCGTACACGTCGATGTGGAGAATGGGCAGGTAGTTTTCGTCATGGCGCTGGGACAGCACCCGCTGCCGCAGCCAGGCCACGTAGGCCTCCAGCTTTTCCCCGTGGAGGCCCAGCTTTTCCTCTACGTTGTTGATCAGGCCGTGGGGCAGCACCTGGGCGCCCTTGATGATCATTTTATCCGCATTGGTGTACCGGTCATCCCCGGACTGGGTAAAAATGGGAATGGGCCGGTCGGATACGGTGCAGCCGTACTCTGCCGCCACCACTTCGCACATCAGCCTGCCGGTGGACTTGGCCACCGCGTCCAAAATGGCCTGGGATAGGCCGTAGCGCAGGGCGGTGTGGAGCCGGTGGCCGCCGATGGTAATGGCCTCCATCTCCCGGCAAAGCTGCCGGAAATTGCCGGCCTCCCGGCCCACCAGCAGGGGTTTAATGTAAGTGTCAATGATGGGGATGAAATCCTCCGCCAAAAACAGGGGGTCCCGGCCGCCTGCGCCGCTGTACTGCACGGCTGCACAGTCGCCCCAGGCAATTTGCCCGTCCTCCAGCACCAGCATGACGGAGATGGACTCCCCCGCCTGGCGCACAGAGCGGAAGCCCGGGGTCACCGGGCCGCCGGTGTAGAACATGCCGTCGTGACCGGCGCCGCCTTTAATGGCCCGCTGATCGTCAAAGTAGAAGCCGGTTCTGCCGGGGGAGCAGATCAAATCCACAATTTTCATGGCCAATCCTCCGTCTTTTGTTAATATCTGGGCCGGCCCACCAGGCGGCCTTTGCCAATGGCGTATACATCGTCGATGACCATTTGGAAAGAGACCTTCCGCTTTTCCGCCTTGGCCCGTTGGGCCATTTTGGCGGCGTGGAAGTCCCGCAGCTCTTTGTCAAAGGGGAGGTTGCCGATATTGATCATGCGCACGGCGCCTTCGTTGTCCCGGGCGGGGAGCATCTGCCCGGCGTTGTACCGGCAGGGGGCGAAGGGGACATCCACAACACCGGCTTTCACGCCCCGGCACACCCCCAGGGCAATGTCGCCGTCACCCAGCTCGAAGCATTTGTCCACAATCAGCCGGGTTTCGTGACGGATGATGCCCTTTTCTATTTCCAGCTCCACATTGCGGATGGACTGATCCGCCAGCATGTGTACCACCTGCTTGGTACACCGCAGGCCGGCGGCATTGGCCTCCTTGGTGGGGATGCCGATGGCTTCATGGGGGGTTTTGACAATGACCTTGGTGGCTTTGGACAGGGCGGCAATGGTGCTGCCCAGGGCGATAACCCCAAAGGCTTTGGCCTCGTCGGCGGGGAAGCCGCCCATCCACTGGTGCAGGACGGTGGTTACCACCACATCGCCGTAGCCGTATTTTTTGAGATAAGTCTCGGTTAATTCCTGCAAAGTGCCAATGGCAGCCACGTCCTGGACCAAGTTGCCGCACTGGCCGTAGCCCACCGTGATGTTTTTCACGCCCTGCTCGGCGGCCAGCAGCGCCTCGATGATGGCCACGGCGTGAGAGACGCAGGGCGGCACCAGGGTGCCGGTGAGGGGGCCGTAGGGTTCCCGGTTGATGGAGACGCCGTTTTCCTCATACAGGCCGGTGAGCCGGTCTACATACTGCCAGTCCACAATGGTCTTTTCCAGGGGGACGTTTTTGCAATAGGGCAGGTTGTAGGAGATGCCGCCCCCTTCATAGCTGGTGAATCCCCCGGCATAGGAGATTTCCGTCAGCAGCCGTGCGTCCGGCGTACCGTGGCGCACCTGCACCGGCACGTCCACGCTGCTGACCACATGGCGGCAGCCGGTTACGCCGTGATTGACGGCGGGAAACCCGTTGAGCATGGCCCGGCCCAGGCGCATGGACTCCCGAATGCCGTTTTCCGCCTCCTGATACCGGTTCTGCCGGGTGTAACTGTCGATGGTGGTGGGGAGCAGGTCAGCCTCCCCCTGATCCTGGAGGTATTGCAGCAGTTTCACGTGCTCGGCAATCACCGGCACGCCGGCCCGGGGCTGCACCAGGGTTTTTCGCTCCGCCTTGGCGGCAATCAGCTTCTGGGAGAAAATCTTCTCCTTGGGCATGGCCTTGTGGAAGGCGAAGGCTTCTTCCAAATTGACTTCCCGGCCGGTTGGCCACTGGGCCAGTACCTCCTGGCGGAGCTGCATAAACTGGCCTTCCGGAATTTTTTTATTTTGGATATCCATCTACCGTAATCTCCTTTTTCATGATTCGCAAAGCGCAGGCTGGATAACTTGCAGCAAGCAGCCCCATGGCCGAGAGGATATATTTCCGGTCTACCAGAACCTGGGCCCGTTTCGGCCGCAGGGACATGGGCTGCGCGGGATCATAGAGGGCATGAGATGCGATTTCCGTTGTTTTTTCTGTGTGGATCAGGCTGCCGCCTGTGACCACCAAATGGGTCAGGCCGGTCAAATCCTTGCCGGTCTGTACATAGGTGAGCCCCATCAGGGTGTAGGCTTCCTCCACCGTGCCGGCATGGCGGGCAACGGCGGCCTCCACGGCGCAGGAGGCCAGGGCGAAGTCCAGGACTTTCAGCTCCGGGTCGTCCCGGGGCAGGGTATCGGTGTGCTGCCGGAGATACTGGGCCAGCTGGGCCACCCGGCTTTCCGGCAGGCCGGACAGGCGGCTGAGCTTGGCGGTTCCGGCGGCTTCAACGATACCGGCTACGCTATAGCGCATGCCGATATCCCCTTCCACCGTCCGTTTGACAAAGGGTTCCGGCAAGCCCTTATAGACGGTGCCGGGCCGGGTAGGCGCGCCGCCGGCCACGGAGTACACATCCGTGGTGGCGCCCCCCACGTCCACCGCCAGCAGCTCGCCGGTGCCCGCCTCTTCCGGGCAGCCCTGGGAGAGCAGTTCAATGGCGTTCATCACGGCGGAAGGGGTGGGCATGAGAATGCCGGACAGCAGGGAATCGGCTTTGGACAGCCCCTTGGCCCGGACAATCCGCCGGAGAAAAATTTCCCGGATGGTTTTCTGGGCCGGCTGAATATTCAGCACGCCGAACCGGGGCATGACGTTTTCGCACAGATGAACCTCCCGGCCGGCCAGGATATGCTGGCATTCCCGGGCGGCGGTGCGGTTCCCCGCCACCACAATGGGAAAATCCCCACCCAGCGCCGCCAGCACCTGGGCATTATGGAGGATACACTCGGTGTTGCCGCCGTCCGTGCCCCCCACCAAGAGGAAGATATCCGGGTTCAGGGCGGCAATTTCCGCCGCGTCGTCCTGGGTCAGCTGGAAGGCGTAAGTTTTGAGCACTTTGGCCCCGGCGCCCAGGCTTGCTTGCCGGGCGGCTTCGGCGGTTAACTCCGGCACCAGGCCGGAGGCGATCATCCGCAGGCCGCCGGCGGCGGAGGAGCAGGCGTACCGCTGGGTAAAGGCCAGGGGGCCGGTGACTTGCTCCAGGTTTGCCAGGGCCTGCTCCAACCCCAGGGTGACGTCGGTTTCTACCGTGGTGTAGGCGGAGGCGGTCCCCAGCAGCTGCTGGCCCGCCAGGTCAACGGCAGCCACCTTGGTGTAGGTGCTGCCAAAGTCGATGAGCAAAGCGGGGTTCATGGCGTCACTGGCCTCCTGTACCGGCGCCGTCCTCCACATGCAGGATACGCTTCAGGGCGGCGATGGTGACCTCCGGCATGGTGCCGGGGGGGAAAACACAGTCAAAGCCCATGGCATGGAACCGGGCCTCCACATCGGAAAACTGCTGCTTTCCAATGACGATGTTGCCGCCCACCAGCAGAGGGATGCCTTTCAGGCCTGCTTCGTCGCATTTTTCCCGCATCCCCCGGCAGTCCAGCTCGCCCTGCCCGTAAAGGGAGGAGATGACGATGGCGTCCGCTTTGGATTCAATGGCCGCTGCGATGTACTCTTCCTGGGAGACCATCACCCCCAGGTTGATCACGTCAAATCCGGCTTCCGTGAAAGCCTGGTACAGAATGCGGTTCCCCACCGCGTGAACGTCTGCACCAATGACGCCCATAACCAGAACTTTTTTCTTGCGCTCCATAGGTGATCCACTCCATTTCCTGTGGCTGCCGGAACCCTTGCCGTTGGGCCGGACAGGGCGGGGATTCCGGCGCTGTATTTGTCTGGGCTACAAATGTTCTATCATTTGCGGGGTCACTCATATGCGAATATTCAAAAATAATATGTATTCCCACGGGTACTATACCGGATATCCCCGGTATTGTCAAGGGAGAATTTGGCGAAATTACCGAAAACCGGTACCGGCAAATCTCTATCCTTCCTCCGGCAGGGTCATCACCTGGTCCTGGATGGCGCCGTCCCGGCCCAGGATGTTGGCCGCCACCCGGCTGCCCCTGGGCACGGGGCGGGGGACGCCGGTGATGGACTCTGCCTGGGCTTTGAGCCGGTGGATATCCACCACGGGAAGTCCTGCCGCCTGAAGCCGGCGGGCAAGCTCCGGCTTGGCGGGATTGACCGCCAGGCCCCGCTGGGTGACCAGCAGGTCAACCGATGTGCCGGGGGTGGAAATGCAGGTGACATGCTGGGTAATGATGGGCAGCCTGGCTCGGAACAGTGGGGCGATGATGATGGTCAAGGCCGCGCCGGCGGCAGCGTCGGTATGCCCGCCGGAGCCGCCCATGAGGCAGCCGGCGGAATCGGTGTGGACGTTAACGTTGAATTCCGTGTCAATTTCCGTAGCCCCCAGGATCACCACGTCCAAGCTGTCGGTGACCGCGCCCCGGCTGCCGGGGGCGGCGTAGTGGATGGCGGAAATTTCCCGGTGCCTGGGGTCATCCCGGATGGAGGACACCGCGTCCAGGTCAAAGCACTGCACGTCCATGAGCTGGCGGAAACACCCGGCCCGGAGCATATCCACCAGATATCCGGTGATTCCCCCCAGGGCAAAGCTGCCTTGGATATGCTCCCGCAGCATAATTTCCTTCAGGAAGGCGGCGGCTGCCAGGGAAGCGCCGCCGGCGCCGGTTTGGAAGGAAAAGCCGTCCTTCAGCAGGCCGGAGGCCGCAATGGCCTGGGCGGCCAGCTCCGCCATGATCAAGCCCACCGGGTCCCGGGTGATCTGGGTGGTACCGGAGAGGATGCCCTGGGGGTTGCCGATTTCCTCCACCTGAACCACGTAGTCCACGTAAGCCTCGGAGATGGACCAATCCGCCAGGGGATAGGGGAGAATGGTGTCGGTAATGACAATTACGGTTTTGGCGTGCAGGGCGTCGGGGATGGCATAGCCCAGGGAACCGCAGGCGGCCCGCCCCAGCTTCCCGGTGCAGTTGCCCCGGCAGTCTGCGGCCGGGGCGGCAATAAAGGCCACGTCAATGGGGACCCGCCCGGCGGCGATATCCGCCGCCCGGGTACCGTGGGAGCGGAATTCCACCGGTTCGGCCAGGATCCCGGCGGAAAGGTGGCGGCCAATCCCGGCGGAAACATAGCCCGTCTGCAATTTGCCCACCACGCCGCTGCGGATGTGCTGCATCAGGGGCAGATGAATGTCAAACAGGGAGCTGGCGTTCAGGGTCAGTCCCCGGATACCCAGCCGGGCAATCTCCGCCAGCACCAGGTTGAGCACATAGTCACCGTTGCGCAGATGGTGGTGGAAGGAGATGGTCATGCCGTCGGTCAACCCGGCGGCGGAAATGGCCTGGGACAAAGTGGATACAAGTTTAGTTTCCATCGGTTTTTCCTCCCACTAACCCCAGGGCTTTTGCCGCGGCCAGGGTTTGCCTGGCCCGGTTGACAATGGGGGCGTCAATCATTTTTCCGTGGAGGGAAATGGCTCCCTTCCCCTGGGCCCCGGCAATGGCGTCCAGTACCGCCTGGGCGTAGGCGATTTCCCCGCTGGTGGGGGAGAATACCTGATTGATGCCCTGCACATGCCGGGGGGAAATGGCGGCCTTCCCGGAAAAGCCCAAGGCTCTGGCATATTTGGCGTCGTCCAACAGGCCCTGGCTGTCCTGCACATCGGTAAAGGGGGTGTCAAAGGCCTCCACCCCGGCGGCCCGGGCGGCGCAAACCACCCGCTGGCGGGCGTAATCAATTTCTTTGCCCCCTTTGGTGCGGGGGCAGCGCAGGTCGGCGGTGAGATCCTCGCCTCCCAGGAACAGCCCCAGCACCCGGGGTGAGGCGGCGGCAATGGCATAGGCGTTTTCAATGCCGGCGGCAGTCTCCAGCAGGGGGATAATCCCCACCGTACCGGCGGGGATATGGTGCTCTGCCTCCAGGGCGGCCACCGCCTGCTCCAGCTGCCGGATATCCGCCGCTCCGGCGGTTTTGGGCAGCATCAGGGCATTGGGCCGCCGGGGAACGATTTCTGCCAAGTCCCCGGCCCACAGGCCGGAGTCCAGCCCGTTGATCCGCACCACGGTTTGGCAGCTCAGGGGCAGACTGGCCAGGGTGTTGCGCACCAAGATCCGGGCTGCGTCCTTTTCCTCCGGAGAGACGGCGTCCTCCAAGTCGAAGATGACTGCGTCTGCCCCCAGATCCCCGCCGTGGATGAGCATGTTTGGGGCGTTGCCCGGCAAAAACAGGAGGGACCGGATCATGGCGTTTCCCCCCTTGCCCGGCGGATGGCCGTTTCTATCCTGGCCCGGATGACGCAGTCCAGGGCGCCCCGGTCATTGACGGAGATCCAGGCGTTTTTTACTCCCTGTTGCAGCAAAACGGCCTGGACCGACTGGGCAATGTCCTCGCCAAACTGCGCGAAGACCACCGACTCCAGTTGAATTTCCAGGCCGTTTTCCCTTGGTTCGATTTCCACATAAGCGTCGCTGGATTCCATGGTGCCGGCGGTAGCGCACTGAATGAGTTCAGGCATGTGTGAAACCTCCTAAGAATTCATTTTGGGCGATATTTGATTTTAGGTATATTGTATAACAGCTGGCCGCCTTTTGCAACAGGTTTTTTGCCTTTTCCGGCAGATATTTCCGGCCGTTCCGGGGAGGGGTTACCGGATGGCCGTACCGATTTGCTTGTCCAATCTCCACTGGGGCGGGGGGCCGCCGTCGCCCCAATACTCATCCATTTCGGCAATTTTCCCGCCGGTTACCCGGATGAAGGAGGTCACATGGCAGGAGACGGCGCTATCCCGGGCATACACGTGTACCACCGTGATCACCAAATCCATCCGTTTATCCTCCGTTTCCCCCATTGGCCGGGGCGGTCAGCCGGTTTCTTGCTCGCCTGGCTCCTCCATAAACAGCTTACCCAGCACTTCCAGCAGGTGTCCAATGCCCTTCCGGTTAATGGTATAGTAGCACACTCTGCCGTTGCCTTTCTCCATGGAAATCAAGCCGCTGCGGTACAGGCTGCTTAAATGGCGGGAGACCGTGCCGTGGTGCAGGCCCAGGCGCTCGCCAATTTCCTGCCCGTATAGCTTTTGCTTCCGCAGCAGCATCAAAATGGCAAATTTGCTGTTGTCGCCCAGCAGCCGCAGCATGGAACAGATCACCTGGTCGCTGGCCTGGCTGCCGTCGGCAGCGTCGTCCATCTCCACAATGATGCCGATATAGGCCACAACCTCCCCTGGCGCGGTCCAATTTTCCGTCAGGTACATCCGGTTGCAGGCGGTGCGCCAAAAGCGAACGGTGAGCTTTTGACAGTCTACCTGGGCTTCTCCCTGACCGGGGCCGATGCGCAGCAGCAGTTCCCGCAGGGTGTTGTTTTCCAGGCAGGCTTTCCAATAGGCGTATACCGGCTCCAGCATCGGCTCCAGTTCTGCCAAAGCCTGGTCCAACAGGGCGCAGACCGGCCGGATCAGGGCCAACAGTTCCTCCAAACACTGGTCGTAGGCGCACAGGGCCGTCATGATTTTCCATTTAAATTCCGGGGAGCAGTCCAGCCGGTTGATCTGCTCGTGGAGCTCCGGCGGCTGCCCCTCATTGCAGCGGCGAAAGGCAAGGCCGCTGTAGGAAATGCCGGAAATTTCAAATCCCTGGCCGATGAGCAGCCGTTTACGGAATTTCATGGCCTTGACCGCCCGGTCCAGGTCGTTTTCGTTGACGTCGCTGAAGCTGGTGATGAGCACCGTAGCCAGGCAGCAGTGGCTGGCGCCCCGGGTGGTATGCCGGGCAAAATAGTATTGCAGCCGGGGATTTTGCAGCTCGGGCAGTGCCTCCACCTGGCGCTGCAGCCGGGCTAGGCATTCCATGCGCTGGGAAAACTGCTGCTCCTGGACCTGGTCATACTTGGCTCCGTAGGTCAGCAGAATCCTGTGCTTTAGGTCATCATAGCTCTCATGGTGTACGGTGAGGTAGATGAGTTCCACAGCCTCGATGAGCCGCTGAGGCTCCTGGATAAAGGTGATATCCAAGCGATCACTCCTATCTGCCGGGGAAAACCGGCCGGCGATTACCGTTAATGATTATACTTTGCCGGGGGATGAATTACCAGAAAAATTTTTGCAGTGGATACCGGGGTGCTGCTGTTTGGGTAAATCCGCAGCTACGACGGATTTGCCCCGGGTAGTACGTAGTTGCTATGCGTACAGGTGCATGTTTCAGCATGTCATTGCGAGGAGCGAAGCGACGTGGCAATCCGCATCTCCTGCGGCAGGGCGTGGCGGGGGGCAGTGCCTAAGGCGAATACGAGAGGCGCTGCGGATTTGCCCCGGGTAGTACGTAGTTGCTATGCGTACAGGTGCATGT
>DVHJ01000084.1 GCA_018712145.1 Candidatus Faecousia faecigallinarum | reverse complement strand
CCAAGAACCTGCAGGGGGACGTGATTGCCCTCTACCGCAGCGACTACAATTCCAGCACCGGCGCCTACTATGCCACCTTAATTGCCACCTACGCGTATGACCCCTGGGGCAATCCCACTGGCATCTATAACGCCAACGGCACCGCCCAAATCCGGTACAAATACTTCGTTTTCATTTAGTTTTTCATGGACATTTTACCCAATCTCGGTAATATATTAATTAATGTTATGCAGTATTTTAAAAAAGAACTTCTATCTAAAATCAATTCTGATGACAGAAAACAACGTGAAGATGCAGAAAAAGAATGGGAAGAAAATTGCAAATTATATAGCCAAAAATTTAATGAAATAAAGAAGCGGCTTCCGCGCAGATTTATGAAAGCATTCCTGTCGCGAAACGGCCTTCATGATTATACTTTTTTAAAAATATGTGTTGAAGGCAAGAAAAAAGGAAGATATTCATGTAAATTGCAATTGACAAACGGTAGTGAAATTGTGTCTATCGCGATGATTAATTTGGTATCTGCGCAAATTGATATAACTACATTTTCTTCTTGCATCTTAGGTAAACTGTCATGGGGGTATTGTGAATTCGATTTAACTCCGGCCAAGAATATTCAGCTCTCATTAATTTGTGACATCGAGAATGAGATGCGATTTGAATTTCAATCAATTAGAATATCTGCTCAGCAAGTATAGCCAAATTCAATAGAGCATTAAAAACCTGCAGGCACTCCCTTGCTCACCACCACGCCGGGGCGTTGCCGGCCTTTCCCACAAAAATACGCCGGAGAACAGGGAAATTTCCCGTTCTCCGGCGTATGCCATTCGCCAATATTGGGATCGGACCGTTTCGTAACTCCACGGCATCAGCGATAAATAATCTCCTCCCGGCCTGGGCCGTTGGACACCATGGTGATGGGCACACCGATCTGGGCCTCAATAAACTCTACATAGTTCCGGCAGGCCTCCGGCAAGTCGGCGTACCGGGTAATGCCCCGGATATCGCAGTTCCAGCCGGGCAGGGTCTGGATCACCGGCTTGCACCGGGCCAAAGTCGGCGTCGTGGGGAAGCTCTGCAGCACCTGCCCATCCACGGCATAGCCTACGCACACCGGAATTTCCGGCAAGTAGCCCAAAGCGTCCACCACCGTCAGCGCCACCTGGGTCGCCCCCTGGACCTGCACGCCGTACCGGGTGGCCACCGCGTCGAACCAACCCATCCGGCGGGGCCGGCCGGTGGTTGCCCCAAACTCGCCTTTGTCCCCCCCGTGGAGGCGCAGCTGCTGGGCTTCCTCCCCAAAAATTTCGCTGACAAACGCGCCGGCGCCCACGGCGCTGGAATACGCCTTGACCACGCAGACAATGTCCGTGATGGTATAAGGCGGCAAACCGGCGCCAATGCTGCCAAAGCCTGCCAAGGTGGACGAGGAGGTGACCATGGGGTAAATGCCGAAGTCCGGGTCCTTCATGGCCCCCAGCTGCCCCTCCAGCAGGATCTGCTTACCCGCCGCCTGAGCCTGGCGTAGGAACTGGAAGGTATCCCCTACATAGGGGGCAATCTCATCCCGCATCTTCCGCAGTTCAGCAAAGATGGCCTGGGCCGACAGCTGGGGCTTATGGTACAAATGGGCCAAAGTGACATTCTTCGCCCCGAGGACCCGCTCCAGCTTATCCAACGCGTAGGCTTCGTCAAATAGCTCTGCCAATTGGAAGCCGATTTTTGCATACTTATCCGAATAAAACGGCGCAATGCCGGATTTGGTGGAGCCAAAGGAATTTCCCCCCAGCCGCTCCTCCTCATACTGGTCAAACAGCACATGGTAGGGCATAACCACCTGCACTCGGTCAGAAACCAGCAGGTTGGGCTCCACCCCCGCCGCCTTGAGGGACTGGACCTCCCGGAGGAATTTGCCCATGTCCAAGGCCACGCCATTGCCGATAATGTTGGTTACGTGGGGATAAAATACCCCAGAAGGCAGCTGATGCAGGGCAAAGCGGCCCTTATCGTTGATGATGGTATGGCCCGCATTGCTGCCCCCCTGAAAGCGGATAACCACATCGGATTCCGCCGCCAGCACGTCTGTAATTTTGCCTTTCCCTTCGTCGCCCCAGTTGGCGCCTACGATTGCTTTTGCCATTGTCGACCTCCCTATCTGTCTTTACAGCCGTTCCACCGCATCCGCCGCAGCTTGCAGCGGGGAAACGTCCAATGCCTCAACCTGACCATCGTCCACCGCTTTTGCCAAAGCGGGGTCAATGGGCAGCCTGGCCAGAACCGGCAGGCCCAGGCCGGCGGCCACCGCCTCAATATTGCTCTGCCCGAATACCGGCAGCTTCTTCCCGCAGTCCGGGCAAACCAGATAGCTGTAGTTCTCCACCAGGCCCAGCACCGGCACATGCATCATGTTGGCCATGTTCACCGCCTTGGACACAATCATGGTCACCAGGGCCTGGGGACTGGTCACCACCACCACGCCGTCCACCGGCAGGGACTGGAACACCGTCAGCGGTACGTCGCCGGTGCCCGGGGGCATATCCACAAACAGATAATCCACATTTTCCCAAATCACGTCCGTCCAAAACTGGCTGACCGCACCGGCAATGATGGGCCCGCGCCACAGCACCGGATCCGTCTCATGATCCAGCAACAGATTGATGGACATCACTTGAATGCCGGATTTGGTCAGCGCCGGGTACAGGCCACCGGCGTCTGCGCCCTGGCACTGCTCCACGCCAAAGGCCCGGGGAATGGACGGCCCGGTGATATCCGCATCCAAAATGCCCACCCGGTAGCCCCGCCGGGCCATGGCCACCGCCAGCTGGGCAGTCACCGTGCTCTTCCCCACGCCGCCCTTGCCGGATACCACGGCGATCACTTTCTTCACGCTGGACTTGGGATTCAATTTCGCCAGCAAACTCTCCGCCTTGCGTTCCCCGCAATCGGAACCGCAGGCGGCGCAATTGCCGCTACAGGATTCACTCATCAGTCAAAACTCCTTACGCCACAAGGGCAAGTCATTCTTCCCTATTATAAAATGCCTGGGAAATGGTGTCAACCGGATTTTTCCCCCAGAGCCGGGGTTGGGTGTAGGATGTACAAGGATGGGTGACCGGATGCAGGGGCCGTGAAAACGGGGAAACTGCCTTGCTAAGGCGTACTTGCACTGGCTGAAACCCGCTCTGCATGTCATTGCGAGGAGCGGAGCGACGCGGCAATCCGTACTCCTTGCGGTAGGCGGAGGGAAAAGCAGTACTTTGGGCGAATTCGTAGGTGGTACGGATTTGCCCGAACAATTGCCTGCTTGCCAGGTTTCCCTGCGGGGATGCGGATTGCCACACCTCGGCGATACAAGCTGCGTATCCTTCGCCCCGGCTTTTCCGGAGAAAAGTCAGGTCTCAGTCACTCCGCTGCATCGCCTTCTCCGGGCCGCACAAGTGCGCCCCGGTTCCCATTTTTGCACTGGTTCGCAATGACATGCAAAAACATGTGGCGTGGGTGCGTTTGCAAGGACGTGGCTCGCAATGACATGCAGAGGGCGGGAGCGTGCATGGACGTTTGGCGCGGGGGTGCGCAGAAGGTGGAGACGTGTCAGCGGCGGCAAGGCTGTAGGGCGCAAGGACATGCTGAAGACAGATACGTGTCCGCTCCCAGGGGCGGGATTGGGGCGGCAACTTAACCCTTGACAGTGCCGCGGCTTGTTGGCTATAATAACGCTGGTTTTTTATGGCTATTTTGCCGGGAAACCCTGGAATTTCCACAGTTTAAGGACAGATAATTGCCATGCAGACAAATGTACTAGCCTATTTGGAACACAGCGCCGCCTGCTTTCCCCAAAAAACGGCGCTGGAAGACGAAACCACTTGCCTGACCTTTCAGGCCCTGTGGGACCAGGGGCGGCGGATTGGCACCGCACTGGCCCGGAAAATTGGGGGGCACAACCGGCCTGTGGCCGTCCTGGCTGGCCGGAACGCCGCGACGGTGCTGGCCTTTTTGGGGGTGCTGTACAGCGGCAACTACTATGTCCCGGTGGACCGCAACATGCCCCGGCAGCGGATGGAGCGGCTGCTCCAGCGGCTTGCCCCGGCGGCGCTATTGTATGCAGAGGAAGACAAAGCCCTGGCGGAAAGCTTATCGCCGGCGCCGGTATCCCTCTGGGAAAGCGCCCAGATCCAGGCGGACGGCGCCCTGCTCTCCTCTCTCCGGCGGCGGGTGCTGGACGTGGATCCGGCCTACGTGATCTTTACTTCCGGCTCCACCGGGGAGCCCAAGGGGATTGTCGTCTCCCACCGCAGCGTCATCGACTTTACCGACTGGTATGTGGATACCATGGACATCGGCCCGGAGGATGTGCTGGGCAATCAAGCGCCGTTTTTCTTTGACCTTTCCGTGAAGGATCTGTATACCGGTCTGAAATCCGGCGCCAGCGTGTATATTTTACCCAAAAAGTGCTTTCTCTTCCCCACCCTGCTGATCCAGGCTTTGAATGACCACCAGGTGACCACCCTGTCCTGGGCAGCCTCCGCCTTCCACCTGGCGGCCAATTCCGGCGTGCTGGAAAAGCATGTGCCCAAAACCCTGAAGCGGGTCATTCTGGGAGGCGAGGCCCTCCAGGCCAAGCAGCTGAACCGCTGGCGCCGGGCTCTGCCCCAGGTGCAGTATGTCAATGTCTATGGCCCCACGGAAGTGACGGTGGACTGCACCTACTATTTCATTGACCGGGAATTCGGGGATACGGAGACCATTCCCATCGGCCGGGCCTGCGCCAACAAAGAACTGCTCCTCCTGGACAAAGCCGGGAGGCCAGTGCCCCAGGGCCAGCCGGGGGAAATTTGCGTCCGGGGCAGCGGCCTGGCCAGCGGCTATTTTGACGACCCGGACAAGACGGCTGAAGTCTTTATCCAAAATCCCTTGAATCCCCATTACCGGGATATTCTCTACCGCACCGGGGATATCGCCGTGGAGGGTGAGGACGGAAATTTCCGCTTCCTGGCCCGGAAGGACAACCAGATCAAGCACGCCGGTTACCGGATTGAGCTGGGGGAGGTGGAAGCCGCCGTGAACAGCCTGCCGGATATCCAGGCTGCGGTCTGCCTGTTTGACGAAGGCCGGGATAAGATTGTCTGTGTGTACCAAGGCGCTGCCCCCGGCCAGACGGTAGCCGCCGCCCTCCGGGAATTGCTGCCCAGGTACATGCTGCCCAATCTTTACCGGCCGGTGGCAGAAATGCCCTACACCGCCAACGGCAAAATTGACCGGGTGCAGTTAAGGCGGGATTACGATGGAACAAATTCAATCCTATGACCGCCTGGCATCCTTGCTGGCCGCCCAGCTGCGGCCGGGGGTGGTCACCAATGCGGTGCTTGGCCGGGGGGATTATCTGCCGGAGATTGAAGCCGGGGCGTTGTTTGTGGAGCCCTTTCCCGGGGGACTGCTGATTTTCCGCCGGCGGAAAGCTCACCAACTGCTGAATTTTTACCTCCAGCGGGGTGCCTGCCTGCCGGATTTCCGGCCCCGGCGGACCACCGTGCTGGAAATTGCCACCCGGGCCCGGGATACCGCCTTGCAGGCGGCAGCGGCCCAATGGGTGGCGGCCGGATTCCGTCCCCTGTTTTCCCGGCAGCGGATGACCCGTCCGGCAGGCCCCGGCCCTGGGGTGGCCCCTCCGGCGGTGCATGTAGCCACCCTGGCAGAGCTGCCGGAGATTTGCCGGTTGCTGGACAGCTGCTTTGATCCCCTCACCGGCTGCATTCCCCCCCAGGCGGCATTGGCGGCCCAGGTGGAAGCCGGATGGGTTTTGACTGCCCCCGGGGGCCTACTGCACATGGCGAAATCCCCCGCCGGGACGGAGCTGCGGCACCTGGCGGTGGACAAGCCCCTGCGCCGCCGGGGCATTGCCCAGGCCCTGTTTGACGCCTACCTGGCCAAAACCGACAACGGGGCCAGCCGGGTCTGGGTCCGCCAGGACAATCCCCCTGCCCTGGGCTTTTATGCAAAAAACGGATATGTGTGTGACGGCTGGACTTCCCTGGTCTATGCCGCCGGAAAGGATGGTTAACCCATGAACGACAGAGAAAAACTGATGAAAATCTTAACCGAAACCTGCCCCGGCGTGGATTTCGACAAGGAGACCGCCTTGATTGACGGGGGGATTCTGGAATCCCTGGACATTGTCACCATCGTCGCGGAGATCATGGATGTGTTTTCCGTGGAGCTGAATGTGGACGATCTGCTGCCGGAGCATTTTAATTCCGTGGACGCCATGCTGCAGTTGATCGAAAGCCGCAGGTAATCCATGGCCTTTACTTCACCGGAATTTCTCATCCTGGTACTGGCCGCCCTGCTGGCCTACTATTTGCTCCCGAAGCGGGTGCAGTGGGTCATTCTGCTCCTGGCCAGCTGTGCCTTCTATCTGGCCGGGGGCATTGGCGCCATGGTATACCTCCTGTATACCACCGTCACCACCTACATTGCCGGGCGGTGGCTGGGGGCGCTGAATCAGAAGCGGCAAGGGTCCCAGGCAGGCGCCAAGCTGAAGCGGCGGAAAAAAGCCATTGTGGCCGTTACCGCAGCCGCCAACTTTGGGCTGCTGTTTATGGTTAAGTACTGGGACGCTACCGCCCAGGCTATGGACAATCTCACCGGTCTGGCGCTGCCCAGGCTGGATTTGCTGCTGCCCCTGGGCCTGTCGTTTTACATGTTCCAGAGCATGGGCTATGTGATCGACTGCTACCGGGGCAAGTATCCCCCTCAGCGCAACATTGCAAAATACGCCCTGTTCGTCTCCTTCTTCCCCCAGATGGTGCAGGGCCCCATCAGCCGGTTTAACCAGCTGGGTCCTCAGCTCACCCAGCCCCACCCCTTCTGTGCGGATCAGGTGAAATACGGCATTCAGCTGGCCATGTGGGGCTACCTCAAAAAGCTGGTGATTGCCGACCGTGCAGCGGTAGTGGTCAATACTGTGTTTCAAACCCCGGAAAACTACGGCGGGGCCATGACCGCCATTGCCGTGGGGTTCTATTGCGTCCAGCTGTATTGCGATTTCTCCGGGGGCATTGACATCACCCGAGGGGTAGCCCAACTGTTCGGCATTGACCTGGCGGAAAATTTCCGCCGCCCCGTGTTTGCCGTCAGCCTCACCGACTACTGGCGGCGGTGGCACATCACCCTGGGGTCTTGGATGAAGGACTATGTGTTTTACCCCATCTCCCTGTCCAAGCCCTTCGCCCGGCTGGGGAAATTTACCCGCCGGCGGATCGGCGGCCGGTTGGGGAAAATCATCCCCACTTCCCTGGCCACCTTCCTGGTTTACTTTATCATCGGCATTTGGCACGGCGCTAACTTCCGCTACATTGCCTTTGGCCTGTGGAACGGCGTGCTGATCACCGGGGCACTATTGCTGGCCGGGCCATTTGTCCGGCTCCGCACCCGGCTGCACATCGCCGAGAACAGCAAATGGCTCCACGGCTTTCGCCTGGTGCGCACCATGCTGCTGGTGTTCATCGGCCGGTACATCACCCGCGCCCCCCGGCTGCTGGTGGCCCTGGACATGCTGTACACAACCGTGGCCAGCCCCTGCCTGTATCAGCTCCGGGACGGCACCCTGCTCCGGCTGGGGCTGCAGGCTACGGACCTGGCGGTGATTGCCGTTGGCGTGGCGGCGGTGCTGGTGGTGGAGTTCCTCCAGGAGCGGGGAATGCAGGTGCGGAAAAGCCTGGAAAAGCGGAACCCTTTCCTCCAATGGCTGTGTATCCTGCTGCCGCTGCTGATCCTGCTGTTCCTGGGGATTTTGCGGGACGCCGCCATTTCCTCGGAATTTATCTATAAGCAATTCTAGTGGAAGGAGAATCCATGAAGCATTCCATGTCCTCAAAGGGCTGGCTCCTGGCCTTTGCCGGTACGGTGCTGCTGCTGGTCTTGCTGATCATGGGCTTTAATTTCTGGACGGATCCCTTTGGCGCCTTCGGCGACCGGTTTTTCCAGTGGTGGAGCTATGACGAGACCATGAACCCCCGGGTGGCCAAGCTTTCCTATCTGGAGCAGAACCATGAACAGTACGATTCCTATGTCATCGGCGCCTCCCATTCCAGCTCCTATCCCACCGAGGCCCTCAACACCTACTTTGACGCCAAGTTTTACAACCTGATCATGTACGGCGCGGACATGAAGGATGTGGAACTCACCAGCCAGTATGTCATCGAGCATTACACGGTGAAAAATCTGGTGGTCAGCGTGTATATCCACAACGCCGAAACCTACGACACCGAGGCCAACCCCCTGACCTACAACCTGCACTACAAGGTGGACGGCAGCTCCCCGCTGCTGTTTTATGCCAAGTACCTGCTGGCAGATCCCAGAATCGGCCTGGAGAAGCTGCAGCGCAGCCGCACCGACCCCTACCTGCAGCAAAGCTACCGGGTATTCGACCCGGAAACCGGAGCCTACGACAAAAGCAGCCGGGACGTTGAGCCCATCGGCGACCTTTCTGCTTATCTGGCCCGGGCGGAATATGCCGCATTTACCGATTACCCCACCGCCAGCACCAGCATTGCCTATCTGGAGCAGTGCATGGAGAGCCTGGCCCGCATTAAACAAATGTGTCAGGAGGCGGGGGTGAATCTGGTGGTGGTCTGTCCCCCCATGTACTATGCCCACCTGGCCCAGTACTCCCCCCAGGATCAGGCGGCCTTCTACAACGCCCTGGCGGAGGTGACGGATTACTGGGACTTCACCTTGAGCTCGGTGAGCTATGATCCCCGGTATTTTTACGACACCACCCATTTCCGCAACTGCGTTGGGGAAATGCTCCTGGCCAAAATGTTTGACGACACCAGCGTCTATGCTCCGGCGGACTTGGGCCGGTACGTGGCCCAGGGCCAGACCCCCGGCCAGCCCCAGGCGGAGGTGCCGGATGTGGCGGACTATACCGCCTCGGTACCCATTCTGGTGTACCACAACCTGGCGGAAACCGGGGAAGGCAGCGACACCATGTCGGTGGAACGCTTCACCCAGCACATGGCCGCCTTGCAGGAGGCCGGCTATGCATCGGTTACCTTCGACGACCTGCGCCGCTATGTGGAGCAGGGAACGCCTCTGCCGGAAAAGCCGGTGGTCATCACCTTTGACGACGGCTACGAAAGCAACTATACCCTGGCCTACCCAATTTTGCAGCAGTACAACATGAAGGCCACCTTTTTTGTCATCGGCGTCTCGGTGGGCAAGGACACATACAAGGATACCGGCCAGCCCATCCTGCCCCATTTTTCCCTGGAGCAGGCCCAGGAAATGGTGGCCTCCGGCCTGATCACCATCCAAAGCCATGGCTATGACATCCACCAGGCCGCCGGGCTGGAGGAAGGCCCGGTCCGCCAGGGCATTCTCCCCCTGGAGGGTGAGACGGAGGAAGACTATATCCGCTACCTTCGCCAAGACTGCCAGAAAATGGATGAACTGCTGGGCTATACCCCGGGCATTCTGGCCTATCCCGGCGGCAACGCCACAGAGCTGAGTGAAGTGATTCTTAGCGAAATGGGCATCTGGTGCACCCTGACCATTGTAGAAAAAAACAACACCATCATTCAGGGCATGCCCCAGAGCCTGCGCCAGCTGGGCAGGTATTATATGAAGGAGAGTATCACTGCAGGGGATTTAATTTACTTGCTGGCGGGGTAGGGAAATTGTCTGCTGCCCTTGACGCGCCCATGGGTTTTCCGCCGAACGGCGGCGCAGAGAAATAAACGATATGTAACTGGTTCAAAAGGCCACAGGACGGAAATTCTCCGCCCTGTGGCCTTTGCTCAAATGAAAAATTTGTGTAAAAAGCTAAATTTTTATTGCAAATTCCGGAAGCATGTGGTAGGATCTATACATATATTCATTTCCAGGATAGAAAGCTAAAATTATATTGCATCAAATCGCCTTTCAAGGGAGGTGGTGTGCTTGCGCGGTGGAAAGTTCGCTGCACATATTCGAGAGGATCATAAAGAACAGCTTGCTCAGGATCATTGCCGGCAGACGGCGATCTATGCATCAAATATATTAGCCGGAATTGGCTTGCCCAAGACTGCATATCTAGCAGGTTTACTTCACGATGCGGGGAAATTTAAAACCGAATTTAATCAATATCTCATAGACTCTGCGATATACAAAAAACCTGTTCAACGGGGCAGCGTTAACCATACTTTTGCGGGTGTTCGCTTCATTTTAGAAAATTATCACAATACTAGCGATTTTGGGTATAGCGAAATTACAGCTGAAATTATTGCGTATGCCATTGGCGCGCACCATGGCTTGTTTGATTGCATTAATGAGAAACAGGATAGTGGCTTTTTCTACCGGCAGAATAAGACTGGAATTTACTATGGGGAAGCCATTGATAATTTTTTGACCCAATGTGCCAGCCGGGAAATGGTGGATGACTTGTTTCATCTCTCTGTTGAGGAAATGACGCCGGTTTTGGAAAAGCTAACCCGACTAACCCGGCAAGAGAATGATATGCTGGCCAACAGCGAAATTTATTTCCACATCGGGTTATTAGAAAGAATGTTGCTTTCCGCAGTCATTGAAGGCGACCGCAGAGATACGGCAGAATTTCTAAACGACGCGATTTTTCCGGAATGGCCAGAGGATATGCGCGGCATATGGGCTGACTGCTTGGAGCGAGTAGAGAGGAAACTGAAAGATTTTCCTTCAGCAAAGGAAATCGACCGGGCAAGAGAAAAGATATCCGCTCGCTGCGCAGCTTTTGCTCAGCGCCCCGGCGGCATTTATCGCCTAAATGTTCCCACAGGCGGTGGGAAAACCCTGTCTGGATTGCGGTATGGCCTAGCCCACGCAAAACACTGGAATAAATCCCGCATTATTTTTGTTACCCCACTACTATCCATCTTAGATCAAAATGCTGATGTAATTCGAAAATATATTCAAAACGATAAATTAATATTAGAGCATCACTCTAATGTTATCCATGCAGAAGAAACGGAAGAAGAGCTAAACCGGTTGGAATTGCTTGCTGAGAATTGGAACTGTCCAGTGGTTATCACTACACTGGTCCAATTTCTAAACACCGTTTTTTCGGGAAAGACTGGGGCTATCCGCCGGTTTCACGCGCTATGTAACAGTGTGATTATCCTGGATGAAGTGCAGACAATACCGAATAAAATGCTGACATTATTCAATTTGGCTGTCAATTTCCTTGCAGAGATTTGTGGCGCGACAATTGTTTTGTGCTCTGCCACGCAGCCCTGCTTGGAAAGGACAGAGCACCCTTTGCTGCGGGAACCGCCGGATATCGTGCCGCAGCAGCAAGAGCATTGGAAGGTGTTCAAGCGTACCGAGATTCAGGATGCCGGTTGCTTACGCCTGGAAGACTTACCGGAGCGGATTACCGCCTGGCTGCAGGAGTGTACCAGTTTGCTGGTGGTGTGCAATAAAAAGGATCAAGCGGCTTTTTTGTTTAAGCAGCTGTCCGCTTCCGAGGTTTTGTGTTTCCACCTTTCTGCGGCTATGTGTATTGCCCACCGCAAAAACACACTGTCGGCTCTTCAGGCAGCCCTAAAAAGCAGCAGGGAAGGCGGTCCGAAAGTCCTCTGCCTTTCTACGCAAGTCATAGAAGCCGGTGTAGATGTTTCCTTCCAGCAGGCAGTCCGCCTGGCAGCTGGCATGGATAGCGTGATTCAAACGGCCGGGCGTTGCAACCGTAACGCGGAAGCAGGATCTGCCGTTGTCCGCATTGTGCGATGCGCCGGGGAAAAGCTTACCCATCTTGCGGAAATTCGGAGGGGGCAAGTTGCAACCATCGCTTTGCTGGATGCCTATCAAAAAGAACCGGAGCGATTCGATGGAGACCTTGCAGGAGAAAAAGCAATCGCATTTTATTACAACCAGCTTTATCGCAGTATGGATCCTGGCTATCAAAATGATGCCGTGGGGGAATATGGAACGATATTTGACCTTTTGGCGGATAATCAAAAGTACGCCGATGCTAACTGCACCTGTGCCGACCGCTATTTTCTGCGGCAAGCATTTAAACTTGCAGGTGGGCTGTTTCAGGTATTCGACCAGAATTCGACGGATGTGATCGTTCCATATCAGCAGGGAAGAACCATTCGCGAAACCTTAATTGCATTGGCACAATCCCGGGAACATTGGCAAGCAAAAACTATTGCAGAACAGCTTGAAGCGGCAAAGCCATATGCGGTATCGCTATACCCCTATCAGCTGGAGCAGCTCAGGCGGCAAGGCGCGCTGATCGAACTTTTTTCCGGAAGTATTTACACACTGGCAGACGGATTCTACGACGACAGCCTGGGATTTACCATAAATAGCCATTTTTGGAGGGTGTAAAAATGGATACAAAATATCCGAATATTGTGGAATTTGAAATAATGGGAGATTATGCCTTATTTACAGATCCAATTATGCGTGTAGGCGGTGAAAAGTGCAGTTATCAAATTCCCACGTACGAGGCAATTAAGGGGATACTTTCCTCGATTTACTGGAAGCCAACGCTGATTTGGTGCGTTGATAAAGTAAGAGTAATGAACCGTATTCAGACTGAGGTGAAAGGCATACGCCCAATAAAATACAGCGGCAAGGGAAACGACAGAAACGATCTGGCATATTATACCTATTTGAAGGATTGCCGCTACCAGGTGCAGGCCCATTTTACCTGGAATGACAACCGCCCGGAATTGGCAGCAGACCGCAATGAAAACAAGCACCACCAGATTGCCTTACGCATGATTAAAAAGGGCGGGCGACGGGATATTTTCCTGGGCGCCAGAGAGTGCCAAGGATATGTGGCGCCCTGTATTTTTGGGCAAGGAGAGGGGGCCTATGATGATTTGCCGGAATTGAGTTTTGGGCTAATGTACCACGGCATCACATATGCCGATGAAGCCTACTCTGCAGAAACCCAGAAAAAAATGACTGCCCGTTTTTGGTATCCGGTCATGAAAAATGGCGTTATTTCTTTTCTACGTCCGGAGGAATGCCCGGGGCAAAAAACCTTGGGTTCAATGGAAATCAAGCCCTTTGGTGAAGCGCTGGAAAACTTCAGTGGACTTCGAGAATTTGGGGAGGTGGAATAATGGGACTCATTCAGCGGGCTTATGAAACCTATTGCGCAATGGAGCAAAAATATGCCGGGTGTTATATCGCTGAGCAAAAAGAACCATTGGCGCCAATTTCTCACC
>DVHJ01000083.1 GCA_018712145.1 Candidatus Faecousia faecigallinarum | reverse complement strand
AAGGAGGCTGACTTCCCCGGAAACCGGATCATACGTACTGAGCAAATGATTCGGAGCAATAAATAAAAATTCACCGTTATATAAAGCAAAATTCGAGAACGATCCAGATTTTTGCATATTTCCATATTGATATTCCCCGGTCATGGCTGCCGGAAGGGCGCCCGTTGGCGCCGTGGTGCTGCCCGTTTCTTCCAGTGTTGTTTCAAACAGGTTTTCCGGATCCTCTGCCTGGCAGGCAGCCAGCAGCAGGCAGGCGGCAAACAGCAAAACAACAATGCGCTTCTTCATGATATCTCCTCCTTGTCTATTTTCTATTTCCTAACCACGAATTTTTTATCGATACGGCATCTATCCTCTCCTTTCGAAATTTGGCTAAAATTCCGGCATCACCAGCCGGGGCGGCGATGTGTACAGGCATATAGTCAGCCCGCTCATTCAGTATTTTCCTTGCAGAACAATTCACTAAATTATTGAGCAGCACAGACCTGCTCCTCTATCTCCTTTTGTACGCAGCGGCCTTTCCCATCGCTCCACCGGTTAGGAAAAGCCTCTGTTTCCTTCCCATGCGTAGCGTTTCCGGCACTTTTTATGGCCACAATAACCACACTGTTCAGCAAGTTTCCCTGTAATTATGTTCAGTATATCTAAAGTCTTTTTTTCTGTCAATAGCGCCTGAGAAAATTAATATATTAAGAAAACAAGGAACCTGGAATTTCGCTTTTGCTTTGTGCAAATATTTTGGGAAAATATTCCGTTTCCAATTTTAATCTGCCAAACCGGGCAAGGTGCTGCATGTGGGAAAAGTGGGGCTTGATTCTCCCCCCAAGGAAACGTACAATAGGCCTATCACCACCCGGGAGGCCCGGCTTATGCCTGCCTTGTCCGTAGGCATTCTGTGGCCTTCACAGAAAGAAAAAGATAAGGAGTTATGCCCAATGGAACAACTGCAATTGACCGATTTCTTCCATTACCGCTTCCTGTCCCAGCCCAAATTTGCCCCCGGTGGGCAGCGGGCCGCCTTTGCTGTGGCCAACTGCAACGCCGAGGGGGACGGCTATGAATCCCGCCTGTGGCTGTGGACTGGGGACGGGCTGCGCCAGCTCACCAGTCTGGGCCAGGAGGCTCAGTATTTTTGGGTTGATGAAACCCATCTTCTCTTCCCCGCTGTGCGCAGCGCCGGGGAGAAAAAGCGGAAAGAAGGGAAGGAAACCTTCACCAGCTACTACTGCCTGGATATCACCGGCGGCGAGGCCCTGCCTGCCTTCACCCTCCCCTTTGCCGCCGGGCAGCTGTACCCGCTGGGCAAGGATACATATCTGGCGGCTGGGGAAATCGACGCCAATCAGCCGGACCTGTATGCCATGGACAAAGACGCTCAGGCAGCGGCCGCAAAAGCCCAGGCGGAGGAGCAGGACTACCAGGTGCTGGACGAAATTCCCTTCTGGTTTAACGGCCAGGGCTTTGTCAACAAGAAGCGCACCGCCCTGTTTTTCTGCGACACCGCCAAGGGAGAATACCGCCGCCTGACCGAGCCCCTGTTCGCCCTGGACAGCGTGGCCCTCTTCCAGGGGCAGGCCTACTTTATCGGGGAGGCCTACCGGACCAAAGCCACCGGATTTGGCAGCCTGTGGAAGTTTGACCCGGTTACCGGGGAGACGGTTTGCCTCCAAGAGAAGCTTGCAGTACAGCTCTCCCAGCTGGTGGCCACCGGCGGCCGGCTGCTGGCCCTGGGCACGGAAAGCCTGCGCCACGGCTTAAACGAAAATGATTTTGTTTACACGGTGGACACGGAAACCGGCAAGCTCACCCTCCTCCGGGCGGAGGAAGAGAGCATGTACGGCAGCGTGGGCAGCGACTGCCGGTACGGCGGCGGCGAGCAGCGGCAGGCTCGGGAAGCGGACCTGTACCACGTCACCACCCGGTGGGGAAATGCCCACCTGTACCGGCTGCTGCCAGACGGCAGCAGTGAGCCGGTGATCACCGAGGAAGGCAGCGTTGACAGCTTTGCCGTCAGCCCGGATACGGATACCATCCTTCTGGTGGGCCTGTTTCACAACAAGCTCCAGGAGCTATACACCTGGCAAGATGGGGTATTGACCCAGGTTAGCCACTTTAACGACGGCGCACTGGCGGGCAAATATGTGGCAGAGCCCCAGCGGATCACCCTACAGAGCCAGGGGTGGGAGATTGAGGGCTGGGTGCTGCTGCCCAAAGACTTTGATCCTCACCAGACCTACCCGGGGATTCTGGACATTCACGGCGGGCCGAAGACGGTTTATGGCCCGGTGTTCTACCACGAAATGCAGTACTGGGCAAACCTGGGGTACTTTGTATTCTACTGCAACCCCATGGGCTCCGACGGCCGGGGCAATGCCTTTGCCGACATCCGGGGCCACTACGGCGAGACGGACTATGCCAACCTGATGGACTTTACCGACGCAGTGCTGGCCCGGTATCCCCAAATCGATCAACGCCGGTTGGCGGTGACCGGCGGTTCTTACGGCGGGTTCATGACCAACTGGATCATCGGCCACACCAACCGCTTTGCCTGCGCCGCTTCCCAGCGCTCCATCTCCAACTGGCTCAGTTTCTACGGCGTGTCGGACATCGGTTTCCGCTTCGCCACGGATCAGTGCGACGGCAACCCCTTTGACAGCCCGGAAGCCCTCTGGGCCCACTCCCCGCTGAAATACGCCAAGGCTGCGGTCACGCCCACCTTGTTCATCCACTCGGATGAGGACTACCGCTGCCCCATGGCCGAGGGGATGCAGATGTTCACCGCCCTGGCCGACCGGGGGGTGCCCACCCGGCTGTGTTACTTCCGGGGGGAAAATCATGAGCTCTCCCGCTCCGGCAAGCCCAAACACCGGGCCCGCCGGTTGAAGGAAATCACCGATTGGTTCCAGCAGTATACCAAATTGGAAGAGAAATAAATGGCAAATGGCCGGTTGCAAAATGTAGGTTTTGCAACCGGCCATTTTCGTGTTTATTCAAGCATTTTACAACACCTTCTGCATTGAATATGGGTAGTGTCAAGGGTTATGCGCAAATTTGTTTTGGCTCTGGCAGAAATTTATTTCAGGGGGCGGGTTCACGCCCCTTGGTTACCTTCCAGCGGACAGGGCGCAAAGGGTCAAGGGCGGCGGTACGCCG
>DVHJ01000082.1 GCA_018712145.1 Candidatus Faecousia faecigallinarum | reverse complement strand
CGGCGTACCGCCGCCCTTGACCCTTTGCGCCCTGTCCGCTGGAAGGTAACCAAGGGGCGTGAACCCGCCCCCTGAAATAAATTTCTGCCAGAGCCAAAACAAATTTGCGCATAACCCTTGACACTACCCATCCCGGTTAGCACACGGCTTTCCCCTGGGGCCCAGGAAAAATTTGCACCCAGGCGCCGGTGCGCATTGCAAAACCCTGCCAGACCAGGTAAACTATACCTGTCATGGAAGTAAAATGCCGGAACTAGCCTGCGTATACCGAAGAAAAGCCGCTATCGCAAGCATAGCGGGGGAAGCCGGAACGTGGCGCTGAGCGGCGCTGATTTTAAGGAGCTTTGCATATGAAAATCGCATTGGCATCAGCCCCGGTTTTGACCAGGGATGTGGAACACAATATTGCATCCATTCAGCGCACCCTGGCGCAGTGTGGCGGAAAGGCCGACCTCGTGGTGTTTGGAGAATCCTTTTTACAGGGTTTTGAGTGCCTGACCTGGGATTACGAAACCGACTTCAGCATGGCAGTTTCCCAGACCGGGCCGCAAATCAAGCAGATTCGGGAGGCTGCAAAAGAGAACCGCACTGCGGTATCCTTTGGCTACATAGAAAAGGATGGGGATTCGCTGTACAGCAGTCAGATCGTGATTGATGCCGCCGGGCATATCCTCCGCAATTTCCGCCGGGTCAGTGCCGGCTGGAAAGAATACTGGCACACCGATGCGCACTACCGAGAGGGCAGGCATTTTGAACCGTTCTCCTTTGGCGGAATGACATTTGCCATTGGCCTGTGCGGCGACCTTTGGGCAGAGGGCAAGCCCGAGGAAATGAACGCGTTGAATGCGGATATTGTCCTTTGGCCCGTATGGTGTGACTACAAGGCAGCAGATTGGAATGAAAAAATCAAGTATGCGTACGCAGAGCAGGCGGCAAAGTGCGGTAAACTCGTTCTATATGTAAATCCTTACTGCGCAGATGCCAATGTGACTGATGCCGCCGCTGGCGGCGCCGCATGCTTTCAGAGTGGAACGATTGTAAAGGAGACACCTGCCGGAAAAAGCGGAATTTTGATGGTGGAAATAGAGAAATAGACTGCCCGGGTTCTGCGGTAGGGTCCCGGGTTTGTATACGGACAACCATTGCAAAACCCTGCCAAGCCAGGTAAACTATACCTATTACGGAAACAAAACGCCGGAGCAGGCTGGGCCTGCACATACCGGAGAAAAGGAGCTGTCACAAACATGCCGAAAATTACGTTTTTGGGTGCAGGTAGTACGGTGTTCGCCCGGAATGTGCTGGGGGATTGCATGTGTACCTCCGCCCTGCGGGAAAGCGAAATCGCCCTGTACGATATTGACGCCCAGCGACTGGCGGAAAGCCGCCTGATTCTGGACGCCATTAACCGCAACGTCAATCAGGGGAAAGCAAAAATTTACAGCTACTGCGGGGTGGAAAACCGGAAAGCGGCGCTGAAGGACGCTGACTTTGTGGTCAACGCCATCCAAGTGGGGTTCTACGAGCCTTGCACGGTCATTGACTTTGCCATTCCCAAGAAATACGGCCTGCGGCAGACCATTGGGGACACCCTTGGCATCGGCGGCATTATGCGGGGGCTGAGAACCATTCCGGTGATGGCTGGAGTGGCAAGGGAAATGGAAGCGGTCTGCCCGGATGCACTCCTCCTAAATTATACCAACCCCATGGCCATTGTATCTGGCTATCTGCAGCGGTACAGCAGTGTAAAAACCGTGGGGCTTTGCCACAGCGTCCAGGTCTGCACGGAAGGACTGCTGCGGTCACTGGGGATGGAGGACAAGTTAGACGGCCGCCAGGAGTTGATTGCCGGAATCAACCACATGGGTTGGCTTCTGGAAATCAAGGACAGAGACGGCAACGACCTGTATCCGGAAATCCGGAAACGGGCCGCCGCAAAAAATGCCGCCGGGAAACATCATGACATGGTCCGGTTTGATTATATCCGAAATTTCGGGTACTACTGCACCGAATCCAGCGAACACAACGCAGAATATAACCCCTTTTACATCAAGTCAAAATATCCGGAGCTAATTGAACGGTTCAACATCCCGCTGGACGAGTATCCCCGCCGCTGTGTCCAGCAGATCCGGAACTGGAAAACGGAAAAGGACCGTATCTTAAACCATGGTCAAATCACACATACCCGGTCGCAGGAGTACGCTTCCTATATCATGGAGGCAGTGGTCACCGGAACGCCTTATCAAATTGGTGGGAATGTCCTGAACACCGGACTCATTGACAATCTGCCATCGGAGGCCTGTGTGGAAGTGCCCTGTATGGTGAATCGCCGGGGCATCAATCCCTGTCATGTGGGGAAGCTGCCTGTTCAGCTGGCTGCCATGAATATGACCAACATCAATGTGCAGCTGTTGACCATTCAGGCAGCCGTAACCAAACAGAAAACGGATATCTACATGGCAGCCATGCTGGACCCCCATACCGCCGCTGAGCTTTCCATCGACGATATCCGAGCCATGGTGGATGAATTACTGGAGGCCCATGGCGAATATATGAAAGACTACCGGTGAAATTTACCGGTCTTCCCGATTAAACCGGCCCTGTCGAACAGCGGGGCCGGTCAATTTCACGCCATTGGGCTGGGCGGGCGGCGGTAACGTCCCTGGGGCGCCCACTGAGGCAGGGGCAGCCGCTGCATCGCCCCAAAGACCCGCTCCTTCAGCGCCGGGTACTGGGCCGACAGCTGGGCCACCAGCTGCTTTACCTCCTGGCGTTTGGTATGCTTGTCCGCCGGGCAGGGATTGTGCACCACCGGCAAATTCTGCCGCTGGGCAAAACTCTCCAAAGCCCGCTCGGAGATATACAGCATGGGCCGGATCTGTACAATCCCCGACCGGTCCAAATCGGTCACCGGTTGAAAGCAGCTGATCCGCCCCTCGTAAAACAGGGAGAGGAAAAATGTCTCCACTGCATCGTCGAAGTGATGGCCCAAGGCGGCTTTGTTGCACCCCAGCTCCACCAGCGTCTGGCTTAAGGCCCCACGGCGCATTTTTGCGCACATGGAACAGGGATTTTTCTCCTGCCGGTGCTCAAAAATAATGGGCGCTATCTGGGTTTCCACCCGGGTATAGGGCACCTCAAGCTGCCGGCAGAATTCCGCCACCGGACCATAGTCCATCCCCAGCCCCATATCAATGGTTACTGCCTGCAACCCAAAACGGGAGGGGTGGTACCGGCGCAGCTCTGCCAGCAGGGCCAACAGGGCCAGAGAATCCTTTCCCCCGGACAGCCCCACCGCCACCCTGTCCCCAGGCGCCAGCATGTGATAATCGTCAGCGCACCGCCGTACAAGACTAACCAATTTTTCCATAATTTTCCGCCTTTCCCGATAAAATAGAAAACGAGAATTCAAGAGCATACCAGAGAAAACAGGAGGATTTCAGAGATTTCTTCGGTGAAAATAAAAATTTCTGTTTTTCCCCCTTGACAGGAAAATTCTCCTGTGGTATAAAATTCAAGCGCGTCTGGGATATTGTACGGTCAGGCGCCGGATTTGTCAAAAAATATTTTCTTTTCGGGGTTCTGCCCCGTTTGGAACGGAGGAAAACACCATGTCCACAACTTTGCTGAAAAAGGAGAATGTACAGCGCAAGTGGTACGTTCTCGATGCGGCGGGCAAACCCCTGGGCCGGACCGCCGTAATTGCCGCCAACATCCTGCGGGGCAAGCATAAGGTTGATTTCACCCCCAACGTCGACTGCGGTGATTGCGTGATCATCATCAACACCGACCAGGCGGTCCTCACCGGCAACAAGGCCGAGCAGAAGATGTACCGCCGGCACTCCGGCTGGATCGGCGGCCTGAAGGAAACCAAAGCCCGCCTGATGATGGAAAAACGCTCCGATTATGCCATGGAGCTGGCTGTAAAGGGCATGCTGCCCAAGAACACCCTGGGCCGCGCTGCCATGACCCGGCTGAAGCTGTACAAGGGCGCCGAGCACAACCACGCCGCCCAGAAGCCCGAAGCCTGGACTCAGGACTGATTTGGAGGTATAAAGCACTATGTACGAGAGCAAGAAGAAGTATAGCTACGGCACCGGCCGGCGGAAGTCCTCCATCGCCCGTGTCCGGGTGTATGAAAACGGCACCGGCGCCATCACCATTAACGGCCGGGATATTGACGAGTATTTTGGGTTGGATACCCTGAAGCTGCTGGTCCGCCAGCCCCTGGTTGCCACCGACATGGTTGGCAAGGTGGATGTAGTCTGCACCGTCACCGGCGGCGGCGTCACCGGCCAGGCCGGCGCCATCCGCCACGGCGTTGCCCGGGCTCTGCTGGCCGCCAACGCCGACCTGCGGGCCACGCTGAAAGCCGACGGCTTCCTGACCCGTGACCCCAGAATGAAAGAGCGGAAGAAGTACGGCCTCAAGGCTGCCCGCCGGGCACCCCAGTTCTCCAAGCGGTAATCGATTTTTCCAACGGGCCTGTTGCGCTTTGCAACAGGCCCGTTTCTGCTGCCGTCCCTTTGCCAGGCGCTACTCCCCCAATGTGCGCAGTTGCCTGGCATAGCCGTAGGCGCTCTGAAAATCCCCCTGCTGCTGGCAGCAGTCCTCCAGGAGCAGCAGCAAATCCTCACTGGGGGGCAGATCCTTTAACACCGCCAGGGCCTGGGCATACCGGCCCAGGCTATGCAGCGCCTTGCCCCGTATGACTGCCCCCTGATTTTCCGGTAAAAAGGCCAAAACTGCCAGGGACGCTTCCGCTTTGCCCTGGGTCAAATACACCTGGGCCAGGGCAAGCAAGCCCGGGGTTAAATAGGCCAGCAAGGCGTTTTCCTCCCCGGCGCCATCCAGCGACGCCTGGGTGGCGGCAATCGCCCCGGCCAGATCCGGCTGGGTAAACCGGCTTTTTTGTTCCGCAGCCCGGCTCAGCAGCCTGGCGGCATAAGGGATTTGCCCTGCCTCAATGGCCTGCCGGGCAGCCGCCAAGCTGGCCATTGCCTGCAAAAGGCTGATCACATCATCCGAAGCTGTACCGTCCGGCATATGGGTAGCTAGAACCGCCAGCGCCGCTTCCGGCTCGTTCCAGTTGAAAGCAGCCGACTCCAGTAGCCTGCTTTGCTCACCCTCCAAAAAATAAGACACCGGCTTGCCCAGTTGTCCAGCCAGGTAATATAGCGTCTCCAAAGAGGGCATTGCGTGGTTATTTTCCAGCATGGATAGCTGATTCCTCGTCATGTGCTGCCCACACAGCTGCCGCTGAGACAGGCCGGCAGCCACTCTGGCTTGCCGCAGTTTTTCACCTAGGGTCATTTCCGCCCTCCATTGCCTGAAAAAAGATTTGCTATTTCTCCTGATTTGTTTTACTATGAACGGTGCAATGGTAAGCCCATTGCAGATCAACAAACGCTTAAGGAGCGTGCCGTAATGTCTTTATCTATTCGAAAGCTACGCGCTGACGGCGCTGCCGCCTTACAGGCCGCCGGCCGGCCGGCATGGCAATTGCTTTGCCTGTACACCGGCGTATCTGTTGGGGTAAACCTGCTGGCCAATTTGATTGGCCTTCTGCTTAGCGTCCGGTTGGACAACATGACCGGTCTGTCTGCCGTAGGCGCCAGGTCAACGCTCATGGCTGTGCAAACCGTATTATCCATGGCGCTGGCCGCCCTGTCGCCTATGTGGGACGGGGGATACGCCGCTTGCAGCCTGCGCCTAAGCCGCGGGGAAAAACCTGGTTTCCGGGGAATGCTCCAGGGGTTTACCCAATGGCGGAAAATTTTGGTGTACTTCCTGATCTTCGTCTTGCAGGCCGTAGGCATCGGCTACATGGTCCTGATGCTGGTGAGCTTTCTGTATGTATCCACGCCGTTGTCCGCTGGGCTAACTTTGGATGTGTTATACGCCGTGGAATCCTCCGGATTCACTGCGCAGACGCTGGCTCCGCTACTGCCTATGCTGCTCATGGGCATGGCCGCTATTCTGGCTGTGGTGCTGTTCCTATTTTACCGGTACCGGCTATTCTACTTTTTGCTCAATGATCACAGTGACCAGCGATCCGGTTTCCTCATGGGTTTGTCCGCCGGCATCACCAAAGGGTTTCGGGTAAGTATGCTGCGGCTGGATTTGAGTTACTGGTGGTATTATACTCTGGTTTTCCTGGCCAGCCTCATCCCCAACGCAGATTTGTTCCTGGGTCTAGCCGGGGTAACCACTACGCCCTGGCTGACCGCCGGGCTATACATCGCCGGCAGTTTAGTGATGGCAGCCGCCTATCTCCTTGGCCGGAACCGCGTGCAATTTGCCTGGACCGCTGCCTATGGAGAAATTCTTGCGCGACATCACGTGGAGCCATCTTGACGGTAGGCTTGCCAAAAGGCCACCGCTTCAGCTAACCATCCTTGGGCCTGGCTATTTTCCGCCAGGCCCAGCCCATGTCCGCCCCGCTCCACCGGCCGGAACCGGCAAGGGACGCCCAGAGCCTTGGCCTTCCGGGCAAACGCCACGGCATTCGCCTGAAAAGACAGCAAATGATCATCCCGGCACTGCCACAGATAGGTAGGGGGATATTTCTGATCCATATAATCCAAAATATAGGTAGGTGGCAGGGATGTTCGCCACTGCCGGCCCATATAGGTGTAAATGAAGCAGTTCACCGCCAGATTCCGCTCTGCCAAGCTGACCAGTGGGTAGCCTAGGATAATCGCTGCCGGCTTAGGCAGGCCGGCGGCTCGCCAACCAAAATTCACCGTGCCGGTGGAGGCGGCAACGTGGCCCCCGGCAGAAAAGCCCATGACCGCATACCCTGAGGGATCCACCCCCAGCTCATTTGCATGGGCCGTGATGTACCCCAGGCTAGCCTGCATATCATAAAAGGGCTTAGGCAACCGGCCATTCCGGCCGCAACGGTACTGCAAGAGAAACACCGTATAGCCCATCTTGTGAAGTCTGGCGGCAACAGGCAGCCCCTCAACCGCAATGGCCACATTGATATATGCGCCGCCAGGGGCAATCACCACATAGGGCGCACCGGCCTTCCCTGGCAAAAACAGCAGCTTTGCCCCTGCGCAGGTGGGATCCTCTGCCAGGGCAGGAGAGTCGTACAGGGGCAAGTTTCGCATTTGCCCTGCTTCTGCCTGGGCGATGGCAAAATTCAGTCCCTCCGCCAGGCCTGCATGACTCCACGCCGGGGTAAGGCGGCCCAGCTGATCCATGGTCAGCCGGTTGTACAAATGGTTCTGGGGACTGCCCTTTGGGCCAAGGAGCAGCTGATCCCGAAAGGGCTGTAGGCATGGCATACGCAGCACATCGCCGAAGCGCGTGCGCCCATTGACCAGAGTACTCGTCATCAATTGCCCTCCTTTCCCGAAAAGCATGACTTTACTTTACCCCCGGCCGGAAGAAAAATCAACCCTGGCAGTGGTAAGTTTACAAAATATCCCCAGGATGTTTATGGATTGTTCCCTTTGCAGTCATATTTTCGTTACAAATTCGATTTATGATTGGGGCATAAAAAATCCAAGCAAGGAGATGCAGCATAATGGATAGTTACCAAAAAAATAACGGCTTATTTAACGAGGCCGATAACGAGTATTTTCAGGCCCCTGACGACTTCGCTACCGGCAACGACGGGGTAGCTACCCCTACGGCACAGGCCGCAGAATCCCAGGCCGAAACCACTGCCCCCGCCCAACCTCTGAGCGAAGCTGTCCCTCAGGCAGAAGAAGTCCAAGCCCAACCTGTTTCCGCCTGGGAAGCGGGAGAAAACGTGGAGGCCCCGGAAGATGGGACCTACCGCAACGCCGGCGCCGGCCGCCGGGAATCCGCTTTCGGCGCCTCCCCCGATGACCAAGGTTACACCGCCCAACCTTACGCCGGGCAATCCTACTACGCCGGCCAAAGCGGCGCTTCCCAATCTGCCAGCCAGTGGAATCCCGGAAATTCCCCTCAGCCGCCCAAGGCAAAAAAGGAACGGACGAAAAAGAAGTCCAAGGGAGCCGGCAAGGTCGTCGCTGCAGCGGTAGCCTTTGCACTGCTGGGCGGCGTAGGCGGTGGCGTCTTGGGCGCCTATCTGTCCGATGAAAAGTGGGAGAAGAGCACCCAGGAACTGCAGAACAACCTGCAAAGTCAAATCAACTCCCTGCAAGGCCAACTGACCACCGGCACCGTGTCCGGTGAAGACGGCACCGCCACCGTCAGCCCGGTGTCCAGCGGAGCCCAGCTTACCCCCAAGCAGGTATATGCCCAAAATGTAAACTCTGTGGTCTCCATCACTAACCAGGGCGTGACCGGCAACGGCTGGGCTCAGCAAGAGTTTACTGGTTCCGGCTCCGGATTCATCCTGACAGAAGACGGCTATGTCTTGACCAACTACCATGTGGTAGAAGATGCCCAGGCGCTGACCGTGACCACCTACGACGGCACAGAGTATGCCGCAGAACTCATCGGTTACGACGAGCTGAGCGACGTTGCTCTGCTGAAAGTGGACGCCAGCGGTTTGCCAGCCGTCACCATTGGCAGCTCTGCCGCCCTGTCCGTGGGCGATCAAGTGTGCGCCATCGGCAATCCCTTAGGCGAGTTGGCCTCCAGCCAGACCGTGGGCTATGTCAGCGCCAAGGATCGAACCGTAAACACCGACGGTACCATTCTCACCATGATTCAGACGGATGCCGCCATTAACTCCGGCAACTCCGGCGGTCCTCTGTTCAACATGCAAGGCGAAGTAGTAGGCATCACCACCGCCAAATACTCCGGCTCTACCTCCTCCGGCGCATCCATTGAGGGCATCGGCTTTGCCATCCCCATTGACGATGTAATGAATCTAGTAGACGACCTGATGGAGTATGGCTATGTCACCAATCAAGCCTATTTGGGCGTCTACCTGGAGGAAATGGATGCCAACGTGGCCCAGGCCTATGGCCTGCCCTCCGGCCCTAGAGTGCAGAGTGTAGTAGAAGGTTCCTGCGCCGAAACCGCCGGCATACAGGCCGGGGACATTATCATTGGCCTTGGGGATCAGGAAGTGAGCAGCTACTCCGATCTGACCTACGCCCTGCGTAACTTTAAGGCTGGGGACACCACCACCATCCAGGTCTACCGTAGCGGCCAGGAGCTGACATTGAATATTACCCTGGACGAAAAAACGGTAGAAAACGACCCGTCTCAGACTGAGCAGCCCTCCGGGGAGATGCCGGAAGACGGCTCTTATGAGGAGTGGTACAACTACTTCGCCCCCTTCTTTGGCGACAATTAAGTAAACGTTACTTTGTGCCAGCCAACAGCGGCAAAACGCTGTTTCATATAGATTGCGCTTCTCTCTTTCTTGTTTCATCCTCTTCTGACAAGTAAGGCCCCGGGGTGCCCCGGGGCCTTACTTGTGCGTACGCAACCAGATTTACCATTTTCGCCTGTGCTCCTGTCAAAATCTGCCGTCCCCCGGCGTGAAAGGCCACTCGAAGGCTTTGGTGAAACTATACAGATACTATTTTCTTTCCTTTTGCGATATTGATCTTTTTTACAAGTATGGTATACTGGTTATGTAATATGGCCAAAGTTGCGGCGATGCTGCTGGGCAGCAAGTCTATGCCGGTTTTCCGGGTGAACGGTTGTGGTTTTGGTGGGGAGCGCTGGGTATTTGCCCGGCGCAGTTGGAAATCCAGCCTCCCCCGGCGGCTGAGCCGCCCTTCGCACCGGCGCACGGGTCAAACACTGAAATGGAGGAAGCGCAAGTGAAGAGACATGTTTTCCGCAAAGCGGTATCCTTGGTCAGCGCAGCTGCCTTGGCCGTGGGCATGTTTGCCGGGGTAGTCAATAAACCCGCCTCGGCAGCAGGCGCCGTGCTGGGCTACTGGCCGGAACCGCTGGAAATCCCCAACGAGTATTATTATGAAAATGAGACCCTACAGCCCTATGGCTCCTGTTTCCAGATCGATGAGCTGAAGAATTGGAGTCCCGACAACGACCCCGACGCCCGGTATAACCGAGGCGCCATTGAGCTTCGGGAGCGGTGGATGGGCCCCAATGTCAATCCTCTGGCCTCTCG
Source organism: Candidatus Faecousia faecigallinarum (assembly GCA_018712145.1). Classification (GTDB taxonomy): domain Bacteria; phylum Bacillota; class Clostridia; order Oscillospirales; family Oscillospiraceae; genus Faecousia; species Faecousia faecigallinarum. The sequence goes on along the minus strand of DVHJ01000082.1, from coordinate 4,862 downwards.
GGATGCCAAGGTGATGCCTCTGGCCATGGCCAATGCCCGGGCCAGCCAGGCGCCTTCCCAGGGCACTGACGAAGATTTCGTCTATGCCTTTAATAATTTCCAATACGTAGACATCTTTAACTTCTGGGGCGGCTCCTCTGCGGAAGGCCCCATTGCCATCCCCTCTCCCGAGGTGATCGACGCGGCCCACCGCAACGGCGTGCCCGCCACCGGCACCATTTTCCTGCCCTGGGGCGACGGCGCCTATGGCAACCGTTTCGTCCAGGAAATGGTGGAGCAGGACGAGAACGGCAATTTCATTGCTGCCGATAAGCTCATTGAAATCGCCCAGTACTACGGCTTTGACGGTTACATCTTTAATGCCGAGTCTGGTACCGGCGTTTCCGGCTTCCGTGAGTTCCTCATCTACCTGCAAGAGCACAAGCCGGATAATTTTACCATTACCTGGTATAACGGCTCTGGCAACGTCAGCACCGGCAGCATCACCAGCTGGATGCAGGACGGCGACACCCGGATCACCGACCATTGGTGGCTGGATATGTCCGGCGGCTGGTCCGGCCCCTCCAGCTCCATTGCGGCGGCTGAGGCCACCGGTGTGGATCCCTGGAACATCCACTCTACCTGGGAATACTGGCCTATGGCTTCCGGCTCCAAGGGCGGCGACTATGTCACCCGGCTGGAGGGACAGGACCGGGCCAACGGCAAGCTGATTAGCTCCCTGGGCATTCTGGCCCCCACCAGCTCGATGTCCGCCTCTTCCAGCTCTGCCGACTTCATCAATGTGCAGGATCAGAAGCTGTGGGTCGGTCCCACCTTTGACCCCTCCTCTACCTACCGGCCTGCCAACGAATTCTGCGGCTTTGCCAGTCTGGTGGCTGACCGCACCCCGGTGATCGGCACCGACTTTGTCACCAATTTCACCACTGGCAACGGCTACCGCTTCTACGAAGACGGCGTGGTCATTGGCAAGGAAGACGGTTGGTCCAACCGCTCCCTCACCGATGTGCTGCCCACCTGGCGCTGGATCATCGAATCCGACGGCCAGAAGCTGGACGCTATCATTGACTTTGAAGACGCCTGGTATGGCGGCACCTCCATGAAGTTCTCCGGCTCCATGGACGCTGGACTGGCCAACCACATCAAGCTCTACAGCGCCCAGCTGGCCATTACCCAGGACAGCAAGTTTACCTTCATCTACAAGACCCCGGTAAACGGCGTGAACGTGGAACTGGGCCTGTGCTTCGGCGATACCTACGATGCAGAGAACTTCAAGTTCTACCCGGTGGAAACCACCGCCGACGGCCAGTGGAACACCGCCACCGTGGATCTGTCCGAAGACGCCGGTAAGACGGCCATCGCCATCTCCCTGCGGTTTACCGCCCCGGAGGGCGTAACCGATTACACCATCAATGTGGGCCAGATGGGCTTCACCACCCATGACACCGCCCCGGCCGCCACGGAAAAGGTGACCCTGGACGAGGTGATCTACCCCACGGACAAGACCATGGAAGCCCGGGTATACTGGGAAGCGGCGGAGGATGCCTTCATGTACCGGATCTACCGGGTACATACCGATGGTACCCGGGAATTCGTTGGCGCCACCCCCAGCGATGCATTCTACCTGGGCAGCTTCGAGAAGGAAGAGGGCGAAACCGCCTGCAACTTTGAGATTGTGTCCTATTCCGAAAACTGCGTCAAAGGCGGCGTGACCCGGTTCTCCATCGCCTGGCCGGAAGAAGTGCCGGACGGCTTTGTCCCCGTGTTTGAGGAAGGCCCCAACCTGGCCTTGAACGCCCCGGCGGTTAGTAGCGTAGCCTGCACCAATGACGGCGCCGTGCGGATGATCAACGACGGCGTAATTGCCAACAGTAAGTGGTGCTCCACGTCCAGCAGAGGCTATGCCGTCATTGACCTGGGCGAAAACAAAGAAATCAGCCGCTGGGTGGTCTATCACGCCAACTGTCCCGGTGCCGGTGAAGGCGTGGACATGAACACCGTGGCCTTTGACCTGTCCTATGCCCCGGACGATGGGCAACCCCTGCTCACCGGCGACGATGCGGAAAGCCGCCAGCGGGTAGCCACCATGAGCTTCACCGCTGCAGACGCGGTAACGGGCAATAAACAGGACATCACCGACCGGAACCTGGATGCCCCCATTACCGCCCGGTATGTGAAGCTGAATGTCACCGACTCGGATAACTCCGCTTGGAGCGCCATCCGGATCTACGAATTTGAGCTGTATGAAAATGCAGCCATTAGCAACACCGCCTCCCCCTACGCCCGGAACATCACCGTGAAGAACAACGCCGGCGCTACGGATACCGTGGTGGTGGACAACGTGAAAATGCTCTATTCCTCCGGCACCTATGCCGACGGCAACGGTGTCTTCCATGAAGATACCGGCAAGGTTCGTTTGTTTACCGACCTCACCGCGGAAGAGCCCTTTGCCGTGGTCAACGCCACCCAGCCGGACGAGTCCTACAAGCAGCGGGGAGTTGGCATCGCCAAGTTCTCCGGGTTAGAGCTGAATCCGGAGGGCGGCCGGCTGTACTACGATGTGCTGGACGGTTCCGGCGCAGAAGTGACCAACAGCCGCCGGGCCAGCGTGTACTACGCTCCGGAATCCGGCGATCCCATTGGTGAGCCGGAAAGCGTCACCCTCACCCGCACCACCTATGGTGTACAACTGCGCCAGCAGTACGCCACCCTCACCGCCACCGGGCTGGAAGACGGCGTGACCATGCGGATCTTTACCTCTGCCGATGCTGAGACCGCCATTCTCCACACACTTCCGGCGGAAAACGGGGTCATTACCCAGTCCAGAGTCCCCCTGGATTCCAACGGCGGCACAGTGTATTATGAGCTGTACAAAGAGGGAAAGCCCGACTCTCCCCGTTATGCCCTGCCCTACGGAGATCCCATGGAACTGGGCGCCGACCTCTCCGGCCTGCTGGAGCTGATTGCCAAGTGCGATAAGATTGCCCAGGCAGACTGCACCAGCGCCACCTGGCCCGCCTTTGCCGAAAAGCTGGCGGCTGCCAAGACGGTAGCTGCCGGTACGCCCACTGCCGCTCAGGCGGAAACCGCCCGGGCCGAGCTGAACGAAGCTTATGCTAACCTGCGCTTTAAGGCCAGTACCCAGCGTCTGGCCGAGCTTTGCGCCGAGTTTGCCGCAGCTTATCCGGAGGCAAATTACACCACCGCCACCTATGCTGTCTTTGCCGCGGCTCTGAAGGCTGCCGAAGACGCCATTGCCGCCGATGACAGCAGCGCCTACGAAGTGGAGCAGCTGCGCATCGCCCTGGAAGAAGCGGTGCGGGGCCTAGTGGAAGTGGACGCCATCTCCGGGGTTACCATTGACCCAGAAACGGCTACTGTAGCCCAGGGTGGCACCCAGCGGTTCACTGCCACCGTTACCGGCACTGGTACGGTGGATCAAAGCGTCACCTGGAGCTTGTCCGGCAATGCAGATGACGGCACCACCCTGGTCAACGGTCTACTCACCGTGGCCTCCGGTGAGACCGCCACGACTCTGACCGTTACTGCCACTTCCGTGGCTGACAGCACCAAGTCCGCTTCCGCCACCGTTACCGTGACGGAAACTACCGATCCCACCGACCCGCCCGAACCCACCACCCCTGGCGGCGAAGTGGATGAGGACACCAATGTCGCACTGAACGCCACTGTTGTGGCCTACAACGGGCCGGAATCCGGAAATGGCGCGCTTGGCAGCAGCAGAGGTCCGGAAAAGCTGTTTGACGGGCTGTACGCCAATGCCGACACGGATAAGTGGTGCGTGGACGGCAAAGACATGTGGGTAGCCTTTGACATTGGGCAGAATCTAAACGTGGCAAAAGCCATCATCCGCCACGCTGGCGCGGCCAACGAAAGTCCGGCAGGCAAGATCAACACCTCCGACTTCCAGCTGTACACCCTGGACACCAGCAAAATTTCCGTGGAGGAGCTGCTGGCTATGTCCTACGAAGAGCGCTGCACCCTGCTGGCGGACAACGCCTACTGGACGGAAATTGCCAACGTCACCGGCAACACCAGCGATATCACCACCCATGAATTTGACGCTCAAGACGCCCGAATCTTCAAACTCAACGTAAGCAAGACCGACACCACTGGCTGGGCCGATTGTGTGCGGATCTATGAGCTGGAGCTGTATGCTCAGGGCCAGACCACCCAGGAGGTCACCGTTACCGTAGAGCCCAAGACCATGACGGTAGATGCTAACCCCGGCCAGAAGGGTCAGTTTACCGCTGTCGTCACCGGTACGGACAACACCGACGTCACCTGGTCCATCTCCGGCAACACCAGCAGCGGTACCCGGATTGACAACGGCCAGTTGTTCCTGGGCCAGGGAGAGACAGGGACAACCCTCATTGTCACGGCAACTTCCGTGGCTGATCCCACCAAGAGCGATACCGCTACCGTCACCGTTAACCCCGTTACCTATCAAATCATTATTGCCGATACTGTGGTAAACGGTACCATTGTTCCCAGCAAAACTGAAGCCCAAGAGGGCGAAACCATCACTCTCACTATCACTCCGAACCAGGGCTATGTCCTGGTGGACGGCAGTTTGAAGGCGAACGGCATGCCGGTAGAAAATAACCAGTTTGTCATGCCTGGTGAGGATGTGTATATTACGGCGGAATTCTCCTCTGAGGCCGATCTGCTGCTGAACGCCGCCAAGGAAGCCCAAGCTGCTGCCGAGGCTGCTCGGAAGGCCGCCGAGGAAGCCAAGGCAGCTGCCGAAGCTGCCCAGGCTGCTGCGGAAGAAGCTGCCGAGTCTGCCGCTGCGGATAAGGACGCCGCCGAGCAGGCTGCAGAAGAGGCTGCGGCCGCCCAGGCCG